>JAKAOH010000151.1 GCA_021812285.1 Acidobacteriota bacterium | reverse complement strand
CCCTAGGCGTAATCGATGACCCGAGTATTCGGGGAGGAACCGACTGGGGACGGAGAGTGCCTTCCACGAAAAAAGCCGATTCGACGAGGGCCCGTATTCCCCTGGAGTCGAAATTCATCGCCGAGTGCGCCGCCGATGCCGCGCCCAGTTCGCGCGGGCCCGCAGAAGTACAAACCCATTGCTTCTTCACCAAGCAGAGTTCAGTTCACCTGAAACCGCATGTTCATGGTAATCTCGGCGAAGGAGCCGGCGTCGACGGTTTCTCCCTCCTCGAACTTCTGATCGTCATCGCGATCATGCTGATCGTCGTCGCGATTGCGCTTCCCAGGATTACGCCAATGTTGCAGGCGGCCCACAAAACCACCATCGTGGCAAAGATGCGCACTCTGACCAACGAACTGAGCACCTACCGGATGGAATGCAGCGGTTACCCGGAAAGCTTGGACGCCCTGAAACCCTCGCCCGAAAAGGCATGCCCTCGAGGCAGCGCCGCCTTTTCAGACCCGACAACCACGCCTGGCCTCCCCGCTGTGGCGGGCTACCGCCTGACCTACGCCGCAGCGAACCGCGACGAGAGCGGCCACTACGAGGACTACACGCTTTCCGCCGTCCCGTCGAGCACTGGTGGTGCTGATGGCGAATCGTATTTCGCCGACCAAACGGGAATCATTCGCGTGCTCCGCAATGGCCCAGCCACCGTTTCCGATCCCGCTCTCGTTCCATAGCGCCGCGGAACTCCGCTCGCCTCCTTACGTAGAACCACTCCTCGCGCTCCGAGTCGCATCGCGCGAAAATGTCGTCGCGTGCGAAAAAGCGGCGGATCGTTAATCCGCCTAAACCTGGAGCAGCCACCCCGAGCAGCAGATGGAGGAGAAAACTCATGGTCCGAACTTCCGTCACCGTTCCATTCGAGCCCACGGGAGCGGCCAAGCCCCAGGGTGACCGGCCCAAATCCGCTCGGTCAACAAATCCCCAATACCAATGCGGCTTTCGAGCGAATCGGGAAGAAACAAAACACCGCTCTCGTGACGCCCTCCACCGTCCACCCAGTAGCGCGTATTCCATTGAAAATACGGGCATTACAGGGAAAAGAAACCCGTTTCGCCAGGCCCCGCGAGTGACACCCTCCTTTTGCTTCGCTCAACGCCCCCGGCCTCCTGAGCGGTCCCGGCTTATCCCGCACTCGCTGGCGCCTTCCGGTTCGTGCCCATTTCGCCGCGCTTTCCTGCTCCGACGCAACCGGGCATTTCTACTCTGCACGAACCGTACATTCTTACCTCGCACTGACAGGTGCGACGTCGCGTGTGGCGCGACCGCGTCGCGCGGCGTAGGCTAGCGGCGATGGCGCTGCCGTTCAAAATCGTCTACCACGACGCCTACGATCTGCATCTGGGCGCGCACGTTTTCCCTTCGCAAAAATACAGGCTGGTACGGCAGGCGCTGGTGGAGCAGGCAGTCGCCGCGGCAGACGATTTTCTGGAGCCGGAAGCGGCGAGCAACGCCGACGTGCTGCGCGTGCATACCACGGAATACGTGGAAAAACTCCTGACGGGAAACCTGAGCCAACTGGAGCTGATGCGGCTGGAAATTCCGTACTCGAAAGAACTGATCCGCGCGGTGTGGCTGGCTGCGGGCGGGTCCACTCTGGCGGGGCGGCGGGCGCTGGAAAATTCGTTCGCGGTGAATCTGGGCGGAGGGTTCCATCACGCGTTTGCCGATCACGGAGAAGGATTCTGCGTGATTCACGACGTGGCAATCGCCATCCGGCGGCTCCAGGCGGACGGAGCGATCGCGCGGGCGATGGTGGTGGACGCGGACGTGCATCAGGGAAATGGAACGGCGGCGATTTTCGCGGACGACGAAACCGTTTTCACGCTGTCGATCCATCAGGAAAACAATTATCCGGTTCCCAAGCCGCCCTCGAACATGGACATCAACCTGCCGGATGGAATCGGAGACGAAGATTACCTGGCGCGGCTGGAATCGCACCTGGTGCGGGCGCTCGAGGCGTTTCCGCCGGAGCTGATTTTTTACATCGCCGGCGCAGATCCATACGAACAGGATCAACTGGGCGGGCTTTCCCTTTCGATGGTGGGTTTGCGGCGGCGCGACCATCTAGTGATGGAAGCGGCGAAACGCCGCGGAGTGCCGCTGGCCGTCACGCTGGCGGGCGGGTACGCCCGCCGCGTGGAAGACACGGTGCAAATCCACGTGAATACGATACGCGCGGCGCGGGACGTGGCCCTTGCCGCATGACGACGAGGCGTGGCGCGAAATTTCAGCCGGAGCCGGCGCAATCGGAGAGCAAATGGGAGATTTCCTGACGCAGAGAATCTTCCTCCAGACGAAACAGCGAGAATGCTTCGTAGAGCGGAGCGACGAGTTGGGCGGTGATTTCGGCCAGTCTGACTTCCAGATCCGAAACTGGGGCGACGGCTTCCGATTCCACGACGTCCTGCCGGCATTCGTGATTGGCATCCGGAGCAGCATCCCATGCGCGGGCCATGCGGCGGCCGCGCACGCCCGTCCAGCGCGAGCGAAACGCCACGGGACCCGGCGGCACGCCCAAGGCGCGGCTGAGACGCGCGGCGTGGAGAATGCATTCGCCGATTCGCCAGACCGGCGCGACGGCGACGAATTTCCCCGAAGCCAACAGGCTTTGACCCGTGCCGGGGATTTCGTCTTCCTGATATTTCCGCAGATAGAAGAGACGCAAATCGGGCGAAGCGCGCCAGAATTCAGGCGAATAGCCGTCCGGCGAAGACGTGGGCCAGCACTCGAGCGAGCCTTCGAACGGATAAGGGCGATAATCCTGACCGAGCGGAACGCGCCAGGGGCGCATGCAACGGGGACGGCCGGGAATTTTGCGCAGAGATTCGAACAGTTCGGAGAGCGAAAGACGGACGCTGCCGGCCGGAACGGCGTAGGCGAGGGACCAGGCGCCGGAAGCGTAGTAGAACTGACGGCTCTCGCCGGAAACGCGATCCTGCACCACGGCTTCCCATCGGCGCTCGGAATTCCGCGCCCATTTTTCGAGTTCGGTGGCGAGTTGTGCGGCGCCGGGCGAGCCGGATACGGCTTCGGGGAAGGCGACGGTGTTTTTCGTTTGCTTGGCGCGATACATCATTTCGTCGGCGCGGCGTAGCAGGTCGTCGGCGGAAGCATCGGGCGCGAGTTCGGAAGAATAGACGCCGAGACTGGCGGTGACGGGAACGGCGCCGCCGAGGCCGGCCGATTCGACGCTGCGACGGATGCGCTCGGCGACGGCGACGGCTTCAGGAACGGTGAAATTGGGAAGGATGGAGACGAATTCATCGCCCGTGGCGTAGCGGCGGCGCAATTGGCCGCGGCCCTCGATGATTTCCGCGGCGATACGCTCGAAATTCGCAACGCAGCGGTCGCCGGCTTCGTGGCCCAGACGATCGTTCACCGATTTGAAATTGTCGAGGTCGCTGTAGATGAGCGAAACGAGCGGACAACGCGCGAGTTCGGCGGCGAGAAGACCGGCGACTCCGGAATCGGGCTTGGGTTTGGGCGCGGCGGCGGGAGCGGGGGTCTCGGCCGCGGCGGAAGAGGATGCGAGCGCGGCGTGGCCGGCGCCGGCGGAATCGCGGTCGAAATCCCCGTGGGCATTTTCGGGCATAGGGATAACGGTAGCGCCGGGGCCGCGAGACGCAAACAGTACTAAGGAACCACAGGGTAAATGGCGGGGAGCGTCAGTGGCTGGACGCGTGGACGCGAATATCACCGCTGCCGGTTTCAACGCCAACGCGCGCGGCGCCCTGGCCGACGACGGCGTGAAGTTCGTGGCGATCCTGCTGGACGATCGTGAGCGGAATACTGGAATGGATCGAACCGAAATGGGTTGTCGCGTCGAGACGGAACGATGCATCGGCGGGAACGCCCAGCGTGACATTGCCCGAGCCCGTATGCAATTCCCAATACGCGCCCGAGGCGGGCGAGCCGGAAACGATGGCGTCGCCCGAGCCGTCGCGAACGCGAAGATCGGCCGAAGCGCCGGAGACGCGAACATTGCCCGAACCGGTGTGAAGCGAAGCCGGGCCGGCGGGATCAGTGAGCGTGATATCGCCCGAGCCGTTGAGAACGCGGACGCGGCCGCCGATGGTGTGGAGAACCACCTCGCCGGAGCCGTCGGTGACGCTGGCCGAACCTTTGACCTCGTTCACACGGACGTCGCCCGAGCCGTCGGTGACGTGGAGATCGCCTTGAATACCCAGGGCGTGAAGATTGCCCGAGCCGGAAGTGACGGTGACGGGGCCGGCGACGTTTTCGACGCGACAATCGCCGGAGCCGGAGCTGGCGTGGACTTCGGTATCGGCGGGAACTTCAATCACGTAATCAATGCCGACGTTGTGGGAACGGTAACCGGGATAGCCGATGCGAATCAGGCTGCCTTCCTGGCGGATGGGCGGATTCTGCTCGATTTCGGCGACGCGGCGGCGGGGATTGGCGAACGGCCAATTGCCCACGGTGAAATCACCGTGAACTCTCACCTGGCCCGGCGCTCCCGCCTGGATGCGGATATTGCCCGAACCATTGGTGAGGTAGAGCTGCGTGGGACCGCTGACGGTGAGCGTGCGGTCGAAGCTGCCGCGCGCGCCGGGTCCGATGCAGGCGGCGAGGAGCGCGGCGAACAAGAGAGGAGCGGCGAGCAGGAGGCGAGCGGCGCGAATCGGCGCCTGGCGTTCGCTCGGAGACTCTGGCGGCAGGGACATCGCGGAAGGCACGGGAGCCCGGCGAGCGGGATCGCCGGCGGAAATTTTCATGGGCGCGGCTCCTTGCGCAGCTCGGCGTTCAACGAGCCCTGGCGATAGCCTTCGAGATCGAGCGTGACGTAGTCGTAGCCGAGCGGTTTGAAGGCTTCGACGAACTGGCGAAGCATTTCCGGAGCGAGCGCGCGTCCCATTTCGTCGGGAGCAATCTCGATGCGGGCGAGCCGGCCGTGATCGCGCACCCGGAACTGGCGGAAACCGAGGCGGCGCAATTCCCGCTCGCCGCGCTCGATGCGGGAGAGGATTTCCGGCGTGACCGGAGTGCCGTAGGGAACGCGCGAGGAAAGGCAGGCGGACGCGGGACGATCCCACGTGGGAAGGCTGGCGCGGCGCGAGAGCCAACGCACCTCGGCTTTGCCGAGCGAAGCGTCGAGCAAGGGCGCGAGAACCTGATGTTCGGCGGCGGCGCGGTGGCCGGGACGAAAATCATGCGTGTCGTCGGCGTTGATGCCGTAGGCGAGCGCTGAGACGCCGCGCTCGCGGGCGAGCTGTTCCATGCGATGGAAAAGCTCGTCCTTGCAGTGATAGCAGCGGTCGGCCTGGTTGGCGACGTAGAGCGGATTCTCAAATTCGCGCGTTTCGATGCATTCGTGGCGCATGCCGGTTTGGCGCACAACGATTTCGGCCTGCTCGCGATCGTACGCGGAAAAGCTGGGCGAAACCGCGGTGACGGCCAGTGCGCGCGGGCCGAGCGCGCGATGCGCGGCCCAGGCGAGATAGGCGGAATCGGCGCCGCCGGAAAAGGCGACCAGAACGGAATCGAGCGCGGCGAGCGACCCGAGCAGGCGCTCCTCTTTGGCGAGGGTCCGCGGCTCCTGAATTTCCGAGGCGATGGAAACGATTTCGGTCATTGAGGCGAATCTACCATAAACGAATGCGCGGGCAATCGGTTCATTCGAAGTCGAGCAGAACGTCCACGACGTGTTTTTTCTCGTGCCGTTGCAAGTAGTGGCCGATGCGCTGGTAGTGGACCGGCAAGCCGGCGAGCGCTTCCTTGACGATGCTGTTCATGAACGCGTGGTAGTAGCCGAGATCGAACGTCTGATCGGGATGAATTTCCCACGCCTTGCGAACGCGCTTTTCGGCCTCGACGGCGAGGCCGGTGATGACGAGCTTGCCCATGCGATAGGGCTGGCCTTCGTTGATCGCGACCGAATAGGTGACGGTGGATTTGGCGGAATCGAACGACGGTGTGGGATCGAGCGTGGCGTCAAGATAGCCCTTCGAGCCATACTGCTCGCGAATTTTCTGCCAGCCCGCTTCGATGGCGAGCCCGTCAGCCGTCTGGCCCGTGCTCAAGCCGAGCATGCGGTCGAGCGCGGCGGCGGAGAAGACGGTGTTGCCGGTCCATTGCGCCCCGCCCCAGACGTAGCGCGGGCCGGGCTTGATGGGGACGACGATGGTCACCGGGCTCAATTCGGGGCCATTCGGGTTGCCGGAAAAACGGGCTTCGGGAGGGCTGAAATCCGCCTGCAAAAATCCCTGGGAAAGATAGATGGGGCGAACCTGCTCGGTGATGAAGATATCGGTGTAATAGCGGGAAAACGGCTTGCCGATGAGGTCTTGCAGGCGGGCGGCAACGCGCTCGTCGTGCTGGGCCAGCGAATCCGTGAATTCCACTTTGCCGACGTTCAGCGAGGGGCCGACGAGCCGGAACTGGACTTCGAGGCCGGAGCCGACCAGGCGCTCGATGACGCGATGCTCGACGCGGCCGGCGATGTTGAGCTTCGTGAGCTGCTGCTTGATCGCCGCGGCGATTTCGTCCACGTAGGTGCCGAATTCGGGCGCCGTACCGTCGAACAGGCCGACGGATTGGCGGATGGCGGCGTCGAGCTGGTCGTTGGTGAACCAGGGGAAATTATCGAAGGTGACGGGAAGCGTTTTGGCATCGGCGACCTGGAACTGGACGGTGACGTTCTGGCCCTGGCTCGAATAGCGATAATGGACTTCGGAAAACAGCCC
Organism: Acidobacteriota bacterium; assembly: GCA_021812285.1. Classification (GTDB taxonomy): domain Bacteria; phylum Acidobacteriota; class Terriglobia; order Acidiferrales; family UBA7541; genus JAKASX01. Next base: position 2,291 of record JAKAOH010000151.1, on the reverse strand, counting down.
GGTTTCGGCCAGGCGATTGGCGGCGAGTTGGAACGTGGCGCGCGTGACCGGCTCGCCTTGCTTCATGCCGCTCGCGGCGATGATTTCACTGCTCGAAAATTTCGAAGAACCAGTGGCGGTCGCCGAGGCGAGAACGCCGGTGCCGGGAGGGCCCGGCGGCGCGGGTTGCTGGCCTTCGAGAGCGGAACTCGTTCCGTGTTGGACGGGTGCGAGCGAAAATGTCGGCGCGGATTTGGCCGCAGCCGGAAGGGCACAGGTCACCGCGGCGATGGCGGAGAAGAAGACAGCGGGAGCGAAACGCAATTTGCTGCGGCCGAAGCTCACCGGAAGATTGTAGTCCGTTCGAGGGCTTTGCGTCGAAAAAACGGCGGGCGGCTTATTCGACGGTGACGGATTTGGCCAGATTGCGCGGCTGATCGACGTCGCAGCCGCGGCGGACGGCGATGTGATAGGCGAGCAGCTGGAGAGGCAGGATTTCAAGCAGCGGCGCGAGCAGATCGGGTGCGGCGGGAATTTCGATGGCGTGATCGGAGGATTCGCGGGCCTCGGAGTCGCCTTCGCTGACAACGGCGATGACGATACCATCGCGCGCCTTCACTTCCTTGATGTTGGAAAGGCTTTTTTCGTAGCGCGTGACGGCGGACAGGCTCGAACGGTCGCAGGGCGCGAGGACCACGACGGGAAGGTTTTCGTCGATCAGGGCGTTGGGGCCGTGCTTCATTTCGCCGGCAGGATAGCCCTCCGCGTGGATGTAGGAAATTTCCTTGAGCTTGAGCGCTCCTTCGAGAGCGATCGGATAGTGGATACCACGGCCGAGATAGAGGAAATCGGAAAAGCGGAAAAGCTGGCGAGCGAGTTCGTCGAGATCCTCATCGTGCTGAAGGACGGCTTCCATTTTGTGCGGAAGGCGAACGAGTTCCTGGAGGAGGGTCTTGCGCGCTTCGAGCGGGAGTGTTTCCCGCACCTGGCCGAGGTAAATGGCGAGGAGCGCCAGCGCGGTGAGTTGGGCGGTGAAGGTCTTGGTGGAGGCGACGCCGATTTCCGGGCCGGCGTGCGTGTAGAGACTGCCGGAGGCTTCGCGCGTGAGCATGGAGCCGACGACGTTGCAGATGGCGAGCGTTTTCGCGCCCTGCTGCTGGGCCTGGCGCTGGGCGGCGAGCGTATCGGCGGTTTCACCCGACTGGCTGATGAGGACGACCAGGCTGCGATCGTCAAGAATCGGATTGCGGTAACGGAATTCGCTGCCGTAATCGACTTCGACGGGAACGCGGGCGAGCTCCTCGATCAGGAATTTTCCGGCGAGGCCGGCGTGCCAACTGGTGCCGCAGCCGACGATGCGCACGCTCGAAAGCGAGCGGAGATCGGATTCGGAGATGCCGATTTCCTCGAGGAAAACGCGGCCGGTTTCGAGCGAAACGCGGCCGAGGAGGGTATCGCGCACGGCGCGGGGCTGCTCGAAAACCTCCTTCTGCATGAAATGCTTGAAGCCGCCCTTTTCGGCGAGGATAGGGTCCCAGGTGATGTGCTGAACGGGGCGCTCGATCATGCGGCCGTCGAAATTCATCAGGCGAACGCCGGATGGCGTGAGGACGGCGACGTCGCCATCGGCGAGGAACACGACGTCGCGCGTGTGGTGGAGGAGAGCGGGAATGTCGCTGGCGACGAAATATTCGCCTTGGCCGAGCCCGATGACGGCGGGAGGGCCGAGGCGGGCGGCGACAACCTTGTTGGGATCGCGCGAGGAGATGACGGCGAGGGCGTAGACGCCGGAAAGATTGCGGACGGCGGCGAGGACGGCTTCCTCGAGCGGCTTCTCCTTCGAGAATTTTTCGACGAGGTGGGCGATGACTTCGGTGTCGGTTTCGGTGACGAAGCGATGGCCCTCGGCGGCGAGTTGCTGCTTCAATTCGAGGTAATTTTCGATGATGCCGTTGTGCACGACGACGATTTCGCCGGTGCAATCGCGATGCGGATGAGCATTTTCTTCGGTGGGACGTCCGTGCGTGGCCCAGCGCGTGTGGCCGATGCCGTATTCACCGTGTAGCGGCGAGAGGCGAATAGTCTCCTCGAGATTGCGCAGCTTGCCGGAGGCGCGGCGGATTTCGAGCGAGCCGTTGCGGCCGACGACGGCGATGCCGGCCGAATCGTAGCCGCGATATTCGAGGCGTTTCAGACCGTCAATCAGGACGGGTACAACGCGCTTGGGGCCGATGTAGCCCACAATGCCGCACATCGCGCTAACCTCCTCCGGGCCCCGGTTCGCTCACGATTCGACGATTTCGAAGCGGAAC
>JAKAOH010000011.1 GCA_021812285.1 Acidobacteriota bacterium | reverse complement strand
CCGGCTCCGCCTCGCGCGGCGAACGCATCGCCAAATACAACCAGTTGCTGCGCATCGAAGAAGAGCTCGGCGCGAACGCGAAATTCGCGGGCTGGCCTGAACGCGCGGAAAAATAGTTCGTCCTCGCGCGGACGCGCCCTGCCGGTTGCGGGCAAGGATGGCGCTATTCGTGTGCTTGTCCTCGTTCTGCCGGAGGATTGCTTCCGTTGGGCATGAGGGCGCTGCGGCCGGACTTTGAGCGTCCCGCCCCCGGCGCAACTCACATCCTGCGCTCCGACATCATCTTTCGAGAACACGTTCATCTCGTCGCCAATTGCGGCAAAGCCTGGACTATTTTTTCTTGGAAGCGTGTTGTGCGTGGCGTTCTGTTTGACCTGCGGCGCCCGTGCGCGGCTTGTGTTTCCCGCCGAGGAAGGCCCATGATGGTTCGAAGGGAACCGAACGTCATGAGCGCAGAAACTTCCAAAAACAACGCCTCTTCGAGCGAAACCGCGGAACTCGGATTCACCATCGAGATGGAGCAGACCGAAGACTACGCCTTCCGCATCCGTTTCGATCGCGATCGTTTTGCCCCGCTCGTCATGGACGAGCCGCCTCCGCTCGGCAAGGAAACCGGTCCGAACGCCTCGCGCATACTCGCTGCCGCCATCGGCAATTGCCTCTCGGCCAGCCTGCTCTTCTGCGCCCGCAAGGGACGCATCGAAGTCGGCCCCATCCGGACAAAAGTCACCGTCCGCACCGCCCGCAACGATCGCGGCCGCTTGCGCATCGCCGGCGTCCGCGTCGATATCGATCCCCGGCTCTCCGAAGCGGAGAGGCAGAAAGCGCTGCGCTGTCTCGACCTTTTCGAGGATTATTGCATCGTCACCCAAAGCGTCCGGCAGGGAATCCCGGTCGAAGTTTCCGTCAAGGGCATCGAGGAACTGCGTCCGTCGTCGAAGGCGTAACCGTCGCCGCGCTGACGGCGAAACAATTGATTTAAGGAGCGGAAATGTCCGATCGGCGCAAACCGGTTTCAGAAGTGGACGATCCTCAGCGTTCTGGAGCCAAACAGCCCGAACGATTCGACGCCCATCGCGCCGACAAGCTCGATGATCCCTCGCGTTTTGAATACCTGCCGCCGGACGCCATCCTCTCGTTGCTCGATCTGCCCACCGGCGCCTTCCTCGTGGACTTCGGCGCGGGCACCGGCGCGTTCGCGATTCGCCTCGCCCAAGCCCGCCCGGATGTTTCCGTCGTCGCGCTCGATGAGCAGCCGGCCATGCTCGATCGCTTGCGCGCCAAGCCGCAGGCGCACACTCTCGCCAATCTCCGCGCCGTTCTTCCCGATGAACTGCCTTGCCTCGCCGGCCGCGCCGACCGCGTCCTCGCGCTGAATGTACTGCACGAACTCGGCGATGCCGCTCTCGCGTCGCTCGCGGGCCTTGTGGCTCCGAATGGCTTCGCTCTCTTCATTGATTGGAACGCCGAAGCCGACCGCCCCGTTGGCCCTCCCCGCGACCACGTCTACAGCCCGCGGGAAGCCGTCGAACGGCTCGAGCGCCTGGGTTTCACGGCCCAATCGCTGCCGTCCTTGCCTTACCACTACGTCCTGCGCGCCAAGCCTCGCTCCGCCACTCGGGACTGAGCGATCGTTGCCTCGGCGCGGCGGAATTTTGAATTTCTCCGCGCGTTTTCCCGCTCGCGCGATTCTGTGTATTCTGAGGAGTCATGGCAAAACGACCCAAACCCATTGTTCTCACCGTGCTCGATGGCTGGGGCTATTCGCCCCGGCGCGAAGGCAACGCCATCGCACTCGCTCGCAAACCCAATTACGACGCCCTGCTCGAAAAATTCCCCCATGCGCTTGTCCAGACATCCGGCCCGTCGGTCGGTTTGCCCGAAGGCCAGATGGGCAATAGCGAGGTCGGCCATTTGAATATCGGCGCCGGCCGCATCGTCCAGATGGACATCACCCGCGTGGACCAGATGATCGCCAGCGGCGAATTTCAGCGCCATCCGCTGCTCGTTGAGGCAATTGAGCGCGGCCGCCGGAATCAGCTCCATCTGATGGGGCTCTTGAGCGACGGCGGCATCCATTCCCACATCACGCATCTCTACGCGCTGCTCCGCATGGCCGCCGAGCACAAGGTCGAACGCGTTTTCCTCCACTGCTTTACCGACGGCCGCGACACTCCTCCCACCAGCGGCCAGGACTTTCTCCGCCAGCTCCAGCAGAAATTGCGCGAATATTCCGTCGGCCGCATCGCCACCATTGCCGGCCGCTACTACGCGATGGATCGCGATAATCGCTGGCCCCGCATCGAACTCGCCTACAAGGCGCTCGTCCACGGCGAATCCCAGCACCGCTCCCCCGATCCCGTCGCCGCCATTCGCGCCAGCTACGAGCGCGGCGTAACCGATGAATTTGTCGAGCCCGTCGTCATCACCGACGCCTCGGACGAACCGGTCGCGCGCGTTCACGACGAAGACGCGCTGATTTTCTTCAATTTCCGCGCCGATCGCGCCCGCCAGCTCACCCGCGCGCTCGTCGAGCCCGATTTCCAGGGATTCGCCGACCCCCGTCGCCCGCAAAGACTGCTCCTCGCTGGCATGACGCAATACGAGAAAACGTGGCCGTGGCTTCGCTACGTCCTCGCGCCGGAAAAGCTCGAGCACATCCTCGCGCAAGTCTTTGCCGAAATGGGTTTCCGCAATCTTCGCGTCGCTGAAACGGAAAAATACGCCCACGTCACTTACTTCTTCAACGGCGGCATCGAAAAGCCGTACCCTGGCGAGGAGCGTATCCTCGTGCCCTCGCCCAAGGTACCCACCTACGATCTGCAGCCGGAAATGAACGCCGCCGGCATCACCGAAACCGTCGTCAACGCCATCGAAAAGGGCGATTTCGACGCGATCATCATGAACTTCGCCAACGCCGATATGGTCGGCCACACCGGCAAGCTCGAAGCGGCCATCAAAGCGGTCCAAGCCGTCGACGCCGGACTCGGCTCGATTCGCCGGGCGCTCGGCCCCAAGCGAGGCGCCTGGATCATCACCGCCGACCACGGCAACGCCGAAACGATGATTGACCCCGCCACCGGCGGGCCGCACACCTATCACACCACCAATCCCGTTCCGTTCATCCTCGCAAGCGACGATCCCGAGTTCGGCTTGCGGAACGATGGCTCGCTCCGCGACGTCGCTCCGACCATCCTCGGCATCGCCGCCGTCCCCGAACCCACGGAAATGACTGGTCGCGATCTGCGCGTGAAAATTCGCTAGTCCACCGCGTTCCGCCCGGCCGTTGCACCCGCGCCGCGTCGGCCGTCGGCACCGCTATGCTATAGTGATCCGCGAGAGAAAAATCCCGTGACGTTGACCGAGCAGATTCAGAAAGACCTGATCGAAGCCATGAAGGCGCGCGACGACCTCCGCTCGAGCGTCCTCCGCATGGTCAAAACCGCTTTGAAACTCAAGGAAGTCGAAAAAACGCGCCCGCTCGACGACGCCGAATCCGTCCAGGTCCTCCAATCCCTCGTCAAGCAGCGCCGCGAATCCATCGCCCAGTTCACCCAGGGTGGCCGTCAGGATTTGGCCGATCGCGAAACCCGCGAAATTGCCGTTCTCGATGCCTATCTTCCCGCCGCTCCCACGGACACCGAACTGAACGCCGCGATCGAAGCCGCCATCGCCGAAACCGCCGCTGTCTCTCCCAAGCAAATGGGAGCCGTCATCAAGGCCGCTCGCGCGCGCCTCGAAAGCAAGGCGATCGATGGCAAGCTGCTCAGCGACCGCGTCCGCCAGCGCCTCGAGAAACCCTCTTCTTAGCCCCAAAGCTGCTCTTCTGCGGCGCAGCGACGGTCCCGTTTCGTTTCCTGCGTTCCGCTCTTGCCTTGCCCGCCCGTTGATGCTACCTTCCCCGTTCGCTTTCCGATCCTCAAGCGTGGGGATGAAGGAGGCGGCATTGGCAACTCGCGGTTGGAGCTCCACGGCGCCGCTGGGCGAATTCCGCACCTACCTGCCGGCGGAAGCGAAAGTCGCTGAATTCAGCTGGCGAGCGATCATCCTGGGGATTTTCGCCGGATTGTTTTTCGGCGCGGTGACGGTCTACGTCGGTTTGCGCGCCGGCCTCACCGTCTCCGCTTCCATCCCGATCGCGGTGCTTTCCATCAGCATTCTCCGCGCGTTCGGCAAATCCACCGTTCTCGAAAACAACATCGTTCAGACCACCGGCTCGGCCGGTGAATCGATCGCCGGCGGCGTGATCTTTACCCTCCCGGCGCTGATTTTCCTCGGCTATCCGCTCGAATACTGGGGTGTTTTCTTTCTTTCGCTCGTCGGCGGCTGGCTGGGCGTGCTGATGATGATTCCGCTGCGCCGCCAGCTGATCGTCAAGGAGCACGGCAATCTGACCTATCCCGAAGGCACGGCCTGCGCCGATGTGCTCGTCGCCGGCGACCGCGGCGGCTCCTTCGCCAGCAAGGTGTTTTGGGGGCTGGGCCTCGGCGGAGCCTACGCGCTGCTCATGGAAACGTTCGGCTTCTGGCCCGACACGCCGCGTTACGATCCCAAATGGCTGCCCGGCGCTTCCTTCCAGGCGAATATCACGCCGGAGTACATCGGCGTCGGCTACATCATCGGTCCGCGGATTGCTGGTTTTCTGTTGGCCGGCGGCGTTTTTTCCTGGCTCGTGATGATGCCGGCGATTCGCTTTTTTGGCTCGCTCGCGCCCCACCTCGCGCTTTATCCCAGCACCGTTCCCATTCCGCAGATGACTCCCGGCCAGCTTTGGGCCAGTTACATCCGCCCGATGGGCGCCGGCGCGGTGGCCGCGGCCGGCGTGATTACGCTCGCCCGAACGATGCCGACGATCGTGGCCGCGCTTCGCGCCGGATTGAAAAACGTTCGCGCGGGCCGCGAAGGAACGCCTGTCGTCTCCAGTCGCACCGAGCGCGATCTCTCGATGAAAATCGTGATTTTCGGTTCGCTCGCGGTGGTGGTGATGATGTGGGTTCTCCTTACGTTCCGTCCGATTCCCGGCGCGGAGACCACCCTCGGCGCGAACCTGCTCGCCGCCGTCTTCGTCGTCGTCTTTGGTTTCCTGTTCGTCACGGTCAGCTCGCGCATCGTCGGCCTGATCGGCAGCAGTTCGAATCCAATCAGCGGTATGGCCATTGCCACGCTCATGGCCACCTGCGCCGTCTTCCTCATGGCCGGATGGACGAAGCAGAACTACGCCGCTTTGGCGCTCACCATTGGCGGCGTGGTTTGCATCGCCGCGGCCAACGCCGGCGGCACATCCCAGGATTTAAAAACCGGCTTTCTGGTCGGCGCCACTCCGTGGAAGCAGCAAGTGGCTCTGATGATCGGCGTGATGGCTTCCGTCATCGCCGTCGGCGGAACGCTCAAATTGATGAACGTGGGCTTGGCACAATACAAGCCGATGGAAATGGCCATCGATCTCCAGCAGCTTCCCTCCGGCGTCTCGGTCGAAAAGCAGAGCTACGATTTCAATCACAAATCCTACGTCCTGCTCAACGCCCTCGGCTCGCCCGTCATCCCCGACGGCAAGTACCTTTACGACCCCGCCGCGCGCAAAATCGAAATCCAGTGGATCCAGGGCATCGGCAGTGAAAAAGCCGCCGCGCCCCAGGCTCGCCTCATGGCGACCGTGATCAACGGCATCCTCGCCCGTCGTCTTCCTTGGCGGCTCGTCCTGCTCGGCGTCTTCCTGGTGGTTGTCGTCGAGCTTCTCGGCATTCGCTCGCTGCCTTTCGCCGTCGGCTCCTATCTTTCCATTGCCACCACCGCGACGATTTTCGCCGGCGGCGCCGTCCGATGGCTGGCTGAGCGCGGCCGCAAGCCCGAAAGCGGTTCCGAGAGCGAAATCAATTCCGGCTCGCTTTTCGCCAGCGGACTCATCGCCGGCGGCGGAATTTTCGGCCTGTTCGGCATCGTCGTGGCGCTGCTCGAAGATCCCGAATTCCGCTATCACATCTGGCGGCCCGTCACTTTTGATGTCGGCCCGAAACTCTTGCCCTCGCTTTCCGCCAGCCCCTGGTTCGCTCTGGTCATGTTCTTCCTGCTGCTCGCCGCGCAATTCGCGTTCGGCCGCAAGAAAATGAACTGATTGCGCCGTCCACGTTCTTCGCCAGGTTTCCGCGCGGGGATGCCCGATTGCCGACAGGCACCCTCGCGCGTTTTGACTTCCGCGCAGGCTGTTTCTAGACTCTTTCTAAGCCATGGCAACGTCGTATCGTTACAGGAACTATCCGTTCAACTGGCGTCAGTGGATCACGCCCGGCGTCACCACGCTGCTGATCGCCAATAGCGCCGTGCTCGTGGTCGAGCTCCTGATTCGCTACGTCGGCGGGCCCGGCGCCGAATACGCAATCTTCCAGTGGTTTGGCCTGGTGCCGTGGGCGTTCATCCACGGTTGGCTCTGGCAGCCGTTCACCTACCTTTTTCTCCACGGCGGCTTCTGGCATCTGTTCTGGAACATGTTGTTCCTCTGGATGTTCGGTTGCGACCTCGAACGCCAATGGGGCAAGCGCCGCTTCTATTTCTATTATTTCCTCACCGGCGTCGGAGCCGGCCTGGTGACGGTCCTCGTGAAAATTCTGATGGATCCGCACGGCATGGGCACGGCCGTAATTCCGACGATCGGCGCTTCCGGCTCTGTTTTCGGCGTGATCACCGCTGCCGCGCTGCTGTTTCCCGATCGCCAGGTCTGGCTGTTCCCCTTGCCTATCTCCATTCCCATGCGCTTTTACGCCATCCTGATGGGCGCGATCGAATTCATCGGAACCATGGGCGGAGCCAACGACCACGTCGCCCACCTCACCCATCTTTCGGCGATTTTCGTCGGCTGGTTCTACCTGCGGCGCAGTTCGATGCTCTACCGGGCTCGCAATCGTTACTCGGACTGGAAAGTGCAACGCAATCGCCGCCGCTACGACGACTACGTCCGCCGCCATCGCGATAAGCCACCTTCGCGTCCCGACGACTGGGTCAACTGACCGCCGCTTTCGCATCCTCCGCGCCGCCCTAAATGCGTGGCCAAAGCCCGCCGCCGCGTGAGAGAATCGTTTTGTTGAGCGAGCCGAGGTCGTGGTGGGACGCTCGTCCGAAGTTGTCGGCATCCTGCTTTGGAGAAAGGCGAGGACCCATGGGGAAGGCCAGACTCACGCATGCATTTGCCACGCTGACCGTTGCAACCCTTCTGTTCGCCGCGGGCGCCGGCGCCGCTTTCGCGCAAGGACGTCCCGGTCCGATCACCCCGCCTTCCCAGACGCCTCCGCAAACAGCGCCTCCGCAGACGCAGGCGCCCCCTCCGCCGCCCCAACAGCAGGAGCAGCCGCCGCAATACACCGTGAAAGTGCAGCGCAACATTGTGACGGTGGACGTCGTCGTCACCGACGACAACGGCAATCCGATTCCCGGCCTGAAGCAGCAGAATTTCCGCATCCTCGATGACGGCGTTCCCCAAACCATCTCCAATTTCGCGCCCTCCGACGCTCCGATTACCATCGTTGTCCTCATGGAATTCAGCCAGCTTTACTACGGTTGGTTCGCCTACACCGGCGAAAGCTGGGCCTACGAATTTCTGAATCAATTGAAGCCGCAGGATTGGGTCGCGCTGGTCACGTTCGATCTGCGCCCGCACATTCTTGTGGATTTCACCCGCAACAAAATGGACGTTCGTGACGCCCTGCAGTCGCTCGTCTATCCCGGCTTCAGCGAAGCCGACCTCTACGACGCGGTCCTCTACACGCTCAATCGGTTGGAAAACGTCAAGGGCAAAAAGGCGATTCTCTTGATCGCTTCCGGCCTGAACACCTTCAGCCATCACAATCTCGACCAGGTGCTCAACCGCCTTAAGGAAACTGACGTCACCATCTTTTCCGTCGGTGTGGACCAGCCCATTTACCTCTGGGCCGAGGCGCGCGGCTTGCTCGGCAATATGCAGCGCTTGAATTTCCTGCAAGCCGAAAATCAGATGGGCGCGTTCGCCCGTTACACCGGTGGCCGCGCGTGGTTCCCGCGTTTCGATGGCGAAATGCCCGGCATTTTCGAGCAGGTGGCCCAGTCGCTCCGCGATCAGTACAGCATTGCTTACACGCCTTCCGATCATCCCAACGACGGCAAATACCACAAGCTCAAGGTTCAGCTGGTTGCGCCCGACGGCAAGCCGCTCGTCATCGTCAATCAGCACAATAAAAAAGTGAAGTATCACATCTATGCCCGCGAGGGTTACATGGCCCCGAAACCTGCCGGCGCTTCCGACCAGAGAAAAAAGAAAAAGAGGTAGGTTTCTCGGGAACTTTCGCGTTTTTCCGGCGCGCGTGCCGCGCCGGAATTCAATATCCGCGCTGCTTGTCCACCACGTTCAAAAGCTCTCTGCCGGCGAACCATCGCTCCAGATTTTCCAGTAGAATCGCCGCCTGCCGTTCCCACAGTCGCTCGCTGGCGTTCGCGATGTGCGGCGTGATGAGGACGTTTTCCATCTCCCACAGCGGGCTTTCGGCGTCCAGTGGCTCGCGTTCGGCCACGTCGAGCGCGGTGCCCGCGATCCGGTGTTCGCCGAGCGCTTGCGCGAGCGCGGTTTCGTCCACCAGCGCTCCGCGCGACACGTTCAACAGATACGCCGTCCGCTTCATCCGCCGCAGCCGCCGTTCATCTATCAAATGTTTTGTCTCCGAAGTATCGGGAGCGGCCAGCACCACGAAATCCGCCTGCCCGATCGCTTCATCCAGCCGGTCTGCCGGGAAGGTTTCGTCCGCGAGCCCCTTTGCGTCGCGGCCCGAGCGCGTCACCGCCAGAATTCGCATGCCGAATCCTCGCGCTCGCCTGGCGATTGCTCCGCCCACCGCGCCCAGTCCCACCAGCACCAACGTTTGCCCGCACAGTTCCATCGGCCGCGGCCGTTCGTCCCAGATTTCCTGTTGCGCCCACCGATGTTCCTTCTGGTGTCGCCATGCGCTGGGCAAATGCCGCACGAAAGCCAGGATCATGCCCATCGTGTGGTCGCCGATCGGTTCGGCGTTCACGCCGCGCGCGTTCGTCAGCACCACGTCGCTCGCCACGAATTCCGCGTGCAGCAATTGGCTCACGCCCGCCGCCGTCGCGTGCACCCAACGCAGCTTGCGCGCCCGGCGGAAAAGTTCCGGCCGCGCCCAGAACCCTACGTAAATGTCCGCGTCCTCGAGTTCCTCGCCCAGCCGCGTCGAATCCGGCAGCGCCTCCACGTTCATTTGCGGCCAGCGTTCCCGGATCCGCGCTGGCAGGTCGCCCGGCAGCCGCCAGAGCGTGAACGCGTGGTGCACGCAGAGCAGCAATTTGGTTTCCTCCGGGGATGGTCGCTGCATGTCTCCTCTCGTTCGGGAACGCTGATGTTTCGCGATTCGCCACGCAACGGTCGCGCGCCAGTGCCGCTGCCCACTCGTTGGTAGCTCGTTTCCGCAGATCAGCAGGGACGCGGTTGTCCGAGCAGCGCGCCGAGCCGCGTGAGCAGCGCGTGCAAAGCGTTTTCCCGGCGCTGCAATTGCTCGCGCAAAGCGAAATTCTCGCTTTTGTAAGCCTCTTCGCGCAATTCCGGCAAATAAGCGTTCAGCAGATCGGAAAGAACCTGCGCCTCTTCCTGCGTAATCGTGAGTTGCATTTCCGACCTCCTGGCCGCCTGAGCTTTCCGATTATAAATCCGCTCTTTCACCGGTGCCGATTCTTCGTCCGGAAGGGAATTTCCACGCCGTTTTGCGCCAGCGCGTTTTATGCCGAAGCGGTGCGCGTCCGATCCTCTCGCCGACTGGCCAGCCCGCTCACCGGTATGTTAAATTCAAGCCTCCGGTGGTTTTTTCGGCTTTTCTTTCCGCTGTCCGCCGAACGAAAACACCTGTTTTTTTTCGTCGGGGCGTGGCTCAGCCTGGCTAGAGCGCCTGGTTCGGGACCAGGAGGTCGGTGGTTCAAATCCACTCGCCCCGACCATTCCAAACCTTCCTCGCTCTATCGTTTATGCAGCCACTACAGTTTCCGCTTTGCTCGATTTTCTACGGACATTACGGACAATTGGGCTCTCTGCCTGCGGAAGCTCGAACCCGAGACCAACACTATCAGCCACCGATAGCCGATACGCTGGTTCTTGTTCCCACCGGACATACCCGTCTGTGACGTTCTTGCTGGCGTGGCCGAGCCAGAATCGTATCAACGACTCCGGTACCCGACATCCGCTGAGGAACGTCGCCCGGAACCGCCGAAACGCGTGGAAACCGCACTGCTCGATTCCCAGCTTTTTGAGGGCAGGGTGAAGCGAGCGGTGCAGCACATTCGTATCGGACAGCGGACGGCCGGTTTCGCTCGTAAACAGGAACCCGCTCTTACGGTCACCGATGAATTCCTTGAGCATGGTGGCCAGGGCGGGACAGATGTCCACTTCGCGAATGGCATTCGCCGTTTTCGGTTCCTGGGGTTTGCGGTTCCAGACGGACTGGCGAACATGCAGGACACGGCAGTCTGACGAGACGTGCTTGTCGATTTCAAGCCCGAGCGCCTCGCCAATGCGTAACCCCGTTCCTGCCAGGAGCGCGTACAGCACACGTTTCTGGCCGACGACGTTTCGCAGTAGTGAACTCACCTGCTCGCTCGTAAATTTCGGCTTCCGCTGATTCCTTACGGTGGGCAAGTCCATAAACTCGGCGTCCCACTTGCGGGGAAACAGCGGCTCTCCGTTCTCGTCCTTAGCCGATCCCACGACCTGTTTTGCCAGCCCGATATGGTTGTTAATGCTCTTGGGAGACAGCCCAGCGGCGTCCATCTTCGCTACCAGCGCCTTGAGAGCGCCGTTATGAACATCCGCAAGGGGCATCTCGCCAAGATGCGGGTTTAACCACTTGTCCACGCAGTATCGCCACTCCTGCAACGTTTTTGGCTTAATCGGTCGCCTCTTCCGCTCTGCGGCTTGCTGCATGAATCGCTCCGACTGCTCTCTGAATGTGGTGCCGACCGTCGCTTCCGCGAACTTCTGCGGATCGTTCACGCCACTCGACATCACAATCTGAAGAGCCCGTCTTCTACGTTCGGTTCTGTTCAGACTGCCGGGACCGGAGACCGGACAGATACGCTCGCTGGCGTGTATCCGCTGCTCCTGCCCCGGAACGTCCTTCCAAAACCGCACTACGTACCATTTGCCACTTTTCTCGATGCTGCCCACCTGAGAGCGACGAGACATGCATTTGCCTCTCTTCGCTCTCTTTGGTGTCGCGGGCAGAATGGTATCACGGCGCGCGTCTGGAAGAGCAGCGGGCAGAAGGGCCGCTTGTGGCGCTCCATTCCCCGTGGCCCGTTCCGCCTTTTGCTCGGGCGAAGGCTCGCGAGTTGTCTTTTCCAGAAGCAAGTGCCTGCAATGCCTCGATTCGAGGCCCTCCGTTTATGCCGGGTTTTGACCGGGATTCAGCCCTGGATTGGGCTTGTTCTTCTGGTCCAAATGGCGGATCAGCAGCACTGCTGCGATCACCGCCAGGACGATTGCCGCTGCCCCAACCACTGTGATCCTCATCGTTTGCCTCCCCATGGCACGATTTGCCCGCAACCCTTTTGCGGGCATCGAAATCCTTTCAGGCTTCCGTCGAAGCCGCTCGTCTTGATCAGCCCCGGTTCGGCCCAGAATTTGTTGCCGCATTCCGGGCAGGTCAGCCGGTAGCGCCGTTCCATCTCGGCCAGCCGCTCTGGCAGCCCGTCCCGGTTGCCCTGCTCGATCAGCCGCTCGAACTCCGCAATTCCGGCAGGCCCGCGAACGAACATCTGGACCCCGCACGGATCGCACGTAACGTACGGTTTGCCTTTCTTCGTCACCCGCACCTCAATCGAGCGCGTGCAAACCGGACAGGGGAACTTGTGATCGGTTATCGTTGGCATATCCTTCTCCCTTGCCCCTACAGCAGCCTCAGTTGCGAATGGCCGCATATCGGGCAAGTACAGGATAAGCGGTCACTTAGTGCAATCCGGGTTTGGCGGCCCAGAGAAGGTGGTTTCGGGATGAGCAACCGCCGGAAAAATCCGGGTGATTTACCGGGAACCGCCGTAAAATTCAGGCGGGCTTCCCAAGGGAACACCAGGAAAATGCCAAAACGCAAAAAGGCACGCCAAAAGCCGAAAGAAGGCCTTGACAGGTTTTCAAAAAAGCGTCCCTCGGGTACACGAAAAAGGGGCCGTGCTGCGCAGGAACACAGCGGCAACCGCTCTTCAGACACTCAACAGGGCGGGGGATTGTCTTTTGTTCCTTTGACGACTTGGCTGCCCGGTCCGTCCGAACCCGCAAAGCCGAAGAGGGGTCGGCCCACGGTCGGAGACAGTTTTCTGCTGAGCGGCCTCAACCACTGGCTTTCCTTCTTCGAGGAATGCTGGCCGGAGATCGGTTTCAACTTGCTGGGGTTTCGGAACCGGAAAGGCGGCACGATTGAAGACTTGCGGAGGGTGTTCGAACCCATCCAGGGAGGAAACCGCCGCGATCTGGCTCAAGTTTTCCTTCGCGGGTCACCGCAAGAGGTAGACAGGAAAACGCTTCGAGCAGACCGCATCAGGGCTGCGAAGCTGCCACATCAAATCCAAGAAATGCGGAATCGCCGCTTTGGCTTTGCGCAATCTTGCACCGAAGCCGAAAGGGCTCTGGGAGAGGCGAGCGGACAGGATAGAGAAATAATCCAGGCACAGGCCAACGAGAAAAAGGAGCGCCTGCGTGACCTGGACGAAAAACTAGCCCGAGCGGAAGCGGAATCCAAAGAGCTAAATCAGAGGGTCAAGAACGAGGAGACGTATTGGTTTTGCTCTCAACTGCTCGATTTCCTTTGCGAAGTCAGATACGCAATCGAGCCGCTCCCGTTGGCCCGTGGAATGGCTGGCCTGCCCGATATGGGTTGGCGCGAGTCATGCGACCGCACCTCCAAAATGAAGAGAAGCTCTGATTTCGTGCAGTTGCCTTACCGGGTTTTCGAGGTGATTTCCCGCATTTGGCGACGCAGGCCCAAAGAAGTTCAGATAGCGCCAACCGAATTCTTTCGGGAGCAAATTCTCCGTCTTCCTAAAAAGGACGACGGAGCCAGAGGCGCTTTCTGCCGAGGATGGCGCGACCTCCGCTTGGCAATCGAGGAGTGCTGGACGGCCCAGCACAGCGAGGACTTTATGCCTTACGCCATCACATCGGCGTTTCTGCGAAATCACATACGTCAGAAGACAGAAAAAGAAAGAATGCTGGATGAACACGAAATGCTGTCGAAGGGGCCAGCGGGAACTTGATTGCGGAGCAGAATTGGCAGTGCGGAAAAATCCATTCTTTCGGACCTTTCGCGCTGCCGCATTTCGGCTCCGTAACGTAATGTACGTAACGTTATCTTTCTAAATGCTGGCATGACCGATTAGTGCGCGGCTGGATGCAGTTTCCGGCGGTGCAATCCCTCTGGCTTGTTATTTGAGAAGAGCGAAGGCGGGAGTGGTAGATTGTTTAGGCCTATGGATTGAGGCTGGCTGGGCTGGTCAGGCAAGGTGCAATTCCTTGGGCGATCGTTGGCCCCGGTGCCTTTTTCATTGCAGTCGTCTCACGACTGTTGTACCTGATCTCATCAGGTCAGAGAGTAACGAAGGAGGTCGCCATGGCCAAAAAAACGAAACACGCAGTATCTGCCGTATCAGTGTTTGCTGTCTCGATGTTCGATGTAATTTCCGGCACCGGGGCCAGCGTCGCGGCAAGTGCCCTGCCAGCCTGAATCCATAGGCATAACCACCGAGCGCCCCTCGGAGATATTCCGGCCTCTTCGGAGAATGGTCTTTCGCGCACTGGACGAGGTTCGATGCCGGGCTTAGGAAACAGCGGAACGGGAGGCACGAGTCTCTGGCGATGACGCGCAAGAAAAATGCTCACGACGGGAACCCATACGCCCTAGTCCTGGGGGCTGGGGCCAGCCGGAGCGTGAGCTACGCGCATGAAAGAGAACAGCCTTCACCACTAGACTCGGATTTTTTTGATCTCTTAAATCGTCTTGAACCGCGTCCAGTGGATGCTAGGGCTGTTCATTTCGTGCAAAGGCAGATTGAGGCCTTGCCGCTTGAATATAGGCATTCGATGGAGAGGTCTTTCTACACTCTCCACCTCAGGGCTTACCTCGCAGAGAAACTAAAGGCGACCCGAAGCTGGGGTGCCTTAGATGACGAAATAGTGGCGAATTTTGCGCGATGCATCGAAGCTCTTCTTCGCGCAGCACACGGCAAGGAGTTTTGCACGAATCACAACACTCTCCTGAGCGCGCTGGGGGCCACTGACACGGTGATTTCCTTTAATTACGACTTGGTTGTCGAGAGAGCAATGCTCCCCATCGCGCTTGCGGGCCATTCGGCCTTCGGCAGGTGGGTCTATGGCCTCGCGGAAAGGCCGAAGGATTACAAGCTTCCCACGGTTTTGAAATTGCACGGGAGTTCGAACTGGCATCTACCGAAAAAGAATGAGACATTTCAGGTGCTTCCTAGCGATTGGAAAGATTTTGACGACTCCCCTGGATACAGGGGGCACAGCGGAACGGGCAGCACGTTTCCGATTTTTCTCCCATTCTGGGACAAGCGCATAGAACGAGGCCCATGGCGCAAACTCTGGAGCGATTGCCTCGAAAGACTTGAAAAGGCTGGCACGTTGGTTGTGTGGGGATATTCCCTGCCTTCAACCGACGTAAAGGCTCAACAGCTATTCACGCTGGGAATTTCCCGCCGGAAGATCAGACTTTGCGTTATCGACCCATCGCCTGCGACGCGCGATAGGTGGCGCGAGATGTTTCCCGAGGCGCTGCACTGGGAATACACAAGTATTCACTCCTTTCTAAGTCACCCTCCCAAGTGGTGGGCGAATCGCTGATGCGCCACTGGCTTCGCCGCGCCTACTTGCCTTTCCAGTAGTACCTCGAATGAGCGAGGCACAAGAAGGCTCAAGGCGTAGAAGCTAGAGCTCGCCCCGGAAGGCTTTGGCCAGGACAGAGGGCATGAGGGCGTCGAGTTCCGATGTCATCTGGGATTGCCGTACCTTCAGCGTCCCGATTTTCTCTTGGAGGTCGTCGAGATAGCCAGCAATGCGCTTCTGCTCAACGATCAATGGTAGAGGCAAAGCGGTCGTGGCGATCCTGTGAAGTGCTAACTTGGGTTGAGCGGCCACGGTCCTCTTTCCGCTGAACTCTCCCTGGACTTGGTGAGACCTCAGCATGTAAACAACAAACCGCCTGTCAACCTGTGCTTTGTCACGAAGCACCAGTTTTGCAGCATTTTCTGTCAGATTAGCACCATCCAGTTGTCTTGGGACAAGTCCGGGATATCCAATTGTACCGGCAATTGTGATGTACACATCTTCGCAACTTATCGTATACCGTTGAATCGCAGGATGGATATGCGAAGGTACGTACTTGATTCCAGACAGAACAACAGAATGATTTTGCATGTCTGCAACGCGGATATAAGGAAATGGGGTGGGGTCATCAGACAACGACTCGCCCCGAGGAAGTCTCTTCCCGCCCTTGACATCCGCAAAATTAATGATAGGCACAACGCCAAATCTTTGGGTGAATTGTTCAAATGCTTGGCTGATGATTGCGTCCATTAAGAGATTGCTTTTCGCGGAAGACTCCAGTTGGAGGCTCCTGGTCGTTTCTAGTTTCCAGGCCAACTCCTCAATGCGGGCAACAATGTGGTGTTGCTCGTCGAGAGGAGGTAAAGGGACTTCCATATTCAGGAATTGTTCCTCCTTCAACCTGTTCCGACTTGTAGGTGTGCTGCCGCTGCTGAGGCCTAGAGCTTCGTTCCAGACGCTAGAGCGAGAGAAGTAGAACCAGAGGAAGTGTGGGTCAATGGTATCCAGAGGGGTAAAACAGGGGAACTCACTCGAAACGAAGCAGCTGTCCACTTCTTTCGTAGCAACCGCGAACGAACCTTTCCACGCGAATAGGCGGTTATACACGAAATCGCCTTCCCTAACTTGGAAGAGCGTTCTGGCCTGTATTTCACTGCCGCCCTTTTCTTCCTTGACATAGAGGCCCTTCGCGTACCAGTGCGCACCCACCAGAGGATACCTGTTTTCTGGGCTGACGGACACGGGGCGGGACACGCTCCGAAGCACATCTCCTAGCCTCGTCAGCTTCCAATCAGGGTTCACTCAGCCACCGTCAACGCGCTCTTGATTTCCAATACGATGTCTCGAATCTTCTTTTCCTTAGCAAGGATGTCATCGACAATGTTCTCAGGTGGCATCTGCTCTAGATTTTCTTTAGCGTTAGGATTCTTGATGTCGAGGTTTACTGAAACAAGATTGCCCTCACTGTTGTATTTAAGAATGTCAGAAGCCTTGACTTTCCATGCGCGGTCATTCTCCTCGCGTGTGGTCCACCAAGTCAGACAAGTTGTAAATTCCTCAAAGCGCATGGGCTGCGTTTTCGTGTAGGTCTTACGTCCCTCTGGCAGAGGCTGCTCATAAAACCAGATTTCCTCCGTTGGCCCGGAACGATCAAAAAACAGCAGATTTGTCGGGATACTCGTATACGGAGCAAACACACCGTTCGGCAGCCGGACGATTGTGTGGAGATTGAACTCCTTGAGGAGGTCTTCCTTTATCCGAGCACAAACGCCGTCGCCGAACAGTGTCCCGTTGGGAACGACCATTCCGCAGCGCCCAGGATTTGTACCTCCGACAGGGCGGCGAAGCTTACGCATGATGAGTTGGAGGAAAAGCAGGGCAGTTTCCGCCGTTTTTTTGTCCTCGGGAAAATTGGAAAGAATTCCGCGCTCCTCTTCGCCTCCGAATGGCGGGTTCGTCATTATGATGTCAACTCGATCCTTATCACCGACCTCGCGCAGCGGAAAGCGCAAAGCATTTTCTGGGTCAATTGCGGGCGACTCAAGGCCGTGAAGCAGGAGATTCATCTGGCACAACAGGTAGGGAAGCGGCTTCGGCTCGATTCCGAAGAGAGTGCCCCTTTGAAGGCGATTGAAGTCTTCCGTCTTTTTGCATTGCTTTTGTAGATGTGTAAACGCCTCGACGAGGAAGCCGCCCGTGCCTGCGGCTGGGTCGAGAACGGTCTCGCCAAGGCGAGGATTGATGGCGGAAACGATGAACTTAACAACGGGACGGGGGGTGTAAAATTCGCCCGAATCGCCTGCGGCATCACGCATCTCCCGGAGCATGGATTCGTAGAGTGCACCAAGCGTGTGAATTTCATCCTTCGACGTGAAGTGGATTTCGTTAACCTTGTTGACCACGTCCCGGAGAAGGTAGCCGTTGGTCATTCGGTTGAACGTGCCCTGAAAAACCTTGGCGATCACGTCGCGGCGGTCACCGTTTGCACTGCGAAGAGAGCGCAAATAGGCAAAAAGGCCGTCTCCACGTTTGCCGTCCGGGCGGACGGCTTCGTCTTGATTGATGAAGGCCAGTAGCTCCGGTCCAGTAAATCCCTGCGGGTTCGCTGCCCAATCGCGCCAGCGGTAGGGCGTTTCGACGGCAGGACGGAAACGCTTGCCGGCAAGTTTGGCCTCCTCAGCTCGCACACTTTCCATGTCGTCCAGGAACTTGAGGAACATGATCCATGTGAGCATCGGCAAACGGTCGAGATCGCCGCTGAGGCCCTTATCCTTGCGCATAATGTCGCGGCACGATTTGACAATCGAGGCGAGCTGCTGTGCGGTGGATTGATGAAGTTCCTTCTTTGCTGTTTTCTGTCTGGCCATTGCGTTTTCTACGCGACCTTCATTCGGTGTCCTTTTTTGGATTGGGCTTGACGACTTCAATTTCCAGCTCTTTTATCTGAACTGAAGACCGCTCAAGCCGTCCTGCAACGTTATCGTAAAAATGCTCCGCTTCGCGAATCCGAAGCGTTCTCCTGAAATCTTCCTCGCCCTGAGGCAGCAACTCGTGTGATAAGGCCGCATTTCGATTCTCGCGCTCTAGCTTTTCAACCTCGGCCTTGAGCTTGCGACGATTTAGGGGAGCATTGACCAATTTGTCGCCAATCTGAACGATTCCCCAAATAGCCGCAATTCCGGTAGCCACAATGGTGGCAACTAGGACGATTGCGATAGGTGAGTCATGTGAAAGCGACTGAACGTAGAGTCTGTCACCGCTGTCCATTGGGCGGCCACTACGATAGAAAACATATCTTGAGAATGCAAAATCTCTATACTTGGGGTCAGTAGCCAAGCGAGATATTTCATAGAGAAGATTCAGATCGTAGAGGAAGCTTGAGATGTCCAAAAGGGAAGGAAAAGATTTCTCGGTCCCCACCAGGCGGATTCGGAAGTATGGCTCGTCGAGACTAAAATTGGCTGGCATTGCGGCAGCTCCGGTCTTCAAGACGCATATAGAAGTGCTTGCAATTCATTGACGGCCGTACGCAATCGTTCCGCGCCGCCAAACATTTGCGAAATATCCATCACTGTCCCACGTTCGGAAATCGGCGGCACTTTTAGGATTTCCGGGATCGCAAACTGTGCCGTGCCATAGTCTACATATTTATCCAGGATGTCTTGTAAAACCTGCCGCGCTTTTTCGGAATATTTCTCGAAAAAGGCCCTTTGGTCCTTCCGAAGGCGCTCGGCTCTCTCTCTCCGCGTTCTCACCGGCGCACTATAGGCAACTTGACAGAGGAGGTCGAATGGATCAGCGTCCGGCTGGTTCGACGCCTGGATCAACTCCTCCAGAGTGATGCCGCGTTCCTCCAAAGCCTGAATGATTTCCGCTCGCTGATCGGCGTTGGACCATTTTGACCGGAGTTCCGCTGCGGAGGGACACATGCTTCGCACTTTTTCCCCTGTGTAATCGGTGAAGCGAACAACTCGAAGCTGCCTGCCGTCGGCGTCCAGCTCGGAAACGAAGTGGGCAACGATTTCGATGGAGCCCTGGTCCACGTAGTATTTGCGCGGCTCGCCGCTCTTCCTGCCTCCGGGTTCGAGGATTTGCGGGGGCAAGGGGTCGGTGATCACTTCCTCCGATTTCTCGATCTCAGCCTTGACGTTGTTCCCCTCCGCGTTCATTTCCTCGACGGTCGCGAATGCGGGTTCACCATCAAAATCAGGGTCGGCGAAGAGGCGCGTTGCGCTTCCGGTGTAATCGAGGATGTTGAAATAGAGCTTGCCGTAATCATCCTTAACGCGGGTTCCGCGTCCGATGATCTGCTTGAATTCGGTCATCGAATTGATGGTGCGGGCGATGATGATGTTCTTGCAGGTTTGAACGTCCACTCCGGTCGTCAAGAGCTGCGATGTTGTCACAATCGTTGGAGTCGTGGTTTCAAGTTCCATGAAGCGGTCCAAATGGCCGCGCCCGGTCCTGCCTTCATCTGCCGTAACGCGCACAACGTAGTCCGGGTACTGCTGGGTCAAATCCGCGTTGAGATTGTTGAGGGCAAAACGCATGTCTTCTGCGTGTTCTTGGTCAACGCAAAACACGATTGTTTTGTCGAGCCTCCCGTTTGTTTTCAGGAAGTCGGTGAGATTGCGGGCAATGGTTTCGGTGCGAGGGAGAAGAGCAACCTTCCGCTCGAAATCTTTCGTGGTGTATTCCTCGTCGGGAATCTCGCGTCCAAGGCGATCCACTTGACCTCGATTTGGTCTCCAGCCCATCGAATCAGCGCTGGTGACAATACGGTGGACCCGATATGGAGCAAGGAAACCGTCCTCGATCCCCTGACGCAAACTGTAGGTGTAAAGCGGATTGCCAAAGTATAGATACGTGTCGCGGTTCTCTTCGCGCTTGGGGGTCGCGGTCATGCCGAGCTGGAAGGCAGGTTCAAAATATTCGAGGATTTCCCGCCAATTGGAATCGTCTTTGGCGCTTCCCCTGTGACACTCGTCCACTACGATGAGATCGAAGAAATCCTTCGGGTATTCGCGATAAAGGCCGGGACGGCGTTCGTCCTTAGCGATGGCTTGATACGTGGAGAAGTACATTTCTCGGCTCATTATGGCTTCGCGCTCAATCTTGTGCCTGGCGTCGCCGAAAGGCGTAAAGATTTTGTCCTTCGGATCGTCCACAAGGATATTGCGATCAGCGAGGTAGAGCATGCGTGGGCGGCGTCCGGGCGCACCCTCACGATTCCATTTCGTGTTCCACAGTTTGAAGCAAATGTGAAATGCAACGACGGTTTTGCCCGTACCCGTGGCCAGCGTCAGAAGAACCCGCTTCTGCCCCTGGAGAATAGCGCGGACTGCGGTATTGATAGCGATCTCCTGGTAGTAGCGCTGTGGTTTGCCGGGGAGGCGATAGGAAGGAGTGAGAAGGCGCTCGACGATCTGGCTTGGGATGTCCTCTCCGTGCTTGAGCCGCTGCCAGAGTTCATCCGGCGAGGGAAACGTTTCGAGAGTGCTTTCGAGACCGGTTGTGAAATCATGTTCGACGATCCCGTGGCCGTTGGTGGAATAGGCGAATTTCAGCCCAAGGATTTGTGCATACTCCATTGCCTGGCCCAGGCCGTCAGCGGCTTTCTTGTAATCGGCTTTCGCTTCAACGATTGCAATTGCGAAATCAGGCCGGTAGCGCAGCAGGTAATCAGCGCGCTTTTGTTTCCGGCGGATCGTGCGGTTGCCAGCCACAACGATGCGGCCATCCGTGAATGTCCGCTGTTCGTTGATGTGGTCGTCGGACCAGCCGGAAGCGTAGAGCTTCGGGAGGACGTACTTTCGGCAAGTGTCAGCTTCGGTCAGTGAAGGCATGTTTTTTGCGCGATTGAGAGAGTTCCTCAGGAATTGTGTGTGCACAGCTACGTCGGGCCGCACTGGGCAGTCGATCACGTTCTGCGATTTTGCCCTTCGCGTCCTTCGGTCTGTTCTTGTGTCCCGCCATCCCGTCCACTCCCCGTGTGGTTCGGAAATCTCGCCGCGATTCTACCATTCTGCCGACGGGGCGTATCGGTTTCGTTCAGCGGCTGTGCTCTGCTAAGAGACCCGCTGGCTTTGCGAAAGGCCGCCTCGCTGGTGGGCCACGCTGAGCGGTAGAATCTCAGGACTGCCTTTAATGGAATCCCGCGCGTTTGCGGGCGAGCCACAGAAGGGGGCCACGTGCCAAGCGATACGAAACTTGACGCGGGTTTGCAGCTTTTCAATGAGATTCTGCACAGGACTGGAAGCCTCGAAATGAGGGAGGCCCGTCGGTTTAACGACATTCGCTCATTCTTCATCCGCATCGGGCCAGAGCGAGGTTCAGGATCGAAGAATTCAACGATTGTTCTTTCCGAGGATTTTCTGGCCGACTTGCCGAGCACACCAGGATACGTACCGTCAGCAGCCGCGTATGCTCGGTCTTGGGCGGGGAGGATGGCGAATGCAGACCCCGTGAGTTTCTTCTGTACGGCAGGTGTTCCAATTCGCGTCGAGATCGATTGGCCAATGCGTCCCTTCGCCAATCGAGCGGCGACCTACCTGCCCGTGTCCGTGTGGAATCTCCGGAGAGCAGGCACGATGGCCAGATGCACCATGACAATCACTTTTGCTGATTACGATATCGGCCTTGAGAAAAACCCATTTCGCCTGGAAGTGTACATCATTAGCACTGTCAGGCGTGCCGTGGACGGAGGGGAATTGGACTTCGTTCCAATGGCCAATCTCCCCGCAACCCGTAAGGAATTGTCGCTTGATGTACGCGTTCGACCCGACACTCCGGAGAAGCGAATAGACCGTTTCATTTCGGGCAAGGTGTATTGGATGGGTTTCCGGCAGGGAGACAAGCGGACGAAAGTGTGGATCGCAGACGATTGGGACGCAGACTACCTCGGCGTAACTACGTCATCGCTGATCCAGTCCGCACAGATTCTGGAGGCCCAGAAAATGCTGGTCCTGGATTCCGGCCAGCAGTACGCTTCTGCGGGCGACGCCCTGCTGGCACAATCGGCGAACTTCGAAGCCGAGCCGCTTTCCGTGAACGTTGGAGAATCGCTGCGAGAGGATCGCGTTGGCCCTCAAGAATGGGACGCATTCATCTGCCACGCAAGCGAGGACAAAGACGACTTCGTTCGTCCACTGGTCGAGGCATTGCGCCAAGCGGGTCTGAAGGTGTGGTACGACGAGTTCACCCTAAGGGTGGGCGACAGTTTGCGGCGCGCTATTGACCGTGGTCTTGGCAACTCTCGGTTTGGAATCGTCGTGCTGAGCCCGGCTTTCTTCCGAAAGGAGTGGCCGCAAAAGGAGCTTGACGGTCTTACCGCCAAGGAAATCGATGGCAGGAAGGTGATTTTGCCCGTTTGGCATAATGTGACGGTGGCAGATGTCCGAAAATACTCGCTCACGCTGGCCGACAAGGTTGCGGCTGATTCTCGCAAGGGCATCCCTGACGTTGTTGCCAAGCTCGTCGCCGGAATCAACGAATAGTGCAAAAAACGCAAATTGCAATTCAATTTAGAAATCAGTGTAAAAGCGTGAGCCGCGTGGTCCAGCCTGGCGAGCGTAGGTTCCCACCTGAGAATCATAACTGGTGGTCGCTGGCTCTTGTAAATGTAAGAACGTCAGATGACAGATACGCATTTCAGAATACAGTTTGATTGGGACGTCGAGTGTGTTGAATAGCTCAAGTGTGAGCGATGTCGAGCCGTGCTCTCCATACCCAGGAGAGACAAGGTGCGATAATACAACTTGAAGTCCAAGCCGTGCGAGACCCGAAAGGTTTGACAGCCAACCCACTACATCCCTGGGTAATGCAATTTTCTCGTATGTGCTAGCTAGTACCAGTCTCTTTGCGGGGATTTCTAGCCCTGTCCTGGCGTCAACTTCAATCTTCTTGTATAGGGGATAGGAAGCTTCAAGACGGACGTCCACCGTCCCGGTACACTCCATTCGCATGCTTTCATAACCGAGGCGCAGGCATATGCTTGCGCCCCTAACCAGGCGTATGTCGAACGGCTCGATAATTATTTCCTTGTTCTGCACCGACTGGATGATTTGTTGGTTCGAAAGAATAGCGCCACCGGAGTTGTCCATGGTCTTCCTCATAGGTCCCCAGTGTTCACCTTATCGATGACGCGCGCGGTTCCAGGAGGTACAAGTTGTCTCCAGTTGCCTCCCTCGCGCATGATCGTGCGCACCTGTGTGCCTTCAACCGTTTTTGTCATCCGTCTGTCAAGAACCTCCACGCGATACCCGTATTTCTGAAATAACGCAATCTTCTCATCTTCCCAGGAGGAGAAGGCCCTGACGTATTGAACCACCGCTTCGGGCGGAGGCAAATAGTAGTGCCATTTGTCGGGGGCAAACAGATGAAACGGTATGAGTGATATGCGAGCGAGATCGATATGCTCATCGACTAAGCACTCTCGAATCATTTCCATTCGCTGAAAATAGGTGTAGGGATTTGCCTCCTCGTTGTGTCGGTGTGGACTCAGCGAGCTGGCTTTGTATTCGGAGGCATCAGGGTTTGTAATCCCAATCACTAGCCTAGAGCAGCGGCTGAGGCCTCTCAGAATGTACAGAAGATGTTCATTGTGGACTGGCTGAAACCGGCCATGAACCATTCCCAGATGATCAACCATTGCGCGTAGGTCTTACCTCCAGTATTAAATGTGACATTCATGTGTCCGTGTGAGTTGCCGCAAGGATCAATTGTAGAACCTGTTGAAACTCCTGCTGCTTCTTGGGTTTTTCATATGCCCTTCGGGCGATCTGCTCGACTACTATTGTGGCTCCAGTTCCGAGCACGCCACCCACCCCGAAAACTCCCACGAGTTGGCCAACAGCCTCTCCCACCACAAAGCCAGCGGTCGTAGATGCGGCAGCAACAAGGTCGCTAAGAGAGAGCCCAGCGGCGCGTAATTCATCCATTAATTCTCGCGGCGGTGAGAAGACATGCAGTCGAAGACTGATGAGTTTTCTGAGACCTTTGGGCTCTTTGGCCAACTCGGCTGATATGAAATTCAGAAGGTCTAATATCACGCGCACTCTTTTGTGATCCTCTTGTGGGACTGCCAATTTGTCGAGAAGGTCCAGGAATGCTGGAGAGCCCCGAATAGAGGAGATACGAGAAAATGGCACCTCATCCAGCAGTAGGGGAAATTCGTCAATTCCGAAAACGTCAACCGGGCGCAACTGGAGCAGTCTTGCTGAAATAGTCTCTAGTAAACGCGCTACCTCTGCCTCTCTGTATTCGGTACCGGTGATGCTATGACTGCGTGTTGCCGCCGCAAAGTTCTCGTGATAAGGTTCGTCCAAGCATTTCAGGCGAATTGCAAACTGTGTAGCTTTGTCTAAGCCCGAGAGAGAAATTGTGCGATAGAGATCGGAGCGATTGACGTCGGACCCTTGCTCAACCTGTTCGAGTAGACTGTCACAGAGCGCAAGCACTTTGTCACGGGGTAATGCAGAAATAGAGTCTCGCTCAAGTGTGTGGCGAAAACGCCGTAGAGCTGTGGTAGTGGCACCGACGTAACCAGTTTCCAGGCCGCTCCAGCGTACAGTGGTTGCAGGGGTCGACGTTCGCAGCGTCTCAAGGCGCTCGATGTGATCGCGGAATGTTTGCCCCGCAATGTCAAACAACGGCCCGACCGTCGAGGAGCGGCCATGACCGTAAGCGGTGTCGAGCTGAGCCTGTTGCGCCACGCTCATCCATGGAAAGATTGCCGGACGGTCTCTACGGAGGACAAGACGCTGAGCGACCTCTACAAAATGAAGTGTGCCCTCACGCAAGGCGATGGCCAATAGGGGCGCTCCGTCGCCGTCTGGACGACGAAGAAACTCAAGCACATCCGGCCTGTGAAGCAAACGATGCAAACCCCGGTTATTCAGGGCTTGGTTATCAGAGATTATGATCCGTCTTGCAGTGAGGGAAGATATTTTCAAGAGGCGTTCGACTTCCCGGACTGTTGAACGACGCCAAGGATCAAGCGCGGCAAGGTAGGAGTGACCAGAAGTGGGGTTGGAATCGTGACTAGGCATAGGAGTCCGCCGTTCGCCCGGTAATCAAACGCTAGGTGAGAAAACGTTCCACATTCGCCTACCCTTCCTAAATCCTAAAGTGCGGACCACATTATACGTGGAACTGCACGACGCTATCATAGGGAAGTCGTGCCAATTGCGTGATTGTGAAACCAATGGTCAAAGCTTGGGAACGCTAAGGGAACAAAATCCGTCAGAAGGGGCGTTGTTGTGTGCCTATAGTTTTTTGTAAGGGCAGGACGGGCCATAGCTTACAGATTTTGGCCCATTTAACCCATAACCTGGAGGTGGCGAATCAACGGGCCGACTAGGCTCGGGTGCCTGCACTTTAGGCGAAGTGACGTTCCAGAAAGCGGATCACGATTTTGCGGACAACTACGGACAAATGAGGAAGGTTTGGAAGGCCTTTTCGGGTCCTAAGCGACACCAAAGAAAGCATTTAGCATTTTGGCCATTCTAGTTCGGGACCAGGAGGTCGGTGGTTCAAATCCACTCGCCCCGACCATCATTCTAAAAAACTTACGTCGGCCCCCGGTTTTTTTATCTACACCACTGTAGATGATTTTGTAGATAGGCAAATCCTCGTCGTTGAACCAGCACGCCAGCCCTCGCGGTCCGTTCAGCTCTTTCAGTGCCAAATCCTAGCCAGGACGTAGAAAGGCAGCCGCCCTCAAAGTGCGCCAAAATTCACGGAAGATATCTGATGTTCACTGACGAAGAACTTGCCAAGTCTGGGACGGCCTGCCATCGCAATGGAGCGGCACGCTCTGGGAGTTTATTCGGCAACAGAAGGGACGGTTCTGGGTGGAGTTTCTGCCCGCCTGCGCGTCGGAACTGAATCCGGTCGAGTCACTGTGGTCGCACTGGAAACAGCACCAGCTGCCGAACTTCTGCCCCGGGACTTCGCGCAGTTGAGCTACTCGGCTGGCAAGGCGGTCGCTCGGATGCGCCGGAGGCCGGCTCCGATCATCGCCTTCTGGCAGCAGGCAAAGCTCTCTTCTATGTAACCGTATTATGGAACACTCAATCAATCCCACTCGCCGATGCGATGACGACCGACCCGCCAGTGAAGATTGTCGGCGCTCCCAGTTGTTCCGCCGCCTTGTTGTACCCGGCGACGTCCGTTTTTACAAGCTCGTTGAATTCCTTGATCCGTCTATCGGTTTCACCGAAGACGCGCGCCATTGCCTTGCGCAATAGTGCGTTGGGCGCCTCGCCATAGGGGCGAGCGATCTCGCCAGTGAGTTTGGCGAGTTGGCTGTGCAAACGGGCAAGATAGTGAAGGCTGTCTTCCGGGGCGTTGCGCTGGATGCGAGGATTAAACACCTGGTCTCTGAACTGGTTAAGCTTCTTGTGGAGTCGCTGGCCCCGGGCGATCACGGGCTCGAACTTGTTCCTCAGCCGTTTATCGTTACTGGTGTCAATGCTGGAATGAAAATCGGTCAGTTGCCTGTCTATCTCTGCAATGCGATTCAACATTTCATTGAGCGCGCTCAGTTCATTCCTCGCTTCGAGCGCCGCTTGGGTCTGGGCGCGAAAGTCGGCGGGATTGATGCGTAGATTGGGATCGGGAAATACGGTAACCTGCCTTGCTTGCGTCTTCCCATTCACCGTGACGGAGATTTGGTACGTCCCGGGCGCAACCCGCGGACCTGAATTCCGGCCCGGGAACTCAACGCGGGGCCCGGGCAGAAATTTCAGTCTGACCGGGCCATCGTAACGCATGTTCCAGACGAAGCGGTCGACGCCCGCCTTCGACGGACCGTAATCGGTCGCCACGGGGTTCCCATGCGCGCCGGTGACGACGATTCTTACAGGGCTCCTGTGTTGTCTTATCTCTTTCACCGTCGAGTGAATCGCGGACTTCAAATAGTAGTCGATGACGACGCCTTCGGGCGCATTCGGTGCCGAGTAGCCGTAGCGGCCCTCGATGCTCTTCCACGTGTGGAACACCACTCCTGGACCGGGGGCAAACAGATGGAATTGGCTGGCTTCGACCTGAGGCGTCAGCTTTTCGAGTGGCCGAATGTCGTCAAGGATCATGACGCCTCTTCCGTGCGTGGCCACGACCAGATCGTGGGTTGACTTCACGAACGTAAGATCGAAAACGGGCGCGGTAGGGAAATTGGACTTGAGCGGGTACCAGCGGTCGCCGCGATCGAGCGAGTAATAGAGGCCCGTGTCGGTTCCGAGCACGAGCAGACCACGCCGGTTGGGATCCTCCCGGACCACATGGGCGGGGGAATCATCCGGCAGGCCCTCGGTGATCTTCCGCCAGGTTTTCCCGTAATCCCCGGTGCGGAAGACATAGACATGGGAGTCGTTCATTTCGTGCGCGTCGAAGGCCACATAGGCTGTCCCAGCGTTCCACGGGGAAACGCCCACCTGATAGACGCGCGCCCATTGGGGTGCGCCGGGAATGTTCTGGGTAACGTTGGTCCAGGTTTTTCCGCCGTCGCGCGTCACTTGGACCAGACCGTCGTCGGTTCCGACCCAGATGACCCGTGGATCGGTTGGGGCAATCGTAATGGCCAAAATCGTGTCATACGTCTCGGCGCGGGCGCTGCCGTGACTCACCGGCCCGCCGGGGAAAGGTTGTTTGCTCTTGTCGTTGCGTGTCAAATCGCCGCTGATCGGCGCCCAGGTTCTTCCGCCGTTGGTGGATCGGAAAACCACATTGCCACCGAGGTACACCTCGTTCGGGTCGGTTCGGGAAACGGCGATGGGTGCGGTCCAATTGAAGCGGTACTTCAGTGCGGAGGTCTTCACGGCAGTGGGGCCTTCCAGGTAGGGGCGAATGGAACGGGACAAATGATTTCGCATATCGACGCGCGTGATGTAACCACCCTGAGAATCCGCGTAAACGATTTGGGGATCGCTCGGTGCGGGCACAACATACTGCCCGTCCCCGCCGACCACGGTATACCAACTGGCTCCCATGACGCGGCCCCGGCCCAGGTCTGAGGAAAGACCGCACCAGCCGTTATTATCCTGCAAGCCTCCGCAGACCGCGTAGGGACGGCGGTCATTCACGGCGATCTGATAGAACTGTTCAATGGGCATGCCGTCGAGGAACCGCCAGTGCTTTCCTGCGTCGGTGGAAAGGTAGGCGCCGCCATCGGTTCCCTGAATCATGCGATCGGGGTTGGCCGGGTCAATCCAGAGGGCGTGATGGTCGGCATGCACGCCGCGGCCGATGGGATACGCCGTCTTTCCCCCGTTATCCGACTCCATCAAGCTGAAAGAGCAAAAGAAGACTTTGTTTTGATCGTCGGGGGAAACCACGAGCTTGGAAAAGTAGGGAGGTCGGACGTCGAGAGCATGGCTGTCGTTCACCGGAGTCCACGAATCGCCCCGATTGAGCGATTGCCAGAGCATGCCGTGCCTGGCGGCGATCAGCGCGTAGATGTGTTCGGAATTGCTGGGAGCAATGGCGAGGGCGATTCGTCCCAGCGGGCCTCGCGGCAAACCTTTGGCGAGCTTCTTCCAGGAGTTGCCGCCGTCGGTCGAACGATAGATGCCGCTGTCCGGCCCGCCGTTCACCATATCCCAGGGAGAGCGCTGGAACTGCCACATCGCCGCGAAGAGTACTTGGGGGTTTCCCGGCGTCATGGCGAGATCGGCGACGCCGGTCGAGTCGTTCACGAAGAGGACCTTTTTCCACCTCTTCCCGCCGTCGGTCGTGCGAAACACGCCGCGCTCGGCGTTCGGGCCCCAGACGTGCCCCAGCGCCCCAACGAAGACGATATCGGGGTTGGCCGGATCAATGACAATGGAACTGATATGTTCGGTATCCGCCAAACCCATGAATTGCCAGGAACGACCGGCATTGGAGGAGAAATACACGCCATCGCCGTCGATCACGTCGTTGCGGACATTCGACTCGCCGGTACCCACCCAAACGAAGTTCGGATTGGAAGGAGCAACCGCGACAGCGCCAATCGAGGAACTGCCTTCGTGCTGAAAAATGGCTTTCCACGTGACACCGCCGTCTGACGTCTTGAAGATGCCGCCGCCGGCCGCTCCCACGTAATACACATTCGAATCGCCGGCAACGCCCGCAACGGCGGTCACCCGGCCCCCGGCAACCGCCGGGCCAAGGTCGCGGAATTTCAGTCCCGCAAAGATGTCCGGCGTATTTGGCGTGGAAACGCTTTGCTTTGCGGCGCCGAAAACAGAGAAAGCAGTGAACGAGGAAATCAGGAGCGCTAGGAATGCACTGCGATGTATGCGCGATTTTGACACGGGATACCTCCACGGAAAGAAGTCCTGCCAAAGGAAAGCGGTCACGATTCTGGCCCGGTTAGTCAGATGCGAAGGTTGCTGCGGCATGCCATTTCTTCCAGCGAACTCTGAATCGTCCTCCGGCCCGGCCGGAAAACCAGAGGGTGGTCCGAACCGTTTCGGGTAAGCCCTCACGACGCCGCAACGCGCCGGCGCGACCAGAGCCACGTCAGCGTCGCCAGCAGAATCGTTGCCGCCAGAATAAGGAAATCCAGCTGGTTCATCCGCGTCAGCAGCACTATACAGAACGCGATGCCGAGCCCCGGAATCAGGTATCTGCCCGGCACGCGGAAAACCTGGGCCTCGGGGTCGCGTCGCCGGAAAACCAGCAGGGCGCCGCAAGTGACGCCGTAAGTGAGCAGCCGTGCCACCACCGAGAGACTGGCGTTCCACTCGAAATTTCCCGAGAGTGCCAGCGCCCAGCCGAGCCCGGCGTAGAACAAAATGGAGATGTAAGGCGTGTGGAAGCGCGAATGCACCGCACTGAAAAACTTTGGGAAATCGCCGCGCTCGCCCAGTGCGAACGTGAGCCGAGGCGTGCCGAGCATCGTCGCCGCAAACCACCCCCATACCGAAACCATCGCGCCAACCGCCAGCAGCCATGCTCCCG
The DNA here is from genome assembly GCA_021812285.1 of Acidobacteriota bacterium. GTDB lineage: Bacteria > Acidobacteriota > Terriglobia > Acidiferrales > UBA7541 > JAKASX01. The sequence continues at coordinate 9,278 of JAKAOH010000011.1, read as the reverse complement.
GCGTACCCATGAAATGCCCCGCTGCCGTCGCGAGCGACCGGCCAGCGGCGGTTCCGGCGGCTACGGTACCCTGGAAAACGATCTGGATCAGCAGATAGACCACCGTCACGATCCCCATTCCCACCAGCAGGGCGAACGGCGCGTCGCGCCGGGGATCGCGCATCTCGCTCGCCGGGAACATCGCGTTGTCGAATCCGCCGTAGGCGAAGATCAATAGGAGAACCGCCTGGAACCAGCCGCCATGGCCGACCAAGGACCATGACGCGAAGGTCCCTTCCCGGATGAAGAACGCGCCGACACCGACGAAGATCAGCAGCGGCACGAGTTTTGCGGCGGCGAAGAGGTTGCTCGCCGCCGCGCCCTGATGCACGCCGCGGATATTGATCACCGCGAGCAAGGCGAACAGCGCGGTAATCACCACCCAGTGCACCTCCGTCGTCCGCGCCGGCGCCCAGATCGCTCCCAGGTACATCACGAAGAGGTTCGCGCTCGCACCGGCCGCCGAGACGCGCATCAGCCATGTGACCCAGCCCACCTGCAAGCCGACGAATGGGCCGAAGGCTTCGCGCGCGTAGAGGTAGGGCCCGCCGGCCGAGCGGAATTGCGCGCTCACCTCCGCGAAGCAGAGGACGATCACGCCGATGCCGGCGGCGGCGATGAGATAGCCGAGCGGGCTGGAGGCTCCCAACAGCACGGTGACCAGCATCGGTAACCCGAAAATACCACCGCCGATCACCGTGTTCACCACAAGCGCCGTCAAGTCCCAGCGCCCGAGCGCCGCCACCAGCCCCCTCTGCGTCTGGTCCGTGGACATGGACTTCGGGGAATCCCCTTCCTTGCCTTTCGAACATCGTGCACTGCCAGGAGGATGGGTGCCGGGTGTTCCGGCTAGCTACTCGCGCCTGCTCCGGACCAGACCGTGACGTAGGCGCGCGGGAACAATCGCTGCTCGCCTTGCAATCGCGGCGGCCGCCCTCTACTCCTGCGGCGCGCGCGGCCTCAGAATCTGGGAATCGAGAGTATCGGGTACGCCGACTTCGCGCACCAGATGCGGATACCTCGCCCCGCCGCGATAGATAATCGTGCACGTCTTGTAGTAATCGTAGTTCACTACAAGCAACCGGATCGGTTCGCTACGCTTGCTGCTGCCCCGGATGGCGTCTTCGAGCCGTTCCGGCGTGTAGACGCGACCGTCCACTCCGGCCAGCTTCATTCCCGGCGTTATCCCGGCTTTGAAGGCCGGCCCATTCCAAATGGAATCCATTACGATGCCGTCATTTCCGACGATCAGCCCGATGGAATACGCCGCGTTTACGCCGCGGCGGAATTGCGCCAGGCCGGCCGCCGGCGGGTGATTGTTGAAGACCAACCGCCACCCGCTTGCCTCTACCCCGCTCAGCGGGGCTTCCGGCGAAGTGGAATTCAGCCGTTCCTGGAAGAACCGGGCCCAGTCGTACGGCACGACGTGATTGAGCGCTGCCACCAGGTCGTTAAACGAATACCGCTTCAGTTGCGGCCCTTCATTCGGCCCGCCGTAGAACAGTTTGCAGAAGTCGTCGAACGACTTCTTCCCATGGCTTTGGCGGGCGATGATCGTGGCGACTTGGAGCCAAATTAGGTCGCCTTCGCTGTAATAGTCGCGGCCACGAATCCAATTGATCCACCTGCCGCCCAGACCGATCATTCCCGGCACGGCATTCGCAGTATCCTGCAACGGGCGCCAGGTCCGTCCCGGCCGGCCAGGACCTAGTTCCGCGCCAATCGAAGCGTAGAACTGGCGGAGTTCTTTCCGTGTCCACAGGCCGCTGCGAGTGGCCAGAACGTGACCCAAGTAATCGGTCAACCCCTCGTAGACCCAGATCAGGTTGGTTTCTTCCCGCGCCTGGTAATAGGGAGGGTTGAGACCCACCGGACGACGGAACTTTCCGTTCCAGGAATGGACAAACTCGTGCGACAAAATGCCGCCCACGAGGTAGGCCGCGTTCGGCCTGAGCAGCGTCCACTCGGGCAGGCGGCTGTCGTTACATTCATGGTGTTCCAGCCCGAAATGGGGCATGTAGTCGCTGAGCGTCAGCAGGAAGTGGTAGTCGCGATAGTGCCTCGACCCGAACAGCTTTCCCGATTCGGCCACGAGATTCGTCAGCCCTTTCCTCACTTGCGGGTTCATGTCGAGCGCCTCGGCGCTGTCGGCGACGATGTCGATCTCGTGGTGGATTGGTTCGCCCGGAGGCGTCAGATCGATTTCGCGATAATACTCGCCGGCAATGACCGGCGAGTCCACCAGTCGGTTCAACGGCACCGGCTTGAAAGTGACCTGATCATCACGCTGATTTTTCACCGGCAATGGCGTGCCGAATTTCCAGCCCGATGGAAGTACAAGCGTGGCATCGAAGATTTGGTCTTGAGCGGGCACTCCCGCGAGGTAGAGCAGGTTCTGATTCCATTCGATATCGACCAGCTTGTCGGTAGCGGACAGACCCATCAGATAGGGCTGCCGATCCTGCGGCTCGAGATATTCGAAACTTACATCGAGAAGGCGCGCTCCTTCGGGCACATCGACGTGAAACGTGTAAACGTCCAGCAGGTCTCGCGTCCACGGGATTCTCTTGCCGTTGGCTGTAAACTTCAGACCGGCGATGTTGGCGATTGGCCGGTCCGGCTGAAACTCTCCCGGGGGCCATTTCGGGTAGTACAGCGTCAAGGGCCCCGGCTTCACCGGAATCGCCATGTAGGTGTGAACGATTCCCTCAGGCGCCTGCCTTGTGTCCACGGTCAGCGTGATCCGCGGAGGGTTTTGCGGGCTTGCCGCCGCTCGCGATGCGAGCAGCAGGACCGCCAGGACGACATACCCAATCCGCCACCTTGCTGTCATGTCCCAGTCCCCCTTGATGAAATCACCCAGCTCAGCTCTCGCAGCGCGAATCCCGCGCCATCCGTGTTTCGGCTGCCAGCTTGACCGACTTCCCTGCCTCAGGCCCGGGCAGGAAAGGCGGAGGGAAAATCCCCGGTCAGGCGCCTCACGCGGGTTTTAGTCACGAGCTGCGCTCTTGCGCGAACGCCGGCCAGCTGCTCCCGGGGAGCTGGCGCGGCCGGTTGCCGAGCCAATGAATTCGTCGAGATTTCGGTGAAGTTCGGCGAGCGACTGCTCGTTCAGATACAACATGTGGCCAACGAAGTAGTGATAGATATGGACGTGGGAGCGCAATGGCTGCGGCAGATCGAGTTCGGCAATGGTGTATTCGGTAGCGAAAAAGGGAGTGCCGAGGTCGTAGTAGCCTTCATTGACCATAAGCTGCAGGTAAGGATTGGTGATCATCGCTCGGCGCAGGTCGGGCACAACGTTGGTGAAACCGGGTCGGGCGCCGAAGTTGCGGAACGGCGATTGGTGCTTCCAGTCCCAGGCTCGAGCGGCCTCGGAGTTGCCGATCACGTAAGGGCGCCGGCTGGTGTAATGGATGTTGCGGTAGAGGTAGCTGTTGATTGCCGCGGTGAAGGCGCCGTGAATGGCGCTCGACATCACCGGATGCTCCCTGATGGAAAGTGTTCTGTTGAGGGCGTAATTGAGGTAGCGCGCGTCGAGCCGCCCGGTCACCAGTCCCTTGCCGGCCAGCAGCGCCTTCTCGAATTCCACCGCATTCACCCTTAGGTTCGCCCTGCGCCAGTACCCGGCGCTCAGCCCCGTGTAGGCGGCCAGCCGAACGGCGATTTTTCGCTTTTCCTGTTCGCTCGGGCGATCGGCTTCGAGAAGAGCCGGGGCGTAAGTATAAAAGACATAATGCTCGACTTGCTTGAGAAAGTCGGACAGGTTGGGGGGTTCGGGCGAGAGGACGTGGTGATACCAGGCGATCGCCGCATAGGAAGGCAGGAAGAGAATATACGGGAGATCGTTTCCCGGCTGGAACGACGACGCTTCGAAGTTCAGCACTGACGAGAGCCAGCTCCCACTGTCGAATTGCTGTCCTACTGTCATAGGACACTTGACCGGGTGTTTATAGTGTGCTAAAAGCCGTTTGTCAAGCAGCTTTCTCCGTGCCCGACCGCTAGAATGAATGGTCAATCTTCGCAGACCGCTTCTCGGATCTGTGATGATCGCGGTAGGGACATCCCGAGGGTGGAGCGCTTGCAAGTTATGTCAAATGCCCGTAAGCGAGCCCAGTCATCTCGTATGGTTGATTTAGATGGGCGCCAGCCTCCGCAACCTGCCTGTCAGGGTGAGTCCTCCGTCCCGGCGAACCGATTTCTGCCGGGCCTTCATGTGAATCGGCGGTCCGCATTGCCAATTCAGGCGCAGATTCAGGCGCAGATCCGGTACGGCATCGCGACTGGAGAATTGAAAGCGGGCGACCCGCTGCCATCGATCAACGAGCTGGCCAGTCGGCTGGGGGTGAATCGCAACACCGTTCATCAGGTTTATCAGAACTTGGGAACTGTGGGCCTGCTCGACCTCGCCCAAGGCCGGGGCGTATTCGTTTCCGCCGCGTCGGATGCGATGACCGAGGCCGCCGGATTGTCCGAGCTCATCGAGCGTACCTTGCGCAAGGCGGTTGACCTCGGCGTTTCGCCGCGAACGTTCAGTCGATTTCTGCAAAGTCAGGTCCAGGCGTTCGAACAGCGCTTTCCACTTGTGGCATTCGTCGAATGCAATCCCTATCAAAGCAACGAATTTGCGCAGCAGATTGCAAATCGGTGGCAGATGAAAGTTATGCCGGTTCTTCTGTCGGTCATTCGGAAGCGATCGGCGCTACCGGAGACTTGTCGGTTGGTTCTGACCACATATTTTCACTATCCGGAAGTTCGAAAAGGTCTGCACCACCGGGATGTGCAGGTCCGGTCGGTTGTCGTGGACGTGCTCACCGGGCTTAGAAAGGCATTACGGGAGGCACCGAACGAAGGCCGGGTAGGCCTGATCTCACGGTTCGAAGGGGTTTCCGAGGTCGAAGATGTCATCTCGGCGGAAGCGCACGCTCATGGCCTCAACCTCAAGACGTTCTGCTATAACGACGGCGACGAGCGAAGCTTAAGGCGGTTTCTTGCCGGGCTCGATGTTTTGATCTGTCCGGACGCGGCCCGAGACGCGTTGCAGCGGCTCGAAACCCGGAAGCTGCCACCCCGCATATTGGAATGGAAGGCAAGTCTGGACCTGGCACAGTTGGACTCCCTTCAAACGAGCATTCCTCTGGTTCGGACGTGGTGAAACCGATATGGTTCGATATCCGGCAAAGGGCGGGGCATGAAGCAACCGAGCGGACCGGGTCAGTCAAGGTCTCGATTGCAACAGCGGCTGCGTCAGGCTGGAGTGCCTCGACCCTCAACGCCTCATCTGCGGCTGCCAATAGAAAGTCCAGAAGCGCTGGCGATCGCAACCGTCTTTCTATTACGATACCCAGTTTGCCCACAAGTTCCTCTTATTCGCTACGGTCTCCGGTCGAACGCACACAAGGCTCCGTCGGCCCGCCGAGACGGTGCGCCCAAACGGAGTTCATATGAATTTTCGTCGCAATGTGCTCGAGCTGATCGGACGAACACCGCTCGTGCGGTTGAGAAAAATTGCACCTGATGCGGAGATCTACGGCAAGTGCGAGTTCGCAAATCCGCTAAGTGTCAAGGACCGGGCGGTTCTTCAAATCATCGAAGATGCCGAGGCTGATGGCCGGCTGAAACCCGGCAGCACGCTGATCGAATGCACCAGCGGCAATACGGGAATGGCCGTCGCCTACATCGGCGCCGTAAAGGGATACCGCGCCATTTTGGTTATGTCGGAGATTCAGAGTATCGAGCGTCGCCGTATGCTCACCGCTTTCGGCGCCGAACTGGTCCTGACGCCGGCTTCGAAAGGAACGGCCGGAGCGAGGGCCAAGCTCCAAGAGATCCGCGAGCAACATCCCGATTATTTCTATGTCGGCCAGCATTCCAGCCCCTCAAATGTCGCTGCGCATTACCGCAGCACAGGTCCCGAGATTTGGGACGACTCCGAGGGCCGCGTGGACGTTTTGATGGCCGGGCTGGGAACGGGCGGTACGCTCTGCGGAGCAGGCCGATACCTGAAGGAGCGTAAGCCGGACGTAAGGCTGATCGGCATCGAACCCGAGGAATCTCCTTTTATCTCCCAAGGCATATTCCGGCCGCACCTCATGATGGGTACTGCTCCGGGCTTCATCCCGGAGACACTCGATCGGAAGATCATCGATGAAATTCTCCTCGTAAGCGTGCCCCAGGCATTCGAGATGTGCCGCCGCTTGGCGAGGGAGGAAGGCCTGCTGGTTGGGATCTCCTCCGGTGCCGTCTGCCATGCCGCGCTCCAGGTTGTCCAACGATTGGACATGAAGGGGAAAATGATCGTGGCTGTGCTCGCCGACAGTGGTCGGCAATACCTGAGCGTCGAGGGCCTTTTCTGAGCTGCCGACAAGTCCCAGCAGCCCTCAGATGATCCGATGGGCCTTCTCTTGGGAACTGGGGCCGTCACGGCGGGAACGCGGCGCCTGTTTGACTCGGACGAAATTAGAGGGATTGGCGCCAAACTGCCTGTGAAACACACGCCCAAAATGGCTCAGGCTTGCGAACCCGCTATTTCCGGCGGCGTCTGTTACCGTTGCGCCCGCTCGTAAACGCTTCGCCGCGTTGAAAAGCCTGGCTTTGAGAAGGTATTGGTGTGGCGACTCGCCTAATATCGACGAGAAATTTCGCGCAAAATGAAATGTACTCATGCCGGCTTCCCGTGCGATTGCCGTCAACGAAAGGTCGCAATGAAAATGTTCCAGCATGAATTCACACGCTCGCGCAATCGATTTTGCATGTCCGGTGTTGCTTGCTTGAGCGGCAGTCCACATGCCTCTCATCAGCGTGAGGACGCAATGAAATGCAACGGTTTCAGTTGCAACCATATCGCTTGCTGCGAGTGACCTGGACAGGAGATGCTGCGCAATTCTTGTGCGGCCGCAAGTGCTGATTTTCGGCATCAATGGAGTCCCAACCGGGTGTCCAAGAGCATCTTCAATGACTTCCGGGGCAAACGCCAGCGAAAGACATCTGTCTTGTGGGCATTCCCGGTCGTGGGCGTAGCGCCGCGAGATGCCGGGTACGGACAAGAGCACGTCGAACTTTCGAAATAACCAGGAACCATTTCGCTGTGACATGCCGAACGTTCCTGCTTCAACAAAGGTGATGGAAACGTCGTTGGTTTTTTCGGAGTCGGTATCTAGATGCGCGCAATCCTGGGGATGATCGAAACGTTCGACCCGAATAGAACCACTCGCGGCAATGACATCCACTCGGTTCATGTTTCGACCGGAAATCGTATCAAAGAACGGCCGCGCCGCACCTGTACGAGCTTGTTTTGCCCCGGCGGATAGAACATCGCGGCAGAATTACCCTTGTGATCCGCTTTTTGCCTGTTTCGTTCCGAGCGATTCGCGTTCAAAAAATAGCAAGAAAATGCTAGCGCCTCAGGAAGGGGCCAGCAGAGCATAGCGCCATGTGTTTGAAACCATTGTGGCTGTTTGGAGAATAATAAATACCTCGCTGCCTTGTTCAGGCTAAGATCCCGCTGTTCGGTTGGCATGGATTGGCGGTTGCCATGAGGAAACAACAGTATGGCTAAACTTACTCTGGCTGGCGCGGCCGTGTTGCTTGCGACGGCAGCGGGCCTCCTCTGTTGGCTGAGTCGTATGAGCGGAAGCGCGGTGGCGCCGGGTGTGATTCGTGGTACCGAGGCGCTCGACCCGCGGCTCGCCATGATTAGAACTCTCCAGGCCATGGGCCCTGCGCCTTCGCTTGGCGACCAGGCTAAAGTCTTCGGGCGCTTCGTGGGAACTTGGAACGTTAATTACGGCGAGATCGCCGAAGATGGAAAGGTTACTCACTTCAAGGGCGAACTGGTCGTTGGCTGGGTTATGGATGGGTACGCCATACAGGACCTTTTTATCGCTTACCCGACGGCAAAACACAAAGAACGGACGATGGGAACAACCATCCGCTTTTTCGACAGGAAATCGGGGAAATGGCGCGTGGTCTATGTCGAACCTCCGACGAACACTGTCGTCGAACTCACCGGTGGACAGGTAGGCGATCGGATCATCCTCTACGGCCACGATCGGGATGGAGCGCTGATGCGCTGGTCCTTCAATGACATTAAAGAGAATTCGTTTGTCTGGCGCGACGAGAAATCCCGCGACGGAGGAAGGACTTGGAGACTCACTGAGCAACACTACATGACGCGGAGGCTCGCCGCGCGCTGAATGTGCCGAAGCTGCTCAATTGCCGTTCGAGACGGCGATCGTCAAGCGCTATCGGCGGCGGGAAACCTCGGTGGATGGTGCGTTGGTGAAGATTTTCCAGCCCGGAGACATGGATAACAGAATGTACCGGTCACATGGGCGACACTTGGGGTCCGAACGGCTGTCGAGCGGTTCGAGCACGCGCGCTCCAGATCGAAATAGCCCAGATCATCATCCCTAAAACTGACCAGCCAGATATTGTCGTGCGCTTCCTCGATGCCAACCCCTGGTTTCAGGCATCGTGGACGAGCACGACACGCCCAGATGACTGTGGTCTTGACCTTTTCTCCCAATGCTGAGGTGAAGGCTGGGTTTGTGACGGAATCCACGTTTCGATGACTGTCGAAGCATGTTGGCCTGGCATCCCGTAAGTTGCGCTCATGCAAGCAGCTGGGTCATCTCCGGGCAAGGGAACGCAGCCTCGCGGGAGGATTGTTTGCCGGCGCCCCAACGACACGGCAAGCCTTCAGTTCCGGAGCCGTCAATCCGTGGGCGTTCCCAACCGCCCTTTTAGGAGTCGAATTTCAATCATGAACGGCCAAAAGGAAGATTCCGGCGCGATGTGGGAGGGAGTTATGAAACGCAATCTTATCCTTGTTGCAGCTATCCTGTTGAGCGCCACTTGCCTGCACGCGCAGGCGTCCTCAAGATTGGACGGCGCGCCCCAAACCACCGCGACGGTTCAGGGCCAAGTGACGCTTTCCAACGGCAATCCGGTCCCGCTCGTCTACCTGCAGTTGCAGCCGGAAGGGGTGGGAGGAACGGTGCAGTCGGCGACGACCGACTCCTCCGGAGAGTTCTCGTTTTCCGGCGCGATCGCCGGCCAAAACTACAATATCACCGGCAGCGTTGAAGGGTTCCGGCCGATCGACCAACTGGTGATGCTGAATGGCCAGATGACTTATGTGAATATCACCCTGGTTCCGGTGGCAGGCGCAAATGCGGCGGCAAATCTCGCCAAGCTGAAGGCGCGGGCTGCGATTCCACCCAAGTCGCAAGAGCAGT
>JAKAOH010000150.1 GCA_021812285.1 Acidobacteriota bacterium | reverse complement strand
GCGCCCTGGCCGCTGAAGCTGATCCTCGACAGCGTGATCCTCCGCAAGCCATTGCCATTGTGGGCCGGTGGATTCTTGCCGAACCCGCTGACTCACCGCCTCGCCCTGTTGGAGTACCTGGGCATTGCCTTGCTCTTGGTGGGTGTTGCCGATGCCGTGTTGGCTTACTTCGGCAACCGGCTGCTACTGCGCACGGGCCAGCGCGTGGTGTTCGATATCCGGCGCGACCTTTTCGCTCATATGCAGAGGCTTTCCCTGGCTTTCCACCGCCGTCAGAGAGCCGGCGACCTGATGGCTCGACTCGGCGGCGACATTCAGACCCTTCAGAACTTTGTTGTGGGTGTAGGTACCGGTCTGTTCGCTCACCTTCTCACCATGGCCGGCATGGTCGTCATCATGCTGATGATCGACTGGCGTTATGCGCTGGTGGTGATCGCCGGCGCTCCCGCATTGCTGTTCCTTGTCCAGAGCTACGCCACGCGGTTGACGAAGGCCTTGCGCCTGGCCCGGAGGAAGGAAGGCGAACTCTGGGGCAAGGTTCAGGAAGTGATTTCCAACGTTCATCTGGTCCAAGCCTATGGCCGCGAGCCTGACGAAGATCATCGTTTCGCAGAGCAGGCCGGGCGCGCGCTCGAAGCGACTCTCGAGGCCAGCGAGTTGCAGTCGCAATTCACTCCTCTTGTGGGTCTGGTGATGGCCTTGGCCACCGGAGCCGTCGTTTGGTACGGAGCCGCCCAGGTTCTTGCCGGAAAGATCACGGCAGGCGACCTTCTCGTCTTCCTCGCCTACCTGCGAGGACTGGCGACTCCCGTCCGTCAGATCGCCAAGATGGCCGGCGTGATCGGGAAATCCTCCGTCGCCGCGGAGCGGATCGGAGATGTGTTCGCGGAAGAGTCGGAGATCGGCGATCCATTACATCCGTTGGTAACGAGTTCTCGCGAAGGTGAGGTCGAATTCCGCTCCGTGGATTTCGGGTATCGTCCCGACCAACCGGTTTTGCATGACGTTTCGTTTCGCGCCGAGCCCGGCCGGACGATCGCTTTGGTTGGGCCCACGGGCGCCGGGAAGAGCACGCTCGTAAGTCTCATCTCCCGTTTCTACGACCCGGTAAGTGGTCAAATTCTTCTGGATGGGCATGACCTTCGAGAAATGCCGTTGGCCTGGCTTCGCAATCAAGTCGCGCTGGTACCACAAGAGGTCTTGGTATTCCACGGCTCCGTCTGGGAAAACGTCGCCTACGGCCGCACCGGCGCGGGTCGCGAGGACGCGATTGCGGCGGCGCGAGCGACGGGAATCCACGACCTGATTGCACGTTTTCCCGATGGCTACGACACCCTTGTGGGCGAGCGGGGGATGACCCTTTCCGGTGGGCAGCGCCAATGTCTTTCCATCGCGCGCGCCATGCTGCGAAACGCGCCAATCGTCATTCTGGACGAACCGACGACCGGTTTAGACGCGAACACCGAGGAGTTTGTGACGGAAGCGATACGCCGCCTCACGCGCGGCCGCACGACATTCGTCATCGCGCACCAGTTGGCGACGATCGCTCGATCCGACTTGATCCTCGTGCTGGAGCGCGGACGAATTGTGCAGATGGGAACGCATGAGGAACTGCTCGGTCGGCGTGGCCGCTACTGGCAACTCTGGAATGGCGGGGCAAGTGCGGCATCCGACGTCTCTTCTTTCGCGATTTCTCACGAGTTCCGTTCTGCGGAACACGAAAACATCTCGATCGAATGAGCGGTCGAAAGGCGAGCGCGGAGAGAAGCAGTGAAACAAATGAGATGGCAAAGAATGGGATCACGGCGGAAAGTCAAACAGCCGGGAAAACCACAAGAGCGAAAGACGAGGAGAGAAGGATGAAGACAATAGCCGTTTTCGGCGTCGGTTACGTCGGGCTGACCACTGGGGCCTGCCTCGCGGAAATGGGATACCGGGTGGTGGGCTGCGACGTGAACGAAACCAAGATCAACCTGTTGCGCCAGGCGCAGATCCCCTTCAGCGAACCGGGATTGGCGCCGCTCGTGGAACGAAACCTATCGGCTGGACGGCTTTCCTTCACCGCCGATGGCCGAGAAGTCCTGCACGATGCCGAGATGGTCTTCATTTGCGTGGGCACTCCCACAGGCCCCTCCGGGGCCGCCGACTTGTCGCAAGTGGAAGCCGCTGTGAGGCTAGTCGCCAGCGCCGCCACTCGCCCGCTTATCGTCATCCTCAAGAGCACCATTCCGCCTGGAGGTACGGCCGAACATTTTGCGGAAATCCTGGCCAGGGAACTTCCGCCCCAGCTCACCGCTCCCATCGTTGTCAATCCGGAATTCCTTCGGGAAGGATCGGCCGTTCACGATTTCTTCTTTCCTGACCGCGTCGTCGTGGGCGCCTGGGACCGAGCTGCCGGCGAGCAAGTGGCCGCGTTATACGCGCCACTTCGCTGCCCCGTGCTGCTGACGGATCCCGCCAGCGCTCAACTGACCAAGTACGCCTCGAATGCGTTTCTTGCCGCCAAGATCTCTTTTATTAACGAGGTTGGCAGGATTGCCGAGCAGGTCGGAGCCAACGTCTACGCCGTCGCCCAAGGAATGGGACTCGACGAGCGCATCGGTGGAGACTTCCTCGAGGCTGGCCTGGGCTACGGCGGTTCCTGTTTCCCCAAGGATGTGAAGGCGCTGGCAGCCATCGCCGAGGAGCACGGCTCGTCATCCGCACTGCTCGGGGCGGTGATGGATATCAATGCGGGACAGCGCCGGCTCGCCGTCGAGAAACTTCGCGATGCCCTCGGGGGACTGGAAGGCAAGAACCTATGCGTGCTTGGGCTCGCCTTTAAGGCAGATACCGACGACGTGCGCGAAGCGCCGGCCCTTGACGTGATCTCGATGCTCTGCGACCAGGGCGCGAGCGTGCGAACTTACGATCCAGTAGCGGCCGCCCGGGCGCAAGAGGTGCTTCCGCCCCACTCTAGATTGCTTTACTGCCAGGACGCCTACGAAGCCGCCACGGGCAGTGACGCGGCATTCATTGCCACGGACTGGAAAGAATTTCGGGATCTTGACTGGAATCGCTTGGGTTCCCTCATGAAGGGCAACACGATCCTGGATGGCCGCGGCCTGATCTCGCCCCAACAAATGCGGGAGAACGGGTTTCGCTGTCTGGCGCTCGCCAGTTAGCGCCAGCCCGATTCCGAGCCTAGCTCACGTGTGAGGCTACGATGCGAACGAAAGTAAAATTCAGCGCTTTGATCCTGCTGGGTTGCATGAGCGGGCTTTGGTTTGCGCCTTCTTTGGCAGGTCAGGAGATACCCGGCGCGGGCAAGGGAAAAGTCAAGGTCGAGACTCGTTTCTATAGCGCCGACAGCGTGTTCTCTGCATCGACTTTCGGTTCAACAACTCTGCCCACCAAGACGAAAATCACCGGAAGGCTGACCAAGATAGTTGGTGATTACGGCTTGGGCGGGAAATGGGCGCTGATCTATCACCTGCGCTTCGCCTCCTTGGAAAAGGCAAAGAAGAGGGCGACCTTCACCGCGTTCGGCTTGCAAGATCAAACCGTTGGCGTGGAGCGTGGTTTCCGGCAGTCGGAGAGCTTTTCAGACGGCGTCGCCCTCAAATTCGTATTGCCCACAGGCTCTACGACGAGTATTCCTCAGCTTGGTACGGGCCACTTTGCTATGGAACCCGACTTTCAACTCGGCTTTACACGGCATCTGGGAGAGCGATTTGTCTACGGCGATTTCTCGCTCGGGCCGCGCGTCTTCACGGGTAGCGGCGTGACGCAACTGCGATCTACAGGTGAAGTAGGTGGCAGGCTCATTTCGAAAGTGAACGTTTTTGGCACTTTTTTCCTCGCACGAACTCTGGACGGGCGAACGGGGCCTGCGGAACCAGGAATTCCAAACGCCTCTGAATTCTACGACCTGCTTCGAGTAGGAGGCGGAATCGAGTTCGCGGGTTGGAAGTTTCTGCGGCCGATGATCGCCTACCAGACCGATGTGGCCGGCCAAGGCATTCACGCCGGCAGCAGGATCGTGGTTGGATTCACGTTTCATTTCAACCGGTTGCTCTATTAGGTTGGCCCCCGATGGAATCTAGTCCCTGGAAACTTTTCCTGGTGCGCCACGGCGAGGCGGAATGGAACCAGACTGGACGCTACCAGGGCGGGAGCGATCCGCCGCTCACAGCGCGCGGCGAGGCGCAAGCGCAGGCTTTGGCAAATTGGTTCGCGGGATGCGGCGTCGCCACCATTTTCACCAGCCCCTTGGTCCGAGCCCGATGTACGTCTCGTGCAGTCGAAAAACGCCTGGGAATGGTTGCCATCGTCGACGACCGATTATCAGAACTGGCTTACGGCCCATGGGAAGGTCTGACTCAGGCCGAGGTCAAACAGAGGTGGCCGGAGATGCTGCGATTGTGGAAGGTGGCGCCAGACCGAGTGCATTTCCCTGGCGGGGAGTGCCTCGGCGATGTGCGGCGCCGCATCCGATCCCTCCTTGAAGATGCATCAGCGTACCCCGGTCCCGTCCTCGCAGTGACTCATCAGGCGGTCGTAAGAATTGCCTTGCTGGAGGCGCAGGGCGAGCCACTCTCCGCGTTTCGTCATGTGGCCGTGGAAACCGGCTCGGTCGCCACGCTTCTTCGCCAAGGAAAACGTCTCGTGCTGGACAGTCTTCACGGCATTGGCCATCCGGATTTACTCTGCGCCAACCCTTTCGCGTTCAAGTGATTAGATCCAAGTCGAGCGGAGTCAGACGCCATCGGGGCGCCGGGGTCGACGGTGGTGATCCGGGCGTCGGGTCTGCGGTACTGCGGGTCTGCGGGTAATCGGCAATGGAATTCGTCTGATTTCCAATTTTTCAAGCATATAATTCGCGCTAAGGGACCACAGGGAATTGTAGCGTCGGAGGTGGTACATGACTGCCGAACCCAAAGTGAAAATCCCGAAGCAGCGCGACCACGTCAATGCCACTCAGCACCTAGGTGTGATTGATCAATACGCTGTTCCACTCCAAGCCTGAGCGAGAGATGGGCGGCGCGCCGCCCAAACTCGCATGTGGGCGGTGCCAATTATAGTCGTGAACCCAGCGCGGCAGGTGCGCCGTCCGCTCGGCTGAGCTCTGGTACACGCAGCGGTAGGCCCATTCGCGGAGCTCGGCTCGAGGAGCGCCCGCCGTCTCGCCGGGACCGCGGGCGTTTTCTCTTGCCCCGCATGGCGTGGGAATCGAGCATTCTCGCGCAGAGTGCACCCGGCCCGCCGGAAGGCGCGGGCAAAGGGAAAGGCCTCGGAAGTCCACAGGGAGTGGGTATAACACCAGGATCGCGGCGCTGCGACTTTCAGGGGCTTCCTGGCGCGGGATTGGCAGGCGCTCGGGAATCGCTCGATCACCAGCACCATGCAATACGTGGGCGCCAGCGATTCGCAAGCGGCCGAGGCAGTCGGGGCGGCGCTAATGGCCGCTACCTGATGATCCATGACCGTTCTCGGTAGAAAGCTTTGCCTTTGTGGAGTAGAATGCTGGCAACTGACCTTTCACAAACCTGCTTATGCAGAGGGCCCAAGAGAGCTCTCCAGGCATGACATTGCTAGACAGTTGCAGTCCGGAAATCGAGAAGACCAGGGCAAGAGCCTGGTTGCTGCGGGGGATGTGCGGAGGGTGCGACCATGGATGCTGATAGGTGGCGAAGGATTAAACAAATTCATTCCGCTGCGCTGGAATGCGAGGGCAAGGCCCGAGAGGCGTTCCTACAGCAGGCCTGCCGTGGCGACAAGCAGATGCGGCGGGAACTCGACTCCCTGCTCGCTCGCGAAAATGGCCCCGGTTCCTCTGACGCGCAAACGATCGGACTCACCGCCGAACCCCTATCGCCAGCGAAAGCAGGGGGCGAACAGCGGAAACTGGGAATGACCGGCAGGCCAATTTCATACTATAAGATTCTCGAAGAAATCGGCCACGGAGGTATGGGGGTGGTGTATCAGGCGGAGGATACCCGCCTCCAGCGCCATGTCGCCCTGAAATTCCTGCCACGTGAACTCTCGCGTGATCCTCAGGCCCTGGCTCGCTTCAAGCGCGAGGCCCAGACCGCTTCCTCACTGGATCATCCGAACATCTGCCCTGTTTACGACATTGGGGAGTTCGAGGGACAACCTTTCATCTCCATGCCGTACCTGGAGGGACAAACCCTGAAACAATGCATGGGGGGCCAGCCGTTACAGGTTGCGACCCTGGTCGAGCTGGCCATCCAGATTTCGGACGCCCTGGACGCCGCTCACTCGAAAGGAATCACTCACCGCGATATCAAGCCCGCCAACATCTTCGTCACCAGCCGAGGTCAGGCTAAAATCCTCGATTTCGGACTTGCCAAGTTGACCGGTCCGCATCACGAGGTTGGGTCAACACCCGCATCGATTCCTGACGCGCTCGTGAGCGAGGAAGCGCTGAGCAAGCCGGGATCGCTCATCGGCACGGTCGCGTATATGTCTCCCGAGCAGGCGCGGGGTGAAGAGCTCGATCCCCGCACGGACTTATACTCTTTGGGTGCGGTGTTGTACGAAATGGCTACCGGCGCGCCCACGTTCCGAGGACCCTCGGACGCGGTCATACTCGAGGCGATCCTTAACCGAAGACCGAAACCGCCCGCAGGCATCAGGCCTCAGCTCCCTGCTGAACTCGTTCGGATCATTGACAAAGCGCTCGAGAAGGATCGCGCCCACCGCTATCAAACTGCCGCGGATTTGCGGGCCGCCTTGCAGCACCTGCGGCGTGAGATGGATTCAGGACAAGCAACGACGATCTCAGGAGCGGTACTCGAGTCCTCCCGAAAACGCCGACCATGGCCACTGCTCTCGACGCCTCGACGCGTAGGCACGGTCAGCCTGTCGGTTATTGCCATAATCGTTGCTACGGTCATAGGGCTGAATCATGGCTGGCTCCGACACGCGCCTTCTTTCTCATCCCCCTCACGGAAAATTCCCTCCATTGCGGTGCTGCCTATGGAGAATCTGTCAGAAGACAAGGGGCAGGAGTACTTTGCCGCGGGCATGACTGACATATTGACAACGGACCTGGCTCAGGTCGGCGCGCTCCGGGTCATATCCCGTTCCTCTGTGACGCGTTACAAGGACACCAGGAAAACACTTCCGGAAATTGCTCGCGAGTTGAATGTGGATTACATCCTGGAAGGCAGCGTCCTTCGCTCAGGGGACCAAGCGCGAATTTCGGCAAAGTTGATTCATGAGCCGGATGATCGTTACATGTGGGCTCAGGCCTACGACCGCGACGTGCGCGACATTCTGGGGGTACAAAGCGAAGTCGCTCGCAAAGTCGTCGCGGAAATTGGCGTGGAGCTGACCCCGCGGCAGGAAGAGCGTCTCTCCGAGGTTCGGCCGGTTAACCCGGAGGCGCAGGAAGCTCTGCTGAGAGGGAAATATGGAAGAAATCCGGCCAAGGCTGCACAGTACTTCAAACAGGCAATCCAACTGGATCCGCATTACGCCCCGGCCTATGTCGCCTTGGCGGGCTTGTATTACTGGGCAGGTTTTGGGGAAGCCCTGCCGCCCAGCAAGGCTTACCCGAAGGCCAAGGAATTGGCGCTGAAAGCCCTGAGCCTGGACGATAACCTTTCCGATGCTCATGCCTATCTGGCCATGGTTCATCTGGAATACGAATGGAACTTTCCCGAGGCAGAGAAGGAATTCCGCCGGGCTCTCGAACTCAACCCCAACCAGGCCGTTACACGCCATCTCTACGCGCACTTCCTGCTGGCCATGGGCCGTGCCGACGAATCTCGGGCGGAAAGCCAGCGCGCCACGGAAATTGCTCCCCTCGACATGGATCTAACAGCATGCCTCGGATGGCACTGCATCTATACCCATCAATACGACGAGGCGGAAGAGCACTGTCGGCGAGCTCTCCAAATGGAGCCGGAGAACCTCTTTGCCCGCACTATCCTTGGTTGGGCATACGAGCAACAAGGAAAATATTCCGAGGCCGTCGGCGAATTCAAGAAGGCAGGCGCCACGGCGGACCTAGCCCACGCGTATGCGGTCTCAGGCAAACCGCAGGAAGCGCGGCAAATACTGGCGAAATTGATCACCGATTCCCACAAGCAATATGTCTCCGCCTACGAGATTGCCGTTGTTTACATGGGACTCGGTGATAAGGACCGCACGATGGAATGGCTAGGAAAAGCTTTTAACGAGCATTCCAGCCTGCTGATCCATGTCCGCCAGGATCCACGGTTCCAGCCGCTCCAAGCGGACCCGCGGTTTCAGGACCTGGCACGCCGTCTCGGCTTGCCGCCCCTCGCCAGCCGCGCTAGCCTGCGCGAGGCGCCTACCCCAGAGGTCGGGAGCACGCAACTCTGCGCGATTGGATCAGTGTTTCACGTTTTTCACAAGCGATGGCCCGACTCGCAAATCAACTCGCTCGCGGACACGATTGCCGTGATTCCCCTTGTATACCTCGGGCCTCGACACGGCTACCGTTGGCAGAAAACATTCTCGATGTTCAACGCGTCGTAGGTTTCCTTCGCGTACTGATGGCACTAAGGTGCCATGGCGCTTCAGTTAATAGGCAGCTCGGTAGGAAGTAATCGTAAAAGCTCTCTCAGGCCGCCGATATCTTCCACTGCGTGGCATTGCAGCCTACCATGCGTCTGAGAGACGGGGGTGCGCGATGGCTGCGACATTCTTTTCGGCTTTACGAATCTGCCTTTCCCGTTCACGCCGGAGATTGGCGAAAACGGACGAAGACAAGCAGGCGCGATTGTTCGCACAACGGCTGGCAGATGTGCTCGGCCAACCCGGAGAGCGGGAACGGCAGGTACTGCGGAATTCAGCACCGCGACTCGTCGAAGAATAGCTCGGGTACGCGCCTACGAGCACTCGCTCGGCGAAGCGTTTCGAGCCGCGAGCGCGGGATCTCCAGGGGCACACGTTTCGAACATCGTTCCATTGGCTGGATACACTTCGGTCGGCGCGGCAACCCAGGCCGCGCCGCATCAAGTGCGGGCAAATACGAACCGGAATTTCCGATTTGGATCTCCGCATAGCGCACGGTACTCCACTTTTGCTCTCCGACACGCCGAATTTGCCGGCAGAGCAGGTTCTTGGCTGGAATTTCCCTTTCGCCCCCGGAGGCCAAAGCAT
>JAKAOH010000149.1 GCA_021812285.1 Acidobacteriota bacterium | reverse complement strand
CGGATTCTGGCGCGACAACGCTTTCTATTACAATCGCAACGTCACCCGCATCAACATCTACAACATCCACAACGTTTATTACCAGAACACGCCGCGTTTCGGTTACGGCCGCATCAGCTACAACGGCGGCGAGGGCGGAATCAACATGCGTCCCGATCGCCGCGATTTCAGGGCCGAACGCGAACGGCGGATGGGCCCGAGCAATTGGCAAGACCGTCAGGAACACATGGCGCGCGGCATGCCCGAAATGCGCTGGTCGGAAAATCACGGACGGCCTCGCATCGCCGCAACGTCCCTGCCGGAACACTTCATGGGCCGCGGCGTCCAACGCGCCACGAGCAACGGGGGCAATTACCGTTTCCAGCGCCAGGCCGATCAGCACCACTTCCAAAATGGCGGATGGCGCCAATTTAACGGTCAGGCCGGCCGTCAGAATCAGGGCGGTTTCCGCGGGCAGCGCCAACAGGGTTCCCGCAACGCGCCGCAGCAGCGTAACCAGCAACAGCGCAATCAGCAGGGGAACCAGGGCGGCTGGCACCAGTTCAACGGGCAGCCGGCCCGCCAGAACCAGGGCGGTTTCCGCTCCGCGCCGCAACAGCGCTATCAACAGCAGCAGCAACGTTACGGGCAGCAACAACAGCAGCGCTACCAGCAGCAGCAACGTTATGGGCAGCAGCAACGGCAGCGCTATCAACAACAGCAACAGCGTTACCAACAATACCGGCAGCAAGGCGCTCGCCAGCAGCAGCGCGGCAATTACCAGCAGCGCCAGGGCGGGAATCGCCAGCGCCAGATGAGGCCGCAGCAGCAACAGCGCGGCGGCAAGCAGCAGAACAAAAACAACCGCCGCGGGCCCGGCAATCCGCACGGCCATCGCGGGTAGCGCTCGTTAATCTGTCGTCAGGAAAACTGTTCAGACCGCACAGCCGGCGCGAACCGCGCTAACCGCGATTCGCGCCGGCAGCGCGCCCGGCGGCCGCGGCGCGCCGCTCATTCACCCACTGGAGGAACCGGCGCAACCGCGCGCGTTCACGCCAGAGCAGCGCGAAAAATTCGCGTCCGCGAGCCATTTCCGCTTCCGCGCCAAAAAAGGTTTCAAGCCGCCAGCGAATGTAAGGGCTCTCCCACGGCCGCAAGCGGTAGCCTTTCGCGATTTTCCAGTAGTATCGCAGCGCCGAAAACACGCCTGATTGCTCCGTTCCTCGAACGCCCACCCTACCTGATTCGCCCGTTCACTTCCACAACCAATATCCCGGGCCGACGCGCAGATTGTGAATCCAGGCGGCAGGGAAGGCCCATGCGAGCAGCGAGCCGACAATCGCCTGGCCCAGCGCCAACGGCAAAATATTCCGGTTTCGCCGGAAAAGCCACGCCATCGCCACGCCGCCCACCAGCGTCGCCGGCACGAGCACTGGATTCGGCCAGTGCGCCGAAGCGAAAATCGCTCCCGCAATCAAAGACGAAACCCACGGGCGCGAAAAGAGCGCAATCGCGCGATTGTTCAAAAACGAATTGAGCGCGACCTGCTGCAACAGGCAAAACGCAAAATAGGTCCACAGGTGCTCGCCGATCGCTTCCCAGGCGAGATGATGCGGCATGCCGCGAACCGCCGCGATCGCGAGCAGCACGGCAATTGCGGCGCTGAAAAAGATGCCCGCTTCCATCCCCGCCCGTTTCAGATTGTCCGCGCGCCAACCGAGGGTTTTCGGCGTATCGTGCTGCAACAGAAAACTCGCGACGATCCAGATGGGAAACACCATCCACGCGCCGAAAGCCGTCCGCTGCCATCGCCAGATGAAGAGCAGGATGACCACGGGCATGCCGGCGAGGTCCAGAATCGCCAGACATCGCCGCACGCGCGCCCAGTTCATCGCGATTTCCCTCGGCGTCGCGCCGATTCTGCTTTGCGCGGCGAGCCGTCGCCCGTTAGCTCGCCGGGTTCAAACAGCGCGTCGAGGTCCACGTCGGGAAACCCGGCCAGAGTCACTTCTCTGGCCACATTTTCCTTGCAGATTTGCGTCCCCCGCCGCGCCAGCCGAGCGCACGCCTCGAAAATGATTTGATGTTCGCCGCTCGCCCACGCGTGTCCGCGCAGACGTTCCGCGGCGCGACGCGCCGCTGCCGCGCTTTCGCGGCGGCAGAGCGCTCGCAAGAGCTTCCGATCATCTTCGGGTTTCATCGTCTCCACTCGCGCGGGCGGTCGAACCGCCTGGCGCACGCCACGCCGCCCGTTTCCATCATACGCGACGTTTTTCGCGCTTGCCTGTGGCCCCAGCCGTAGTGCGGCTTGCCGAGGCCTGTGGTAGAGTGCGGCCAGTGAGGCGCACCGGCGCAATGTCGCAGGCCAAGGGGGAAACGTGCCGATCGTAAAACAGCTCGTGGTCACTCTGGAAAATCGTCCGGGGTCGCTGGCCGAGCTTTGCAGCGAACTGGCAAAGGTGGCCGTCAATATCGAAGCGATTCAGGCGGCCGAATCGGGAGCGATCAATCCCGTGCGCATGCTGGTGAAGCCGATCGAAACCGCCGGCAAAGTGTGCGAGCGTCTCGGGCTGAAAACCGTGGTCGAACCGGCTCTCGCCGTGGCGCTGGGGCATCGTCCCGGCTCGCTGGGCCGCGTGCTGCGCAAGCTCGCCGCGCGCAATATCAACGTCGAATACGTTTACGGCACGATCGAGAAAGGAACCAGCCGCGCCGTCGTCATCATGGGCGTTTCCGATCTGGCCGCCGCGGCGAAATTTCTTCACTGACTGACCGCCCCCGCTCGTTCCGCCTACGCGCGTCGCCATCACCGCGCCGTTTCGATGTGCTATAAAGGAAAGTCGAGGCTGGTATAAATAACACAGAGGAACCTAACCCGTGGACTTCTCCCTGACCGACGAGCAGCAGCAACTCCGCAAAACCGTGCGTGAATTCGCCGAAGCGGAAATCGCGCCGCACGTGCGCGAATGGGATGAAACGTCCCATTTCCCATCCGAAGCGGTCGGCAAGCTCGCCGAAATGGGGCTGCTCGGCGTTATTTTCCCCGAAAAATACGGCGGGGCCGGGCTCGGGTACATGGAATACGCCATCGCGCTGGAGGAACTGGCGCGCGTGGACGGCTCGGTGGCGCTGACCGTCGCGGCGCACACGTCGCTCTGCTCGAACCACATCTATAAATTCGGCAGCGAGGCACAACGCGAGAAATACCTGCCGCGTCTGGCGAGCGGAGAATGGCTGGGTTGCTGGTCGCTCACGGAGCCCGAAGCCGGTTCCGACGCCGGCGGCACGCGCACAACGGCCGAATCCGCGGACGATGGCTGGGTGCTCAACGGCTCGAAAACGTTCACGACCAACGGCCATTACGCGCACGTGTGCGTGGCGATGGCCGTCACCGATCGCGGCGCGGGACATCGCGGGATTTCCGCGTTTCTCATCGAAAAGGGAACGCCGGGTTTCCGGCCCGGCAAAAAAGAGGACAAACTCGGGCTGCGCGCCAGCGACACCAGCGAAATCGTTTTCACGAGCTGCCGCGTTCCCGCGGAAAATCTGATCGGAAAGCCCGGCGACGGGTTCATCAACAGCCTTTCCGTTCTCGATGGCGGGCGCGTCTCGATCGCCGCCTTCGCCCTGGGCATGGCGCAGGGCGCATACGAAACCGCCGCGCGCTATGCGAAGCAGCGGCGCCAATTCGGCAAGGCGATCGCGGAATTTCAGGCGATTCAATTCAAGCTCGCCGATATGGCCACCGAAATCGCCGCCGCGCGGCTGCTCACCTATCGCGCCGCATGGCTCGCCGACCGCTCGCGCGCGGAGGGCGACCGCCCGCAGCAATACACGAGCGAATCGGCGATGGCCAAGCTTTTCGCCGGCGAAACGGCGGTGCGCGTGGCCAATGAAGCGGTGCAGGTGCTGGGCGGCTACGGCTTCATCAAGGATTATCCGGCGGAAAAATATTATCGCGACGTGAAGCTGGCGACGATCGGCGAAGGCACCAGCGAAATCCAGCGGCTCGTCATCGCTCGCCATCTGCTCGGCCGGGGATAACGCACCTCGACGCCGCTCCCCGCCTCTTAGTATCATCAGGCCTCGTGAGTTCCTGGGCGGAAAAAATTCGCGCCGGCGACGTTCGCTCGATCTCGCGCGCCATCACCACGATCGAAGACGCGCGTCCGGAAGCCGAAGCCCTGCTCCGCGAACTGTTTCCTCACACCGGACGTGCAGCCATCGTCGGCGTCACCGGCGCGCCCGGCACCGGCAAGAGCACGCTGGTCGATCGCCTCGCCGCGCATTACCGGCGCGAGGGCCAGACGGTCGGCATTCTGGCGATCGATCCCACCAGCCCCTTCACCGGCGGCGCGATTCTGGGTGATCGCATCCGGATGCAGGGCCACGCGTCCGATCCCGGCATTTTCATCCGTTCGATGGCCACGCGCGGCTGGCTCGGCGGCCTGGCCCAATCGACGGCCGAAGCCGCGCTGGTTCTGGACGCCGCGGGGAAGGACGTCATCCTCATCGAAACGGTTGGCGTCGGCCAGGACGAAGTGGAAATCGTGCGTCTGGCCGATTGCACGCTGGTCGTTCTGGTGCCGGGCCTCGGTGACGACGTGCAAAGCCTCAAAGCCGGCTTGATGGAAATCGCCGATCTTTTCGTCATCAACAAAGCCGATCAGCCGGGCGCCGATCGCTTCGAGCGGCAACTGCGCGCCGTGCTCGAAATCGTGCTCGAGCGCGACGCCTGGCGGCCGCCGCTGGTTCGCACCGTGGCCACGGAAGACAAGGGCGTCGGCGATCTCGCCGCCGCGATCGGGCGATTCGGCGCGACGATTGAAGACGGCGGAAAACGGTCGCGGCGGCGCGTGGAGCACTGGCGCGAGCGACTCGTCGAACTGATCCATCGCCGGCTGATGCTTCGCGTGGGCCAGCATCTGGATGCGGCGCAGCTCGAACGGCTGGCGGCGGCCGTCGCGGCGCGGCAGAAAGATCCCTTCGCGGCCGTGGACGAAATTCTTGAGAAAGCGGGGATTCGATGAAACTGGGGGATTGGACGTTGGACCTGGTGACCGACGGGCTGTTCGGCCTCGACGGCGGAGCGATGTACGGCGTGGTTCCTCGCCCGCTCTGGGAAAAGAAAACGCCGCCCGATTCGCGCAATCGGATTCGCATGGCGATGAACTGCTGGCTGTTGCGTGGGCGCGGCGAAACCGTTCTGGTCGAAACCGGCGCCGGCGAAAAATGGGACGCGAAGCACGCCGAAATCTACAATTTCGAGCGGGAAAATCGCCTGCTCGGCAACTTGCAGGCGCGCGGCGTTCGGCCGGAGGACGTTTCGCTGGTGGTCAATACGCACCTGCATTTCGATCATTGCGGCTGGAACACGCGCGTTGAAGAGGGGCGCGCCGTGCCGACGTTTCCGAATGCTCGCTACGTCGTTCAGCGCGGCGAACTCGACCACGCGCGTGGGCCGAACGAACGCGATCGCGCCAGCTATCTGCCCGATAATTTCGCTCCCGTGGACCAGGCCGGCCTGTGGCGCACGGTGGAGGGCGATGCTTCGCTCGTGCCGGGGCTCGATCTGGTGGTAATGCCCGGCCACACGAGCGATATGCAATGCGTGAAAATCACGGGCGACGGCCGGACCGCGTTTCTCCTGGCCGATCTGGTTCCGACGCGCGCGCACCTGGCCTATCCGTGGATCATGAGCTACGACCTTTATCCGATGACGACGCTCGACAACAAAAAGAAATGGCTGCCGCGCATCGCGCGCGAGGGCTGGATCTGCCTGTTCGGACACGATCCCGACGTTCCCGCCGCGCGGCTCATTCAGCGTGACGACAAATTCGAAGCTGAGGCGGTTCCGCTCGATTGAAGCGGAAGACGCCGTAGGAGCGCGCACCATGACCGAAAAATCCGGCTCCTTGACGCCGCGTCCCGCTTCGCGCAACTACGCGCGGGAGCGCCAGCAGGAAATCTACCTGGGCGCATTCACGGGCCGCCGGCTCCCCATCCCGATCGCCATCGAAGAAATCGAAAAGCAGGCGCGCCAGAAGATGACGCCGCAGGCCTACGACTACGTCGCCGGCGGCGCCGGCTCGGAATCCACTTGCCGGGCGAACCTCGGCGCATTCGAGCGATGGCGCATCGTGCCGCGGATGCTGCGCGACGTTTCCAAGCGCGACCTCAGCGTTGAACTTTTCGGCCGGCGTCTCGATTCGCCGTTTCTGCTGGCTCCGATCGGCGTTCAATCCATCCTTCATCCCGAGGGCGAACTCGCCTCCGCGCGCGCCGCGGCTTCGCTCGGCGTGCCATTCGTTTTGAGCGGAGCTTCGACGCACCCGATCGAGCCGGTCGCCGAAGCCATGGGGCATGGGCCGCGCTGGTTTCAGCTTTATTGGGGCCGCGACGATTCGATTTCGGCGAGCATGATCGCGCGGGCGGAGCGCGCGGGTTACGACGCGATCGTCGTCACGCTTGATACGCCGTATATCGGCTGGCGCGAGCGCGATCTTGCCTATCCCTACTTTCCGTTTTTCGAAGCGCAGGGCGTGGGCAATTATTTCACCGATCCCGTTTTCCGTTCGCGGCTCGCGGAGCCGCCGGAAAAGAATCCGCGCTCGGCGATCGAATATTGGGCCTCGGTTTTCAGCGATTTTTCGCATACGTGGCAGGATTTCGCCCGGCTGCGGGAAACGACGCGCCTGCCGATGCTCGTCAAGGGCATTCTCCATCCCGACGACGCGCTTCAGGCCATTGCCGCGGGCGCAGGCGGCATCATCGTGTCGAATCACGGCGGCAGGCAGGTGGATGGAGCGATCGGGGCGCTCGACGCTTTGCCTGGCGTCGTTGGCGCCGTCGGCGGCCGCGTTCCGGTCCTTTTCGATAGCGGCATTCGGCGCGGAGCCGACGCCTTCAAGGCACTCGCTCTGGGCGCGTGCGCGGTTCTGCTGGGGCGCGTTTACGTTTGGGCGCTGGGAGCGGCGGGCGAGGCGGGCGTGCGCGAATTCGTCATGAATTTCCTGGCGGATTTCGACGTGACTTTGGCGCTTTCCGGAGTTCGCTCGGCCGGCGAGCTGGATCGCTCGCGCCTCTCGCGCGATCCCGCGGAATCGGCGTGACGCTTGCCGGTTCGCGCACCGCGCTACTGACGGACGGCCGAGTTCCTGCTATCGTTTTCGTTTGCTTTGCCACTTCAGTTCCGTGAGGGGATGGGGAAATGGCGAAAAAGCCAAAAACGAAAGCGCAATCGAAGTCGCGGGCGAAAGCGAAATCCGGCAAACAGCCGGCCCGCATCGGCATTATCGGCGGCAGCGGTCTTTATGCGATGCCCGGTCTTGAAGGCGCGCGCGAAGTGCGCGTCCGCACGCCGTTCGGCGAACCGTCGGACGCGCTCGTCACCGGGCGGCTCGACGGCCGCGAAGTCGCGTTTCTCGCGCGGCACGGCCGCGGCCATCGCATTTTGCCGACGGAAATCAATTACCGCGCGAATATCTACGCGCTGAAAGTCCTGGGCGTCGAGCGCATCGTTTCGGTCAGCGCCGTCGGCTCGCTGAAAGAGGAGCTCGCTCCGCTGGAATTCGTGATTCCCGATCAGTTTTTCGATCGCACGCGGAACCGGATCGCGACGTTTTTCGGCAACGGCATCGTGGCGCACACCACGTTCGACAAGCCCACCTGCGCCAATCTCTCCGCCACTCTGGCCGAAGCCTGCCAGCGCGCCGGCGTCAAAGTCCATCGCGGCGGCACCTACGTCTGCATGGAAGGCCCGCTCTTTTCGACGCTTGCCGAATCGCTCTTCTACCGCCGGATGAATTTCGACATCATCGGCATGACCAATCTGACCGAAGCCAAGCTCGCGCGCGAAGCCGAAATCTGCTACGCGAGCGTTTCAATGGTCACCGATTACGATTGCTGGCATCCGGGCCACGACAGTGTCACGAGCGATCAGGTGGTCGCGAACGTTACCAAGAACGCGGAAAACGTGCAGAGAGTGGTGCGCGAGGCGATCGGCAAGATTTCTCTCGACCGCACATGCCGGTGCGGCTCGGCGCTTTCCACCGCGATCGTGACCGATCGCGCACTGATCCCGGCCGCGACCAAGCGCAACCTCGCTCCGATCATCGGCAAGTACATCGGCTGAGCGCGAATGCGGCGGCCGAGCGGGATGGGCGATGGCTGAAATCCGGTTTGCCAAGGCGCACGGTTTGGGCAACGATTTCCTGATGATCGAAGAATCCGCGCTCACCGGCCGCGATCCAGCCGCGCTCGCACGCGCCATCTGCGATCGCCACACCGGCGTGGGCGCGGACGGTCTGACGCCGCTCGCGCCGCTCGGCGAGCGCCGGTCGAAATTCCGCATTTTCAACGCCGACGGCAGCGAAGCCGAGCTTTCCGGCAACGCGATGCGGTGCGCCGCCCTGTGGCTGGCGTCGCGCGAGCCTTCGCCCGAGCCAGGTCTCGTTCTTACTCTCGAAACCCGCGTCGGGCCCAAGCGGCACGTTTTTCTGGGACGCGACGGCGCGCGGTGGCTTTTCCGGAGCGAAATCGTTCACCCATCCTTCGAGCCGGAAAAAATTCCATTCCATCCGCCCAAACCCGTCGCCGCGCCGGCGACTGATTACCCGCTTCCGCTTGGCGACGACGTTCTTCGCGTGACGCCTCTGTGGATGGGCAATCCGCAATGCATCGTGCTGGTCGAAAACTGGCACGATCCCGATTGGCTCGCGCTGGGCCGGGAAATCGAGCGCCACCCCTTTTTCCCCGAGCGTGTCAACGCCGGCTTCGTTCGGGTCCTCGGGCCGGATCGCATTGAAGTGCGATTCTGGGAACGCGGCGCCGGCCACACGCTTTCATCGGGCACCGGCTCCTGCGCCTGCGCCGTCGCCGCCGCGATCAACGGAAAGACCGGCCGGCGCGTGGCCGTGCAGACCGAAATCGGCGAATTGCAGGTTCACTGGCGCGAATCCGACGACGTCGTCGAACTCACCGGCCCGGCCGAACTCGTCGCCGAAGGCGTCTTCCACTGGGCGGACTAGAATGCCCATGCGCACCGAAGAACTCGCCAAACCTCGCGCCCTCGTTCACGGCTCGCCCGTGCGGATCGTTTCTCCCGCGAGCGGCGTCGAAGAAGTGAAATTGCGCCGCGGCCTCGCCGAACTCGAACGCCTGGGCTTGCGCCCGAGCT
>JAKAOH010000148.1 GCA_021812285.1 Acidobacteriota bacterium | reverse complement strand
TAAGATTGGGGACAAGGTCGTTTATCCGAATCACGGCGTGGGCATCATCGAGCAAGTCAGCTTCAGTTACTTCAGTGGACGTTCCGAACGCTGCTACATGTTGCGCATATACGCGAGCGGTCTTCGCGTAATGGTTCCCGAAACCAATGCGCAGAGCGTGGGGTTGCGCCGAGTGATCACTTCGATGGAAGCTCGCAGAATTATCGGTTTTCTCGAAGCCAACCATCACTCGAATCATGCCCCGAGCGACTGGAAACACCGCTTCAAGGAAAATTCCGAGCGGATGCGCACCGGTTCGCTTCAGGACGTCGCCGCTGTGCTCAAGAGCCTGCTCGCGCTAAGCCGCACGAAGCCGCTGTCGTTCCGCGAAAAGAAAATGTTGGAACGGGCGAAATTCCTGCTGGTGAGCGAGCTGGCCACGGCGCAGCGTTCCACCGAAATCAAAGTGGAAACGGATGTGGTTCGGGCCCTGGCGAAAGCCAGACTTCAGTTCCCCGAAATCAGTGTTCCGGCTGCTGCGGTCGAATAAACACAGCTGAGGGCTTTGCCGCGCGCTTCCCGGCGCGACAGCCACAATTCGTGGTGTGGCATGGGAGGTCCCCGAGCGTCCACGCCTCCCTCTTCGGTCCGGCTATATGGATTTCAGGGAAAAGCCTGTGGGTTCAAGCAAGTGGAAGCACCGCTTCCGCGTTCAATTCGTCGGTGGTCCACGCGCCGGCGAGGAACCGCGGATAGGCCGCGGCCGCAATCATCGCGGCGTTGTCGGTGGATAGAGCGATGCTGGGGAAAAAGACTTCCAGGCCGCGCCTGCGGGCCTGATCGAGAAACGTTTCGCGCAGCTCACGGTTTGCCGCCACGCCACCCGAGACCAGCACCGAGCGAACCGCGTGTTGCTCGGCCGCGCCGAGCGTACGCGAGACCAGAGTGGAAACGACGGAGCGCTGAAATCCCGCGACCAGGTCCAGCGTGTGCGCTCCGCAAAGCGCCAAAAGCTCCGCCGCACGCCGGCGGCCTTCCGTCAGCGCCTTGCGCCGGGCCTCGATTTCGGGCTCCAGCTCCGGATGCGCCCGCAAATGGTAGAGAACCGCTGTTTTGATTCCGCTGAAGCTGAAATCGTAAGGATTTCCCTTCATTTTCGGCTCGCCGAACCGGATTGTTTCGGGATTGCCTTGCTTCGCCAGTTGATCGAGCACAGGCCCGCCCGGATAGCCGAGGCCGAGCATTTTCGCCACCTTGTCGTACGCTTCGCCGGCCGCGTCGTCGCGAGTCTGTCCCAGACGGGCATAGCGGAAAGCCGCCGCTTCGATAGCGCCTTGTTCGGCCAGCTCGACGAGATAGACGACCGTATGCCCACCCGAAACAATCAGGCAAACAGCGGGAAGCTGCGGCGTCTGGCCGGCGCTTAGCGCCTCGACGATCACGGCGCGAACGTGCCCCTCGAGGTGATTCACGGCCACGAGCGGCTTGCCCACGGCCTGCGCGAGCGCTTTGCCGTACGTCACGCCGACGAGCAGGGAGCCGATCAGGCCCGGGCCGCAGGTGACGGCAATCGCATCAAGGTCTGAAAGATTCAGGCCCGAGCGCTCGAGCGCTTCGCGCACGACCGGCACGATCCGCCGCAAATGTTCCCGTGAAGCCAGTTCCGGCACGACGCCGCCGTATTTCCGGTGAATATCGATCTGCGACGCGATCACGCTCGAGAGGATCGCGCGACCGTTCGACACGACGGCCGCCGCAGTTTCGTCGCACGACGATTCGATGCCCAAGATTCGCGCGTCTCGTGGCAAAGTGGTTTCCGTGCGGCCATAGTAGCACATGCGAACGAGGCGGCTGCAGCGCCACCCGCGGCGCAATGCGGTGAAATCGCAGCGCGCCATTGACGAGCGCGCGTCAAATCGCTATGGTGACGATTCGCGGACTCAACGATGACGCAAAGCAAACAGCGCTCGCCCGTACGAAAAGCCGTTCTTCCCGCGGCCGGCCTCGGCACGCGTTTCCTGCCCGCCACCAAGGTGCAGCCCAAGGAAATGCTGCCCGTCGTGGACAAGCCGCTGATTCAATACGTTGTCGAGGAGTGCGTCGCTTCGGGAATCGAAAACGTGGTCATCGTGACCGGCCGCGGAAAGAACGCAATCGAGGACCATTTCGACGTCTCACCCGAGCTGGAAGCTTTTCTCGATCGCAAAGGCCGGAGCGATCAGGCGGAACTCGTCCGTCAGATCAGCAATCTGGTGCGATTCAGCTACACACGGCAGAAGGAACCGCTCGGCCTGGGCCACGCCGTCCTCGAAGCGAGGGACATGGTCAACAATGAGCCCTTCGCGGTACTGCTCGGCGACGTCATCACTACCAGCGCGAATCCAGCCACGCGGCAGCTGATTGACGTTTATGAGGAAACCGGTGAAGGCGCGATTGCCGTTTCGCCCGTGCCGCGAGAACAGACTTCGCTGTACGGGATCGTTTCCACCGACCCGCTAGTGGAGCGCAACGGCCGCAAGCTGTATTGGATTCGCGACCTGGTGGAAAAACCTTCGCCTGAGGAAGCACCGTCCACGCTGGCCATCGTCGGCCGGTACGTGCTGCCGCCAGAAATTTTCGATTGTCTGGAACGGACGCCGCCCGGACGCGGCGGGGAAATCCAGCTCACCGACGGACTGCGCCGGCTGGCGAAGGAACGGGGCCTTTGGGCCTGCGTTTGCGAAGGGAAATACTACGACGCCGGGGACAAGCTCGGGTTTCTGCAGGCCACAGTGGAGTTGGCGCTGGAAAATGCTGAGTTCGGCAATGCTTTCCGGGCGTGGCTGCGCGAGTTGAAGCTGTAAATACGGACTTTCCGGAAACGGCGCCGCTTAACTGCTCGATCTTTCCTTCTTGGTTTCCGAGCCGGTCTTATCCGCCGGCTTGTCCGAAGACGAAGATGTTGGCGGAGGCGCGGAATTCTTCCGCGCGTAATCGGTCACATACCAGCCCGACCCCTTGAACTGGATCGCGGGAGGCGCCAGAACTCGTTTTGCCACGTTGCCGCACTTGGGGCACGGCTTTTCCTCCTCGGCGTCGAACGATTCGATTTTTTCGAAGCGATGATGGCACGCGGAACATTCGTACTCGTACAACGGCACGCTATATCTCCCCGTCAGAAAAGTGGATTAGCCCAATCCATGGTACCACGCCGAGCCCGCGCTGGGCCGAACGGGCGTCACCGTTGTGCTAGACTCGCGCGGGATGGCATGACCGAGCCAAAAACAAGCGCGGGAGGACGGTTGTATCTGGTTGCGACGCCGATCGGCAACCTGGAGGATGTCACGCTGCGCGCGCTTCGGGTGCTTTCGGAAGTGTCCGCGATTGCCTGCGAGGATACGCGACAAACGCGCAAGCTGCTCGATCGGCACGGGATTGCGCGGCCGCTGGTGAGCTACCACGAACACAACGAGCGCGAGCGCTCGCGCGAACTCGTCGAGCGTATGGAATCCGGCGAGAGCATCGCGCTCGTGAGCGACGCGGGCATGCCGCTGGTCTCCGACCCCGGCCACACACTGGTCCATTCGTGCATCGAGCGCGGGATTCCGGTGACGCCGATTCCGGGGCCTTCGGCTTTCGTCGCCGCGCTTGCCGCTTCCGGGCTTCCCGCCGGGGAGTTCCTTTTCGTCGGTTTCCTGCCGGCGCGCACGGGCGAACGCGCGCGGAAATTGCGGGAGCTCGCCCCGGAGCGCCGCACCCTGATTTTCTACGAAGCACCACACCGGCTCGCAACAACCCTCCGCGATGCTCTGGCCATTCTGGGCGATCGCCGCGCGGTCGTCGCGCGCGAGCTGACCAAGATTCACGAAGAATTCCGCCGCGCAAAGCTTTCCGAACTCGCCGAATTCTATAGGCGTTCCGAGCCGCGCGGCGAAATCACGCTGCTTGTCGGCGCCCCGGAAACGGCAGCGTCTGCGCCGGAGTCTGGACGGCAAGCCGGTTCGCTCGGCGAACGCGTGGCCGAACTCGAACGCCAGGGATACGACCGTAAATCCGCACTAAAACAAGCCGCGCGTGAATTCGGCATCCCGAAGCGCGAAGCCTATCGCCTGCTCCTCGCCGAGCAAGCGCGGAAACGGGACAGCGCCGTTTAGGGAGCCACATTGGGGAGTTGCGCAGCGGCGTTTCGGGCAGCGAACAATCCGTGCGCCGCATCCAACGAAGTGAGAGATCGCGCGGTCCCTCCTAGATAGCCAAGGCTCAGGAGGGCACGATTCATGTTTACTCGCCATAAAGTCATAGGATCTGTATTCCTTCCGCTTTTCCTCGGCTTCCTTTGCATCGCCTTTGCTCCAACGGCTCGCGCCGGCAACTGGAACGAAGAAACGAAAATGGTTTTCAGCGCTCCCGTCGAAATTCCCGGGCGCGTTCTGCTGCCGGGAACGTATACATTCCAGCTCCTCGGCGGATCCTCGAATCGCAACATCGTTCAAATCTTCAACAAGAACGGGACTCGGCTGATTGAGACCGTCATGACGATTCCCGCCTATCGCATGCGGCCGACCAGCCGAACGGTGGTCACCTTCGCCGAGCGGCCCACGGACACGCCCGAAGCGATTCGCACGTGGTTCTACCCGGGGATGAATTACGGGCAGAGATTCCTCTACCCGCACACCAGGAGCGAATT
Organism: Acidobacteriota bacterium; assembly: GCA_021812285.1. Classification (GTDB taxonomy): domain Bacteria; phylum Acidobacteriota; class Terriglobia; order Acidiferrales; family UBA7541; genus JAKASX01. Next base: position 4,548 of record JAKAOH010000148.1, on the reverse strand, counting down.
GGCGATGAAGGATTCGTCGAACTTGACCGCGCACGGATAGCTTTCGCCTCCCTCATCTTGCGCGCGGGGGCAGTGGCAGCACGGCCGCGGTATCCGCGAAAGGAACCGCGGTCGTTTTTACGAGCGGCAATTCAAGCCGAGGAAACGTGGGAGTGGTTAAACTGCCGGAACGGGATCAGAACAGAGAGGCTAGAATTTCGTAACTTCGGTGAAGTGGAATTTCCGCACCTTCATCGCCGGCACGACCATTTCGAACGATTCCTCGCCGGCGGCGCGCACCGACGGACCAAGGTCTTCGACCGATGCGAGCATTTCGATCATACTCTCGTTGAAGCGGAAATTCTTTACAGGGCCGGCGATCTGACCGTTTTCGACGAGGAACGTGCCGTCGCGCGTCATTCCGGTGAGGATTTTCTGGTAGGGGTCCACTTCGCGGATATACCAGAAGCGCGTCACCAGGATTCCCTGCCCCGTCGCCGAAATCATCTCGTCGAGCGACGACCGGCCGCCCGCGAAAACAAGATTCATGGGCGCTTCGCCATATTCATTCGGCAGGGAGAAGCCGTGGCCGGTTGGTTTGGCGCCAAGACGTTTCGCCGTTTCGCGCGCGTAGACCAGTCCCCTCGGAATCCCGCGATCGACGAGCAGCACTTTCTGGCGTGGCACGCCCTCGCCATCGAATGGCGCGCCGGTCTGGAGCGGATGATAAACATCGTCCCAGACCGTGATATTGCCCCCGAAAATGCGCTTGCCGAGCCGGTCGTTGAAACAGGAGCGCTTGTCCTCGATCGCAGTGGCCGCGAAATCGTAGAAAAGAAAGCCGACCAGATCCAGCACCGCGGCGGGCTCCAGAATCACGGTGTAATGACCCGGAGGAATTTCGCGGGGGTGCAGCGAAGCGCGCGCTTTCTGACTGGCTCGCTCGGCCAGCGCGCCGGGCGCAATCAGCGAAATATCGGGAAAATTCTCCTTCGCCCAGCCGGAGCTTTCCCCGTCGAGAAAGGTGACTGAGAATTCCGCCCGCGTCTGCTCGTGGGCAACGAAGAGGCCGCGCGAAGTGGCGAGGACCGATTGCGAAATCCCGGTGGTGAAAATTCCGGCAGCCGTTTGCTTGTTGCGTTCCGCCAGCTTCACCACGCCGACCACGGCGCGGGCGCGTTCCTCGGGCGTGGCCGCCGCAGTGGCGGGGAAAAAGCGCTTTACCGGCGTGTATTTTTGCGGGCCGAGCATGGGCAGCAGGGTTTCACTGGGCGGCTGGAGTTTGGCCAGGCGCAGGGCCGCGTCGGCCACGCGGGCGAGCGATACATCGTCGGTCTTGTTCGTCGAAGCGCGGGCGGTGCGGCCGTTGACGACCGCGCGCACCGAAACGGAGATTCCCTGCTCCGCCACGTTCTGATGAATGGTGTTGTTGGCGAAGCGAGTCAACGCGTCCGTGGTCACGTCAATTTCGATTTCGGTTTCTTCCGCGCGGCTGAACTTGAAGATGCGTTCCGCGATGCGCTCGAATTCCGGGCGGGGAATCAGGAAGCGGTCGGCGGCGGCGCCGGGCATCGGTCGCTTGGCGGCCTTCGAGGCTTTCGGCTTGGATCGTTTGGCTGGCTTTTTTGGCGGCATCGGTCGATTCCCGTTAGCGCGAAAAGGCCACGCCCACGCGAACGTTGCGGAAACGCGCGGGGGCGGCTCCATGGCCGGTGCCCATGGTTTGCATCGGCTGGCCCTTGCCGCAATTCGGCGTGCCCCAGAGCGTCCAATAGTCGCGCGAGCAGACGGCATCGCAGCTGTTCCAAAATTCGGTGGTGATGCCGCTGTAGCTTGGATTCTTCAGCATCCGAATCTTCTTCCCGCCCTTGATCTCCCAGCCGATTTCCGTGCCGAACTGGAAATGGTACCGGCGGTCGTCGATCGACCACGAGCGGTTCGTTTCCATGTAAATGCCGTCGTCGGTATCGGCGATCAAGTCGTCGAGCTTCCAGGCGCCGGGCAGGAGGCTGATATTCGTCATGCGAATCAGCGGCAGGCGGTTCCACGATTCGGCGCGCATGGTGCCATTCGATCGCTTCTGGCCGATCGCGGCGGCTGTTTCACGGCTGGTCAGGTAGCCGGTGAAGCGACCGTTGCGGATGATGTCGGTGGATTGTGCCGGCACACCTTCATCATCGTAACCGAAGGTGCCAAGGCCGGGACCGTGATCGAGCCGGGCGTCGGCGACGACGGTGACATGCTCGGAGCCGTAGCGCAGGATATTGAGCTTGTCGAGGGTGAGGAAGCTGGTGCCGGCGAAATTCGCTTCCATACCGAGGACGCGGTCGAGTTCGATGGGATGCCCGATGGATTCGTGAACCTGCAATCCCACTTGCGAACCGTCGAGCAGGATTGTGCGGACGCCCTCGGGACACTGAGGCGCTTTGTGGAGGGCCACGGCCTCTTCGGCCACGCGGCGGGCGTTCCCGACCAGATCCAGTTCTTCCACGAGTTCATATCCGCGCAGAGCGTGCTGACCGCCGAAACTATTCGGGTAGGAACGCTTCTGCAGTTCGCCCTCGGCGAAGGACGAGGCGACGACACCCGCTCCCGACTGCATTTTCATTTGGTGGATTCGCGCGCCGGCGGTCGAGGCGAAAAGCTGTTCCAGACGGCGGAAGACCATGCCGGTTTCGGCAACCGTGACGCCGGCGACTTTTCGCATTTCGGCGTCGGCTTCGAGGAGAAGCGCGATCTGGCGATCCACGGAGATGCGGAACGGGTCCTTGATGAAGGGCGACTGCCAGGTATCCACAAACGCCTGCTCGGGAGCCAGGACGACGTCGTGCCGCTTCGCCAGCGCCGAAGCGCGGGCGATAGCGACGGCTTCGGCGGCGCATTTTTCGATTCCGCGCCGGTTCAGCCGATCCGTCGAGGCAAAACCCCAAGCGCCGCCCGCAATCACGCGCACACCGAGGCCAAGCGATTCCGATTCGACCAGGGTACCCACTTTGCTGTTTTTGGTGGAAAGCTCGCGCTGTCTGACATCCACTACGCGCGCGTCCGCATAGGAGGCGCCGCGAGCTGCGGCGGTATCGAGCGCGAGACTGGCCCACTCTTCCATCATGGGAGAATCGGCAACGGGGAGCGGATCAGGTGCCTTCCGACCACGACGCCAAGTAATGCTCCTGTTCGGGAGTAAGTTTATCGATCTGCGTGCCGACGGAATCGAGCTTCAGCCGCGCGATCTGGCGGTCAATGGGATCGGGCACGGCGTAGACCTGGCGTTCGAGCGTCGCGGCGTTCTTCAGCATGTATTCGACCGAGAGCGCCTGGTTCGAAAAGCTCATATCCATCACGGCCGCCGGATGGCCTTCGGCCGAGGAGAGATTCACGAGACGGCCCTCGGCCAGGAGATAGACGCGGCGGCCTTCGGAAAGAACGTATTCTTCGGTGAACGGGCGGACGGTGCGGTGCGAACTCGCCATCCGCTCGAGCGCAGGAATATCGATTTCGACGTTGAAATGGCCGGAATTGGCCACCACCGCGCCGTCCTTCATGTTTTCGAAATGCTCGGCGGCGATGACGCTTTTGTTGCCGGTCACGGTGACGAAAACGTCGCCAATGCGGGCCGCTTCGGCCATCGGCATCACGCGGAAACCGTCCATCAGTGCTTCGAGCGCTTTGACCGGATTGATTTCGGTGACGATCACGTTGGCTCCGTGGCCGCGGGCCCGCATCGCCAAGCCGCGTCCGCACCAGCCGTAGCCGGCGACGACGAAGTTGAGTCCGGCCAGCAGCAGGTTCGTGGCGCGAAGGATGCCGTCGATCGTGGACTGGCCGGTGCCGTAACGGTTGTCGAAGAGGTACTTCGTATTCGCGTCGTTGACGGCGATGATCGGATATTGCAGCGATTTATCGCGGGCCATCGCGCGGAGGCGAACGACGCCGGTGGTCGTTTCCTCGGTGCCTCCGATGACGTTCGGGAGCAGCTCGCGGCGCTTGGTGTGGAGCATGGTTACCAGATCGGCGCCATCATCCATAGTGATGCGCGGGTGATGATCAAGCGCAGAGTTGATGTGGCTGTAATAGGTTTCGGTATCCTCGCCCTTGATGGCGAAAACGGGGATCTGGTAATCGCGCACGAGGCACGCGGCGACCTCATCCTGCGTCGAGAGCGGATTCGATGCGCACAAGGCGACTTCGGCGCCTCCATCGCGCAGCGCGATGGCAAGATTGGCCGTTTCGCTGGTGACGTGGAGGCAGGCGGCGATTTTCAGTCCCTTGAGCGGCTTTTCCTTGATGAAGCGCTTCCGAATGGACTGGAGCACAGGCATCTGCTGATTCGCCCATTCGATTTTGCGTTTTCCGCCGTCGGCCAGCGCAAGGTCCTTCACGTCGCCGGCCAGTTTCGAAGCGGTAGCCATGAGAATCTCTCCTTGTACGTCGTTCCCACTTGACACGGGAAACTAGCGAGCGCCGATTCCCGCGCCGGAAGAAGCCGAAATACCCGTTTCCTTGCGGATATGGTCGGCTTTGTCGGTGCGTTCCCAGGTGAAACCGGCCTCGTTACGGCCGAAATGGCCG
>JAKAOH010000147.1 GCA_021812285.1 Acidobacteriota bacterium | reverse complement strand
GCACGGAAACCATCAAGACCGACGTCCGCATCCTCGCCGCTTCGAACGCCGATCTCGCAACGATGGTGCGCGAAGGGCGCTTCCGCGAAGACCTTTTCCACCGGCTCAACGTCATCACCATCGAATTGCCGCCGCTGCGCGAGCGCAAGGAAGATGTTCCGCTGCTGGTGGCGCATTTCCTCGCCCGCTACTGCCAGGAAAACCAGAAAACCGATCGCCTGTTCACGCCCGCGGCGATGCGGCTGATGATGGATTACGACTGGCCGGGAAACATCCGCGAACTCGAAAACGTGGTCGAGCGCGCCGTGGTTCTTTCGAGCGAAGAATCGCTGGGGCCGGACCTGCTGCCGGAAAACCTGCGCACCAAGGAAATCCTGCCCGGCGTTCGCTTGCCTGCGCCTTCGCTCCTCGGTGGCACGGCGAATTCCGCTGCGGCGGCCGTGGCGCGCACGGGAGCGGCCAGCGCGCCCGGACTCGATGAAATTCTGGAAGAGGTACAGCGCCGGCTGATTCTCGATATGCTCGAACGCACCGCGTGGAATCAGACTGAAGCCGCCGAGCGATTCCAGATCCCGCTCTCAACGCTGAATCAGAAGATCAAGCGCCTCGGCATAGACGTTCGCCGCCGCGGCCGCTCCTCGTCAGCCGATCCCGATTCTTCGACTACCCCCGCCGAACGCGTCTCCACTCGCGATTGAAGGCTCGCTCCCGCCATCGAGCCGTTCGGCCCAAGTCAACGGGCAAGCCCAGCCGCCGGGCCATTACTTCGCCAATTGGACGCGGGACTAGGCGGTCGAGGGAGTGGCGGGTGGGGGCTGCGGCGCCGTGGAGGAAGCCATCGCCGAGCGCGCGAAAGCGATTATCCGGTTGCATAATTGGTCCAGCACCCCCGACCGCTCGCCAGCTTCGAAGAGCGCCGCGAGGACAAGCCCTATAAAGATGGGGTTCTTTTCCAGGCCGGGCGCTCCCACTAGTTGGCGGTCCCGGCGCACCTGGCCCTCGATCCGCCCCCAGTTTTCCGCGCCAAAATCCTGCCTCATTGTGCTCCCAATATCTGTGGGCCACATCGTTAGGGAGTCGGTCTGAAAGATGCCGCCCGGGAACGGCTGGGGGTTTCGTACCCCGGACAGTCTGAGCAGAGCAGCGTTGTCCCTCTCATGCTGGGCCCTTCTTTCATCTTTTTCGATCTTGTCCCCGTCGGCGTCGAATACGACATACGTAGGAATTTCAAGGGACTTGGCAATCGCCAGCGGGTATACCATGTTCCCCTTTGTCGCCGTGGGAACAATGTGGCAACCTAAACGGCGGAGTTCGTCGTATCGGTCCGTCAGCATGAAGTACGCCCCAATGTACCCGACGTCCTCCTGGCCCTCTACGAGGATTAGGACATTTGCGAAAAACATTTCGCTGAGCCCAGGCTGAAGCGACTGCTGAATTTTCAATTCAACGCCCTTCGGGACGATCGCCCGCTCGCCGCGAGCCTCGGCGATTTGTCTAGAAAGATCCTCGAAGGTTGTGTACCGAACGCAGGGCTGGGTATCGATGGCTTCCTGCCGCAATATCCGAACATCCTCAAAGCCCCGGCCCGAGACAAAATACGGACTATGTGTGGACACGATCACTTGCGAGTTCGAGCTGCCTAAATTTTGCAGAACCGAGGAAAGATGCCGCCCCTGTGAGGGGTGCTGATAGAGTTCGGGCTCCTCGCATGCGAGCAGCAATCTCGGGTTGCCCGTATCCGCGCAGCCGGATAACTCTTGGAGCAGCGCAAATATGAACGAGCGCTGAAGTCCGTGACCAAAATGGTCCAAGGCGGCCCCCTGGAAGCCGCGCTCCCCGGCACGCACCTCGGCCAGCGGCTCCTGGATCGAAATGTTCCTAGAAGGGTCGTCACGCCAGAGGAGGGAGAGCAGGGTGTCGGGGTGAGCCCACTCCTGCAGCCTTGCAGTCAGCGAGTCGGAGAGCGATTTCAGGGCATCCTGATTCTCGGAAAGGATTTCTGCGTAGCGCTTCTCGACGTCGCCCCTCAGCGCCTTGATTTTTTCCCCGAAGGAAATCTTGGACCTCACAGTTCGTTCGAGGAGCAGCCCGAACGCGGTTTTCTTGGCTTCCAACTGCTCCGTCGAAGCGTCTTTCACAGCTGGTATGAACACCCACTCGATGAACTTCTTCAGGCGGTCCGACCCTCCGGTGAATCCGTAGAAGAGGTCGCCTGAGCGGCCAAGTTCACACTCTTCCGGGTGGCTCGCCTCGAAGTCGCGCAGGGCGCCCTTCATGACATCCTTCGAGCCCGGAGGCGGGAGCGTGGGGTACGATTCGCGAATCGCGCCGTACATTTCCTTTAGCTCGCCGCTCTTCTTACCCTCCGCCTCAGCCTTGAAGAAATTCGCGAACGCCCTCATCACCAGACGCTCGCCGAATCGCTTCACCTCGGCGAGGTTGGCAGCCTCGTTCCACGGCGCCACAGCGGACACCACGAGCTGTCCCTGCCTCGTGTAGTGCTTGAACTCCTCCTCGGCCTCCGGCTCCAAATCGGAGAACGTGAGCGTTATGGATATTTCCCTTGAAGTGTCCCGGCTATGGAAATCGTCCTTCTGCAAGCTTGCGAACTCCCCTATGGCGCCGGGACTGCCCCCAAAGAACACCCTCAGCGCCGTCAGCACCGTCGATTTGCCAGAGCCGTTGGCCCCGACAAGACATGTGTAGTCGTTGAACGGGACGGTCTCGTCCTCGAAGCAGCGGAAATTTTGAACCCTGATCTTGGATAGCTTCATGCTCCGCGCCACACCACCGGAGTATCCGTCCAGGATCGGCCATCCTGAGGCCTTGGCCGAGCGCAGTATAAACCAAGCGCCGCGCGGACGAGCACTTTTTCGCCGCCTGCACTCGCGCTGCCGGATCGGTCGCTGGGCTCGCCCTCGGACCCGGGTCAAGTTGGCCGCCACAGGAATTGCCCTGCAGCTCCAAGCGGCCCGGCCTTCTGTTGTGAGGGGCTGGGAGCTTCGGCCCCAGTCCCTCTGCAGGCGGAGGCTTGCAGGGCTTGCTGAATTGCAGCGGCGAGCGGGCCAAGCTAGGGGCAGGCGCTAGCCCAGGGCAGGAAGCGTCCCCAGCCTTTCGCGCTCTTGCTGAGAGAAGGGTCGGTTGGTCGGTGCTTTCTACGACCGCCGCCATGGAGGCGGTTAGAGAAAAATTCGCGGCCGGTGCGCGGTCGGGAGTTCACCCCGTTTTGCCGGCACCGAGCCACCGGGACCTTAGCTCGGATTTCGTTCCCGTGACATCCACGGCTTTCCATCGAACTCCGTTTTTCTCGCAAACTTCTGTGCCGGACAAACCCGTCCCGTGATTACGAAACATCCAGGTCATTTGGCATTTTGTCGTTTCGCCGTCCGGGCCCTTCGTTTCGCCATTTTCTATCATCGTCGCGCCTTGGAAGGTCGCGGTCAGGGACCATTTCGATCCATCGCTTCCGAATCCGGAGTCCACGTAAATCTTCTTGCCAGAATTGTAGGAAAGGATTTCGAGTGCGCGCTGTTCTTGACCATCGCCCTTCCAGATCTGATGGACCTCCAGGAAAAACCCGTTCAGGATCCAGCGCTCGTGGAGGCGCCAATTCACTTTGTACTCAGGTCCGCCGGGTTTGTCCTTCGCCGTTCCTGACAACACCCAATCTCCAATCCAAGCATTCAATTTCTTGAGTTCCGGCGGAGACGTTGGCTTTGAAGACTGCGCTTGGGCGCAAACGGCGACGGATACCAAGATCAACGTGCCGATTCCGGCGGCGATTCGTTTCATGGAAGGACCTCATCTCTGACAACGTGCTGAACCCTTAGGACGTGACGGCGAATTGGCGCTGGTGCAAATCCGCGTAAAGGCCGCCGCGTTCGACAAGCTCCGCATGCGTGCCACGCTCCACAATGCGGCCCAGGTCCACTACCAGAATCTGATCGGCTTTCAGAATCGTGGAAAGGCGATGCGCGATCACGAGCGAAGTGCGCCCGGCGAGCGCGACTTCGAACGCGTCCTGAATCGCGGCTTCGGATTCGGAATCGAGATGCGCCGTCGCTTCGTCCAGAATCACTACGTCCGGCGCTTTGAGCAATAGGCGCGCAATCGCCAGGCGCTGCTTTTCGCCGCCGGAAAAACGGTAGCCGCGCTCGCCAACCAGTGTGTCGAGTCCCTTGGGCAGCGAGGAAACCAGCTGGAAAATTTGCGCCGCGCGCAGAGCGTCGGCGATTTCCGCTTCGCGCGCGCCGGGCTTCGCGTAGAGGAGATTCGCGCGGATCGTATCGTGAAACAGGTGCGCGTCCTGTGTGACAACGCCGATGCGCTGGCGCAGCGATTCGAGCTTTGCGTCGCGTACGTCAACGCCATTGATCGAAACCGAGCCGCCTTCGACGTCGTAGAGCCGCGTGGCGAGATGCGTGATCGTGGTTTTTCCCGCGCCGGAGGGTCCAACGAGCGCGACGAGCTGGCCGGGCTCGGCGACGAAGCTGATTTCCCGCAGCACCGGCTTCTGCGGTCCCGTATCGGGAACCGCGACCGCTTCGAGCGAAGCGAGCGAAACTTCCGACGCCGCCGGATAGCGGAACGAAACGCGATCGAAAAGGATTCGCACAGGACCCGGCGGAATTTCCACCGCGCGTGGCGATTCGCGAATCATCGGCTCGAGGTCGAGCACCTCGAACACGCGATGAAACGAAACGAGCGCGGTCATTACGGTGACCTGAATATTCGAAAGGCCCATGAGCGGCGCATAAAGCCGCGCGAGAAGAGCAACCAGGGCGACCACCGTTCCGACGTCGAGCGTGTGCCGCACCGCGAGTACGCCGCCCCAGCCGTACACCAGCGCCGTGGCGAAAACGGCCATCAGCGTGAGCGCCGTGAGAAACAGCTGGCCGTAAATCCTGAGCCTGACGCCGATATCGGCCACGCGCGCCGCTTGCGCCTCGAAAGCCTGGCTTTCCTCCTTCGGGTGGCCGAAAAGCTTCGCCAGTTGCGCCCCTGCGACGTTGAATCGCTCGACCATCAGATTGTTCATGGCTGCGATCAGGTCGTAGCTTTCCCGCGCGATCGCTTGAAGTTTTTTGCCCCAAAACCGCGCCGGAAAGAGGAACAGCGGCACGAGGACGAGCGCCAGCAGCGTAATCCGCCAGGAAAGCACGAACATTGCGCCGACGACCAGGGCCACCAGGACGAAGTTTCCGACGCCGTTCGAGAGGATGTCGGTAAAGGCGCTTTGTGCCCCGTTCACGTCGTTATTCAGCCGGCTCACCAGCGCGCCGGTTTGCGTGCGGGTGAAAAACGCGAGCGGCATCCGCTGAATATGCTCGAAAAGCTTCGCACGCAACGAAAGCACGATGCGAGCGCCGGTTTTCGCGGCCAGATACGCGCGCGTCAAATTGAGTGCGGCGTTCAGAACCCCCAAAATTCCGGCGAGAATCGCCAGGCGAATGATGAGCCCGATGTTTCCCTTCAGAATGCCGTTGTTGATGATGTCCCGGTAAATGAGCGGGCCCGCGATCGCGACCACGGAATCGAGAATGACGACCAGCAGAAAGAGCGCGAGCAGTCCGCGATAGGGAGCGGCGAAACGCAGCATCCGCCTGAGCGTTCCGGGCGGTACGGTCTGCTTCAGGACCGAATCGTCCCGGCCGAAGGAGTGCAACGTCCGCATCCATCCCGCCGCCATGCTCGTCCCTTCGCTTCTACGTCCGCCGCAGCCCTCGCCTCGGCAGCGGACTTGCCGCTGGAATTTTACCGCGGCGGCCGACGCTAGTTAACGTTTGTGGGTTTTTTCCAGCCGATCGGCAACAGCGTATTGCTCAAGTCGGTTCCCGAAAGATTCGCTTCGCTCAGGTTCGTCTCGCGCAAAATCGTCGTGGTGAGATCGGCGCCGCGAAAATCCGCCCCGCTTACCTTGGCATCCCGAAAATTCGACGCGCGCAGATTCGCCCGGCACAGCTTCGCCCCGGTCAAATCGGCGCGAAAGAATTCGATTCCGCCGAGCTGCGCTTCGGTCAGATCGGCGCCGGCCAGCACCGTTTCCGTCAAATCGGCGTTCCGCAGATCGGCTCCGCGGAGATCGGCTCGGCTGAGATCGGCCCCGCTGAGTTTTGCGCCACGCAGATCGGCACCGGCCAGGCGCGCTTCGCGGAAGTCGCCGTGCGCCAAAAGGGCTCCGCGCAGGTTAGCCTTCTCGAGGTTCGCACCAGTCAAATCGGCGCGAACGCCGTCCTGCTGGCCCGTCACAAATTTCTTATGAGCCTGGAGAATCTGCTCCAGCTTTTTACCTTTGTGCTTGATGGATCGCGGCTCGCGCAACGTTCCTCCCCCTTTTTCGCGCCACTCGGCCTGCATTGCAGGCCACGGCTGAACCACCAGTTTACCGAAAATTGCGCCGGATGCCTTCTCTCGCCCCTTGTGCTACCGTGGAGGAAAACCATGCACCTCGACGGCCCGATTCGCGCCTCGCGCCACGCCGCGCTGGCGGTTTGCGTGCTGTTTTTGGCGGGCGCGATCGGGACAAAGGCCGCGCCGCCGCAATCCTCCATCAGCGAATCCGAACGCGTCACCGAAGTCGTCGCCACGCTCGCTTCGGGGCAAGTCGCGGTGTTGCCAGCGCACGACGGCGTGGTCATCACCGCCATTGGCAACGAGTTCGAACCGGACGATCTCCCTCCGCTCATCGTGCCGGTATCGAGCCACGACGTGGTAGTCGTTTTGGGCGCGGCGGACTGGTTCGTGCCTCCGCCTCGCTCCCGCACGCTGCTGCGCCTGGATGCGCGGATTCCCAGGCTGCTCCACGGAATTAATGGCAACAAGCCCAGCCTCAACTCGGAACCCGCATTTGAGAATCTGGACGAATTCGGCCTTGCGGTTCTCGAGCCGCTTCGCCAGGCCGCGCGCAGCCTCCACGCCCGCGTCCGCATGCCGCAAGACGTCCCTCTCACGGAGCTCCTGGTGATTCATCAGGAAGAGGGAAGTTCGCTGGGCGTTTGGGACCTTTCCTACTGGTTGCGTCAGACGTTTCTCCAGGAAAACTTCTGGGACACGGAAATCGAGCGCCCGGCCTACAATCAACTGCTCCCTTCGAAGAAAGACGCTTCGGAAACGGTCGAAATCCGCTACCCTCCCGGCAATGCGGCGACGCCCGGCGTGCTGCACTGGCTCGATCAGCCAACCGGGCCGATCGTCCAGGAGATCGAAACTGACCCCAAACTCGCGAAAGCGGAGCGCGACGTTGTCGCGGGAAAACCCTACAAAACGCACCTGGCGCAGCTCGTTCCGCTCGTACAGGCCGCGCTCGATTCGGCAGCCGGCGCCAGAACCAAAGTGATGGCGGTGATTGACGGCCACAGCGGTTTCAGCTGGGTGATCGCGCCGCCTGCCAGCGCTCGGCCTCCGGCCTCCGCCGGGCCCAAGCGCCCCGCCAGCGCGCCCACGCTTCACGTCACGCCGCACGGCTTCTGAGCTACTTTTTCCCGGCTGCCAGCTTTTCCTTCAGCCGCGCGCTTTTCTCTTCCACCGATCGCGCCAGGTCTTTCTTGTGGGCGGCGAGTTTTTCCGCAAGAGCGGGATCGCCCAGAGCCAGCACTTCGGCGGCAAAAATCGCGGCGTTGCGCGCGCCGGCCTTATCGAGCGCCATCGTCGCAACGGGCACGCCGGCGGGCATCTGGACGGTGGCGAGGAGCGCGTCGAGGCCGCCCAGCGACGTGGCGGCGAGCGGCACGCCAATCACCGGCAGAGTCGTCAGCGAAGCGACCACGCCGCCCAAATGCGCCGCGCCGCCCGCACCAACGATGAAGAGCCGGATGCCGCGCGCGGGCGCTCCCTGGACGAATTCGTGCAGCCGCGCCGGCGACCGGTGCGCCGAAAGCACCTCGATTTCCGAGCCAATTCCGAAACTTTCGAGCTGGGCCGCCGCTTCCGCCATCACGCCGAAATCGGAATCGGAGCCCATCAGAATCGCCACCCGCGCCGCCGTCGCCGTCATTTCCCTTCCTCCATTTTTCTTATAGTTAATATATTATTTATATGCTATGTCTTTTCGGTAATGCATGTCGTCGAAACGGATCCGCCCGGCCGCCGCGTAGGCCCGCGCCGCCGCGCTCCGGAGATCCCCGGCCGCCGCAGTCACGCCGAGGACGCGCCCGCCGGCCGTCACGAAACTCCCGTCCGCTGCCTTGGTCGCCGAGTGGAAAACGACCACATCGCCGGCCTTTTCCGCTTCATGAAGCCCTGAAATCCTCTTTCCCGTATGATAGGCCCCCGGATACCCTCCGGAAGTCAAAACCACGCAGACGCTGGCCGCCGGGTTCCAGTGCGCCGAGAAACCCTCCAAATGGCCCTGCGCAGCCGCTTGGAGCGCCTCGCCGAAGTCGAAATCCATGCGCGCCACGATCGCCTGGCATTCGGGATCGCCCATCCGGCAGTTGTATTCGAGCACTTGGGGCCCTTTTGGGGTCAGCATGAGCCCGGAATAGAGAAAACCGACGAAAAGAGAGCTTTCTCGGGCGATGCCGTCCAGTGTCGGCCGGACGACTTTTTCCAAAATTTCGGCTGCGAGGTCCGTCGAAAGCATTCCGTCGGCCGAATAGGCGCCCATTCCGCCCGTATTTGGACCCCGATCGTCGTCGAAAACCCGTTTATGGTCGCGCGCGGGCACCATTGGCATGAGATTTTGGCCATCGCTCAGCACAATAAACGACAATTCCACGCCTTCGAGCGCTTCTTCCAGCAAAACCGTTCCGCCGGCAGCCCCGAACTCCTTCTGACCCATCAACCGGCGAACGAAATGCTGTGCTTCGAGAAGCGAACCCGTCACCAGGACGCCTTTTCCGGCGCAGGGACCATCGGCCTTGATGACGACGGGCAAGGGGATGGTTTCGAGGGCCGTCTCGGCTTTGGCTAGATCGTCGTAAACCCCGTAAATTCTTGGCGTTGGTATTCCATGCCGGTCCATGAACTGCTTGGCGAAGACCTTGCTCCCCTCGAGCTGCGCCGCGGCGCGCGAAGGCCCGATCGAGTGGAAGCCGTTTCGCGACAGTTCGTCGGAAAGACCCAAAACGAGGGGTTCTTCCGGCCCGACTACCGTGATATCGGGACGAAGTTTCCGCGCCAAGGCCAAAATGCCCGCAATATCGTTGACAGGGACGGGCAGGCATTCGGCGTCCTGCGCGATGCCGTCGTTTCCGGGAGCGCACCAGACGTGCTCGACGCTGGGCGATTTCTTCAGCTTCCAGCAGAGAGCGTGTTCACGCCCTCCGCCGCCAATGACGAGTGCTTTCATGGCAAGAGCACAAACCTTAATTCGGCTGAATCTCTGCTGTCAACTAGATC
>JAKAOH010000146.1 GCA_021812285.1 Acidobacteriota bacterium | reverse complement strand
TAAAAACGGAATCGCCGGTGGTATTCGTGAAATCGGCCAGAACGATGGAATCCTTCGAAGTCAGCACGGGCTGGCGCGGCCAGAAGAAAAAGGCTCCGGCGCCGATAGCGGCAATCGCAACGACCGCGGCCGCGATGAGTCCCCCGCGGAGTTTGGTGGCCGGGGCGCCCGCGACCACCCCGGAGTTCCCTGCGCTGCCCTCGGCTGGTAGGGGCGCGGTCACCGCGCCCGCTGCGACCGTCTGCGCCGCGGCGGGAGTCACCTGCGCGGAAGACGGCGCGGAAGCGGCGGGCTGCGTCACCGTGACCGCGTGGCGCGAGGATTCCGTTTCCCGTTTCAGCCGGGCCAGGTCCACGCGCATATCCGTGGCGGATTGGTAGCGCAGCTTGCGGTCCTTATCGAGCGCCTTGCTGACGATTTCCGTCAGTTTCGGAGGAAGGTCGGGATTCATGCGCACAGGATCGAGAGTCGCGCCGTGCAGAATCGCTTCGAAAATCGCGCCCGTCGTTTCTCCGCGAAACGGAAGCAGGCCCGTACTCATTTCGTAGAGCACCGCCCCGAAGCTGAAAAGATCCGTCCGCGCATCCACCGTCTCGCCGCGCACTTGCTCGGGCGACATGTAGGCGACGGTGCCGAGCGCGGTGCCAGGACTCGTAAGCTGTTCCGGGGCGACGGTCGGCGCGGCATCGTCGCGCGTCAGCGTGGCATCGGCCGGAACGCCCTGCCTCGCCGTCTGCTTCGCCAGGCCGAAATCCAATATCTTCGCGTGGCCGTGCGTGGTGACGAAAATATTCGCCGGCTTGATGTCGCGGTGAACGATCCCCTTGCCGTGCGCCGCTTCAAGGCCTTCGGCGATTTCGACGCCGAGTTCGAGCAGCAGGTCCGCCGGAAGCGGCTTGCCGTTGATGCGATGCTTCAGCGTTTCGCCTTCCAGGCACTGCATCGCGATGAACGGACGGCCCTCGAATTCGCCGATTTCGTAAATCGTGCAGATATTGGGATGGTCGAGCGCGGAGGCCGCTTGCGCTTCGCGTTCAAAGCGCTCGAGAGCGCGCGAGTCGCGGGCCATCTCTTCCGGCAGGAATTTCAACGCGACGAAACGGTGCAGCCGAATATCCTCGGCTTTATAGACAACCCCCATCCCGCCGCCGCCGAGGCGATCGACGACGCGGTAATGCGAAATAGTCTTGCCGATCAAAGATGTGGAGTCGGCCACGCCAGAGGCATATTAGGACCTGACCCGTGGCAAGTCAACGCAGGATCGCTTCCCTGCCGAGGATTGGTGTGAGCAACCAGGCGAATTCTTGGCAGTTCGCCGCCAACAGTTTGACACGGGGACTCGCCCGCGGCTGTGAGGGCCGCATTGAACGGGCAGCCGCGGACGCGCGCTTCCTTTTGCGAAAACCGCAAGGGATGGGGTCCGGCTCTGACAACGCGGACCGCCCTGCATTCCCGAGGTATCGGGATGCCACCCACAGATTCCGTTATCGGAACCTGAGCGGAGGATCGATCAGCGGCAGCAGCCCCGCGCCGGCCCGCCGCAATTCCCCTCACCTCTTTACGTAGAACCACCCCTCGCGCTCCGAGCCGCATCGCGCGAAAATGTCGTCGCGCGAAGAAAAAGGCGGCGCCTTATTCGCGCAAAGGAAGAAGCATCACATGCCAAGGTTTGCGTGGAGAGGAAATCGGCTCGCTCGCCGGAGGACGGTCGTAACTCCGAATTCAGGCGCCAAAGTCCACGTAGAAGAGCCTCAAAAAGTGACACCCTGGAAAAATTATCTTGCTGAAACAAAACCACCTATCGGATTTTTTGCTCGACCACCCGTGACACCCTGCCGCGGCCGATCCGAACCCTCCTTTTCCTTCACTCGCCGCGCCCCAGCCAACTGCTCCGACCGAACCAGACATTTCTACTTTGCACAGACCGGACATTCTCACTTTGCGCTGACACCGTGGCGCGGTTTCTTGACTTGCCTTTGGGCACACCTTAAGATGCCTGCAACGTGAACGGCCCTTCATCCTTGATTGGCAAGACGATTTCGCATTACCGCGTGGTCGAACGGCTGGGCGGGGGCGGAATGGGCGTGGTGTATAAGGCGCAGGACACGCGGCTGGACCGATTCGTCGCTCTGAAATTCCTGCCCGATGATGTAGCCCAGGACAAGCAGGCGCTGGAGCGATTTCGGCGCGAAGCCAAGGCCGCCTCCGCGCTGAACCACCCCAATATTTGCACGATTTACGATGTCGGCGAGGAAGATGGCAAAGCCTTCATCGCCATGGAATACCTGGAAGGTCAGACCCTGAAGCAATGCATTGCGGCCGGCCCGATGGAACTGGAGAAGCTGGAGGATCTGGCGATCGAAGTGGCTGACGCTCTCGACGCCGCCCACTCCAAGGAAATCGTTCATCGCGACATCAAACCAGCCAACTTATTCGTCACCGAACGAGGGCACGCGAAAATCCTCGATTTTGGTCTAGCAAAAGTCGCTTCCACGGAAAAGGCTGCCGGCATCAGGGAGACTCTGGCAACTCAGGACGTTGAACCCGCGCACTTGACGAGTCCCGGAACCGCATTGGGAACCATTGCCTATATGTCGCCCGAGCAGGCGCGCGGGGCGGAACTTGACGCCCGCACCGACCTTTTCAGTCTGGGCGCCGTTCTTTACGAAATGGCCACGGGGCGTCCGGCCTTTGGCGGCGAAACCTCGGCCGTCATCTTCGATGCCATTCTCAATCGGGAGCCGACATCGGCGAGGAAAGTGAACCGCGAATTGCCGGCCAAACTCGAGGAGATCGTCGGCAAGCTGCTCGAAAAGGACCCCGATTTCCGCTATCAGAGCGCATCGGGCGTGCGCTCGGATTTGCGGCGCCTGAAACGGGACTCCACCTCCGGACGCGTAGCGGCGGTGGAAGCCGCCGGCGAGGCCGGCGCCGGAAAAAGCCGACGGCCCAAGGCCGGCAAAACGATCGATTCGTTGGCGGTATTGCCGTTTGAAAATGCCAGTGGCGACCCGGCGAACGATTACCTGAGCGACGGCATCACCGAGACCATCATCAACGACCTCTCACGCCTGCCCAAGGTGCGCGTGGTGCCGCGCGGAGTAGTTTTCCGCTACAAAGGCAAAGGCGTGGATGCATTCGCCGCTGCGAGTGAATTAGGCGTACGCGCCGTAGTCAGCGGCCGCGTTTTGCAGCACAAGGACACGCTCATCGTGAAGGCGGAATTAGTGGACGTCGCGCGGCAGGACCAGCTCTGGGGCGACCACTACAATCGAAAAATGGCCGACCTGCTTGAAGTGCAAGACGAAATCGCGCGGGAAATCACCGCACATCTGGAACAGCGCCTCGGCGGTCGCCCCGATCTTCCAGCGCATGGAACGAAACGTCCAGTCGTCAACCCGGAGGCCTACCGGCTGTACCTGCAGGCAAACCATCAAGCCCGAGCGTGGACCCCCGAAGGGCTTCGCAAGAGCCTGGAAATGTTTCAGCAGGCTATCGCCATCGACCCCGATCATGCGCCCAGCTACGCAGGACTCGCTTATTCGCTCTCGCTGATGGCGTTTTACGGGTTTTTTCCAGCCATCGAAGTCTGGCCCAAGGCCAAGGCGGCCGCGACCCGGGCGATCCAGTTAGACCCCACGCTCGCGGAAGCGCACGTAGCACTGTCCCTGCACGCGGCGCAAGCCGAGCACGACCTGCCGAAAAGCATTCGCGAAGCGGAGGAAGCCGTTCGGCTCAAGCCGGACATGGCTACTGCGCACCACGCGCTGAGCATCGCCCTGAACATCTCGCGGAGGTCCGAGGAAGCCCTGCCGGTGGTCCGCAAAGCCGTCGAGTTGGATCCCATTACACCCTTGTTTCAGGCCCACGTCAGTTGGACACTGCATTGCCTTGAGAGAGACGAAGAGGCCTGGGACTACCTCCAAACCACGCTCGCCCTTCACCCGAATGACTACTACACCTTGCGCATCCTGCTCTACTGCGCTTCCACTCCCGAGAAGTGCAGAATTGCGATTGAGGCAATGAAGAGACTTTCCGCGCTGAGCGAGAGCACACTCGCCGGCCAGGGAGCAATGGCAGTTGTCTATGCGCGAATGGGTGACAGGGAGCGAGCAATGGAGATAGCCAGACAACTGGAAGGCGAAGCCGCTAGCTCGCCTGCCGCCGCGTACTATTTGGGTGCGCTCCACTGCGAGCTGGGCGAAGAAGAAACAGCGATCGAATGGCTGGAACGGGGCGAGGAGAAGAAACTTGGACTGCTGATTATTCTCGCCAGCGATCCCATTTTCAAGCGGCTGCGGCCAATTCCGCGTTTCCAGGCGCTGCTTCGCAAGCTAGGGCTCCCAACACAATAGCCTTATTTCCGCTTGCACCGGGGCCTGGTACCGTCTAGTCTGTGAAGGTGTTGGGGGTATTCTGAATAACGGCTGACCCGATGAAAGCCCTCCTCGTATACCCGGAATGGCCGGACACCTATTGGAGCTTCAAACACGCGCTCCCGTTCGAAGGCAAAAAATCGGCCTACCCGCCTCTCGGGTTGATGACCATTGCGACGCAACTGCCCGCCGACTGGGAGAAGCGCCTGGTGGATACGAACGTCCGTCCGCTGCGCGGCGCGGACCTCGACTGGGCCGACATCGTTCTCTTCAGCGGGATGCTGGTGCAAAAACCGCCGATGCTGCGCATGCTGGAGGAATGCAGGCGCCGCGGGCTGAAAACGGTCGTCGGAGGGCCCATCACGAGCAGCGTGGGAGAGATGGGCAGCTATGCCGACCACGTGGTGATCGGCGAAGCCGAAGAGTTGATGCCGCAGCTTGTGGCCGATATCGAAGCGGGCAAGGCGAAGCCCGTTTACCGCGCGATGGCGCTGCCTTCGCTGGAAAAAACGCCGCTGCCGAACGTCGGCCTGATCAATCCGCGGTATTACAGCGGCATGGCGATTCAGTATTCGCGCGGCTGCCCCTTCAACTGCGAATTCTGCGACATCATCGAAATCTACGGCCGCGTGCCGCGCACGAAAACGCCGGCGCAGGTGCTGGCCGAGCTGGATCTGCTCTACGACGCGAAGTGGCGCGGCTCGGTCTTCATCGTCGACGACAATTTCATCGGCAACAAGCGCAAGGTGAAGGAACTCCTGCCCGCGCTCGCCGAATGGAACGGCCGCCGCGACCGCCCGTTCACTTTTTTCACCGAGGCCTCCGTCAATCTGGCCGACGATGCGGCGCTGCTTGAAATGATGCGCTCGGCCGGATTCACCCGCGTCTTTTTGGGCATCGAAACGCCGGTGGAATCCAGCCTGAAGCAGGCGCAGAAAATGCAGAATACGCGCCGCAGCCTGCTCGACAGCGTTCGCCGCATCCGCGAATACGGCATGGAAGTGATGGCTGGCTTCATCGTCGGCTTCGACAACGATCCCGAGGACGTTTTCGACCGGCAGGTGGAATTCATCGAGGAAAGCGCGATTCCGCTGGCGATGGTGGGCCTGCTCCAGGCCGTTCCTGGCACGCAGCTCTATCGCCGCTTGATGAAGGAAGGCCGGATCCTGCACGAAGGATTCGGCGACAATATGGATTTCCGGCTGAATTTCATTCCGAAGATGAATCCCGAGCGGCTGGTGGAGGGTTACCGCTCAATTCTGGAACGCATCTACGGGGCCGAAGCGTATTACCAGCGCGTGCGCCGCTTCCTGGCCGATTACCATCCGGTGCATCACAAGCAGCGTCGGTTCACCGATTACATCGCGTTCTGTCGATCGGTTCTGAAGCAGGGCGTTTTGAGCCCCGACCGCGGCGCGTACTGGAAATTCCTGATTGACGCCGCCACACGCTACCGGGATTCATTCGACGTCGCGATGACGCTCGCGGTGATGGGCTACCACTTCCAGACGCTAACGCGCCTCGCCTGCGAAACCGAGTAGCCTTCCCCGCCCCGTTATCCGTTTGCCCTTGCCCGTGTATCGCCGCCCCCACACGCGGCAATCTCGGCCACGTTCACGTCAAAAAAAGAAAAAGGCCGGGGAAGCCCCGAGAATTTCGGACCTTCCCCGACCGATTTCTCGCCAGATGCATTTGGCTTTCGGGGTCGTGGGTTAGCAGGCGTTCTTGGGCACCGTGCCCCCGTTAATGCCGCTGGTGCAGGTGTTTCTGCGCCACGTGTTGGACCTTACTGGCGCGCTGTCATACATGTCGTAATCGGGATTGGACAGGGTGTTGCCAATGATCTTGTTTCCCGAAGTGTCAGGTCCGGTGTAAATGCCGCCAATAAAGTTCTGATAAACGCTATTGCTTGTAATGCTGTTCCCTGACGACGCGTTTACAATTTGGAGGCCGAACGAACAGGTAATTAGGGAACCGATGGCGGAGGAGCAAGTTTCCAGCGACGTATCGTCCCAGCTCCCGTTGTAGGCAACGGTGTTCCCACTAACGGTCCAGCCGCTGCTGGCGCTCAGAACCAACCCTGCACTATAGACCTCGCCACTGGTCGTGGACATCTGGAACGTGTCGCCCTCCAGATCATTGCCGGCGATGTTCCCTGTTCCCTTCGATGGAATGGCGCTTCCTTGGACGTATATCCCGTATTCGTAGCAATAGGCGGAATTACCGGAGATGTTGGCCCCGGAAACGCTGCTCACGGAAATCCCTGTCCCATACCCGGAATTGGTTCGCTGGGTGGTACCGCACTCTGTCCCGTTCGGTTCGTTGATAACGTGCACGCCCGTGATTGTCAGCCCAGAGCCGCCGGCTACCTCGATAGCGGCGCTGGTATCAGCGCTGGAAGTGGTGTAGTCGGTCAGGATTGTTCCGTTCTCAATTGTGGTGTTGACATAGTTCCCGGCATCCACTCCCACGCCGGAATCACCTTCCTGCGTAACGTCGATGGTGTAAGTTGTCGCGCCGTTCGTCAGGTCGACAGTAACGCCACCGACTCCAATCGTAATGCATGGGCCGCTCCCACTAGCTGCCGTCAAATTTGTCGTCAGCGTGTATGTCCCCGCGGTGCTGATCGTCGTTCCGCACGCGGCAATGTTGCCCTGTGCGGCGGCGGTGCTGGGAAGGAACATGAGGGCCAGAACAATCACCGATCCCAGGCCCAAGGTGTGTGTGAAAAAGCGCCACGTAGCGCTGCGGCGAAACACTTTGGCGTTTGCTAAGCCCATCTCCAGTCCCTCCTGTCTCAAAATCAATTCCGGTAAGAGAAGCCTGTATTTCATAAAGAGTAAATACTTATTTGTACAATACTAGCAAGCGGTTTCCGAAAAAAAATGTTGAAATGGATACGTATAGAACACCACTTAAGTGGGGGGTGTCCAGAATACCTGCAGTCACAAAAAGACTTACGGCTACGGGGTGCCTGCGCTGCGGCTAGTGTTGCGGAGCCTTGCCGCTTCCCTTCGCGGCAGGCTTTTTCTCGTCCTTGGAACTTTTGCTGGTTTCCGCCGCGCCATTCTTGGCCGGCGGTTTCTCACCGCTGAAGGCGGAAACCTGCTGCAAGTACCCGTTGCCGTCTTGACCGTAGACGGTCTGCTCAGTCTGCATCGTGCCCGATTTGGTGGGGGTCGAAACGTCGGACACCGCGCCAGTAATCTGCAGTTGGCCCGTGCTGGAAACGGGCGAAAGGGTTTGCGTTTGCTGCTGCGTGTGAACCGTTCCGTCCGCGCCGACGCTCTTCACGGTGTTCACCTGCTGCACCAGCGTCATGCCGCCACCTGAAGAAGAAATCGTGCCGCCGGGCGTCATCACGTAGGTGCTTTCCTGATGGTGTACCTGGCCGTTTTTTGCCTTCCAGCTGCGGTTGACCGTCTGTTGCGCGAGCGTCAGGTTTCCGTTGCCGTCAATGGCGTACACCTTCTTGTGCTTGGTCTCGGATCCATTCGGGTGGTCCTGAGAAGTGGTTTGCGTCCGCTCGGTGACGTACCAACCGCCATTGCCATTGGGCCGGCTGAGCGAACTGACGGTGGATTTGCCGGTTTTACCGACCGTTTCGACTTCGTGGACCATCTGCGAAGGGGCCATGCCATTGACGCCCTGCGTGTACACCGTGGAATTCGTCACGTACTTGTCTTTGCCGGAGGGAACGGTTTCGCTGACTTCGCGCCGTGTGACGTCGAAATTGTCGTTCACGCTGCGCTGGGAATAGGTGCTGACGGAGCGCGATTTCCCGTCGCCTAGTTGCGTCTTGTCCGTCTGCTCGATGCCGATCAGTTGGCGATCGCCATTCGCGTCCTGGCTATAGATTTTTTTCGTTGTGCGTTTGGTGCCGTCAGGCAGCGTGACCGTTTGCGTTTCCTGATCCACCAGAGTCCGCTCTCCGCCATTCACGCCGGGAACGGTGATTTTCGTGATTTCCGCGCCGGAACCCGTGCGCGTAACGGTGGTTGTCGTCGCCGATCCGCCCCCGGGACTCGCCGTTTCGGTCACGCTGGTGGTCGAAGGCTTTCCAGAGGGTGCGCCGGGCTGCGCCGTGGGCGCGGCGCCTTTGGCTGGCGTGGCCGCTTTCGGTTGCGGCGCGGCTTTCGGCGTGTACCAACCCCAATTCGTCGAGCCCGACGTGGAGGGTTTGGATTGCGCCTGCGACTGGGCGAACGCGAGCGTCGGGAGGGTCGCCATGACGGCAATGGTCAAAGCCAGATTCGCTGCGCGGAATTTACCCTGGAATCGCGTCATTTCCGCCTCCATCGTCGCCAACAGGGTTCTGAAATCCTTCTCACCCCATTTTCTCTCAGATTCGATCCCCGATCTAGAACCCCTTTCGCCGATGACGCGAAAAGGCCTATGGGATCGCTCTAGGACCATTTGGTCCGATCCGCGGTTTCCGCCACGGGCTCGCCGCTTGCGGCATCCATCTTGCCACTGGTCACGCGGCCCGAACCGCGCGAGAATGAACGCCGAACGCCATGAACGAACCGAATTTCGGACGTCTGGGCGCATCGCTGACCGCTCTGTGGGTCACCGCAATGACGGTGCTGCTTCTCAGCGGCATGGCGGCGGGGTTCCGCTATCCGCGCCTGCCCATCCACCTGGGCCTCATCCACGCGAGCGGATTCTGGGCGGTTTGCGCGACGGCGATTCCCGCGATTTGCGGCCTGTGGGCGCTGCTCGGCCTTCTGCAGAACCGGCCTGCCACGCCTTTCCTGTTGCTCGTTTTCAGCGCCTATTGGATTGTCAACCTTGTAGGGGCTCTGCTTGAAGCGGCATGGCTGCTGCCGGCCCAGGGCTGGGACGACGCCACGCCGTGGATCTGGTTCATTCGCGTGGTTACGTTTGTCGTGCTCGTCGCGTGTCCCGCGCTGGTGGCGCGGTGGGCGCTGGCGCACGCGTGTTTTTCCAAGCGCGCTCTTCCCTGAGC
>JAKAOH010000145.1 GCA_021812285.1 Acidobacteriota bacterium | reverse complement strand
AAGCGGTCGAAGCGCTGCGCCACATGGAAACCGGCGCGCATTTCGGCAAGATCGTGGTCCGCGTAGCCTGAGCGGCGGCAGCGGACGCAACGGAACCGGAGGAATTTCGATGGCCCATCTTTTCGACACGCTCGAGTTGCGCGGAGCGCGGCTGAAAAATCGCATCGGCGTATCGCCGATGTGCCAGTATTCCTGCACGGATGGCTTGGCGAACGAGTGGCATCTGGTGCATCTGGGATCGCGCGCCGTGGGCGGCGCGGCGCTGGTTTTCACCGAAGCCGCGGCCGTCGCGCCGGTGGTGCGATTCATTCACGCGCAGGGCAGCCTGGCCGGCATTCAACTGGCGCACGCGGGCCGCAAAGGCAGCACGAAGCGGCCGTGGCAGGGCCAGGGGAAAGCCGCGGAGACGGAAGGCGGATGGAGCCGCGTGGTGGCGCCGAGCGCCGTCGCGTTTCGCGAGGATTATCCAGCGCCGCGGGAACTGGACGAAGCGGGAATCGCCGCCGTGGCGCGCGCGTTCGCCGGCGCGGCCGCGCGCGCGGCGCAAGCCGGTTTCGACGTGGTGGAAATTCACGCCGCGCACGGGTACCTGATCCACGAATTTCTCTCGCCGCATGCGAATCAGCGGAACGATCGGTATGGCGGCTCCTTTGAAAATCGCACGCGGCTGGCGCGCGAAGCGGTGGAAGCCGTGCGGCGCGTGTGGCCGGAACGTCATCCCCTGTTTCTCCGCATTTCGTCTACCGACTGGCTGCCGAATGGCTGGGACATCGAGCAATCGGTGGAACTCGCGCGCCAGGCGCGGCTGCTGGGCGTGGATCTGGTGGATTGCTCGGCGGGAGGAATCGATCCTCGCGAAACGATTCCCGCAGGACCCGGCTATCAGACCGCTTTCGCGGAACAAATTCGGCGCGAAGCGGGAATCGCGACGGCGGCCCTCGGAATGATTACCGAGCCGGCGCAGGGGGATCACGTGATTCGCAGCGGCCAGGCGGATCTGGTGCTGATGGCGCGGGAATTTCTGCGCGATCCCTACTGGCCGTTGCGCGCTGCGCGGGAATTGGGGCACGCGGCGTCTTGGCCGGCGCAATATTTGCGCGCGGCTCCTGCCGGCGCGCCCATGCGCGTTCCAGCCGATCCCATTCGCGCGGAACGCAAGGAATAAATCAGCGGGCAGCGGCCGCCGGAAGAGGCCGCTGGGTCGCGCCCATCAGCACGCCATCGCAATAGACCAGGAATTTTCCCGAGAGCGCGGGAACCCGGTCCCCGGGCAGCAGAATGCCCGCGAGGTTCAGCGGATCAGAGGCGGAAACCGTGATGATTTCCCTCGCATTGGGTTCCGAGCGCGATGCCCGCAGGGATTCGACGGCGAGCGGCAGCGCGAATTGCTCGCCGAGGAAGCCGTCAACGAATCGCCCGCCGCGGATTTCGCCGCGATCTTCCATGCGGCGCAGCGTAACCAGAATTTCGCGCCACGGCGGCAGAATGCTTTCCCGCTCGGTAAGTTCGCGAAAGACCACGCCGTAACGTTCGAGCAACATGCGGCAAGCGGATTCGACGGCTTTGCCGCGTTCCACCGATGCTCCGAACTCGAGCAGCGACCACCGGCCGGTGCTGTTGCGTGGCCGCAAGGCGCGAGATCGGCCAATGCCTGCGCGGCGGCGGGGATCGAGCAACGCGCGGAGATTATCGAAATCGTCGGCGGTGACGCGTCCCGCGGCGACCAGTTCCCACAGCGCGGTTTCCACCTCGGCTTTCAGCCGGCCCGCGCCGCGCACGATATCGGCGAAGAAGCTGGCGCCTCGGCGTTCGAGCCAGGCGAGAACGTCGCGCGCGGCGTGGCTGAGCCCCGCGGCCGGATGCTCCGCGCCCCCGGCGAGCGCGAGCCAACCCGATTCCTCGCGAAGAAAGAGAGCGATGGGCACGACGCTCGAGGGCGCCACGCGCCGCCCAGGCGAGCCGGCTTCGATCGTCGCCGGATGCGGCCTGAGCCGGCCCCAACCGGCGACGCCGCCAAGGCACAAACCATCGAGGAGCTTCGGATCGTAGCCCTGAATGCGGCGCGGAAGAATCTGCGACTCCCACGCGCTCGCGGGCGCTTCAAATCCTTGCAGTTGGCGAAGAACTTCGATCAGGCCGCGCTCGCCGGACGGCTGCGTTCCCGGCGCGACGTGCTGCCAGCGGCACAGCCAGCGCAAGAATTGCGCGGGAGTCACCGGCTCGATTTCGCGCCGCAACCGCGCGAGCGTGCGGCGATGAATTCGCGCGAGAATGCGGCGCTCGCACCATTCGAGCCCGGAGCCGGGATGTCCAGTAAAATGGCCGCGAAGAATCGCGCCGGAAGCTTCCAGGCGCAACATCGTGCTTTCCACTTGCGCCAGATCGAGACCCACACATGCGGCAAATCCTGTGGACGTAAACGGACCGAGGCAACCGGCCCAACCAATCGTCAGCCGCGCCAGGGCTTCTTCAGCCGTGGGCGCGCCGGATTCGATGGCCGGCGGCGTAAATTCGAACGCAGTCAAGGGGAAAATCTGCGCGAACGTGCGCACGCGCTCGGCCGGAACCCACCAGGTTCGCCCGTTGGCCGATGCGCGCGTAGCGCGGCGATCGCCGAGGAGCGAATCGAATAGCGAAGGCCACCGCGAGAGGCTTTCCCGCCACATTCTTTCCGGCATTGTGTCCGCGCCGGCAGCTTCCGGCCGCTTCTCGGGAAACGCGACGAGCGTGACAAGCGCGTCGTGGAGTTCCTCGGCGTTGCGCACGTCGGGCCAGGCCTGCCGCGCGATTTCCTCGACGGCTTCCGCGTCCAGACGGCCGATTTCTCCGAGCGCTTCCTCGGGCAAAGCGCGACGCAGCGAGACCGCGCGCGCACGTCGCTCCTCGAGCGGAGCGTCGTCGAGAAAAGCGTAGGGATTGGCGTTGAGGATTTCGTGGGAAAAGGGCGACGCGGCGGCCGTATCCACCGCGACCCCGCGGATGTCGCCCGAGGCAAGACGAGCGAGGACGCGTTCGAGGCCGGAAAGATCGAGTGCTTCATGCAAAACGTCGCGCATCGTCTCGCGCACCAGCGGGTGATCGGGAATCGGGATATCGGCGGGAAGATTCTCCTGGCAGGCGGCGGCTTCGGGAAAAACGGCGGCGAGCAGGTCCTCGGCGCGCATGCGCTGCACGGGCAGCGGCACCTTGCGCCCACCGAGGAAACGCGGCAAAGCGAGAGCGCGCGACGCGTCCCAGCGCCAGCGGGAGGTGAACAGCGGCGTGGGAAGCGCGGCCTGTTCGAGCAGATGGCGCGCCGTGTGGACGTTCAGAAAGCCGAAAACGCTTGCGAGCGGAAAACTATGCTGCTCACCAAGCGAGAGCACGATGCCGTTGTCAGTGGCGGCAGCCTGCAATTCAAAATTAAAGGAACGGCAGAAGCGCTTGCGCAGCGCGAGGCCCCACGCCTTGTTGATGCGCGAGCCGAACGGCGCGTGAATGACGAGCTGCATGCCGCCGCTTTCGTCGAAGAAGCGCTCGGCAACTACAGTTCGCTGATCCGGAACCGCCCCGAGCGCGGCGCGAGCGGAGACGACGTATTCGATCGCCTGCTCCGCGCCAGCGGCATCGAGGCCGCAGGTTTCGACGAGCCACGCCGCCGCGGCGCGCGTTTCGGCGGAGTCACGCGGATGCGCGGGAGGCGGAACGCGCGCGGCAATTTCCTCGCGCAGCGCTGCAACGGCGGCGGAAAGCTCGGCCGTGCGGCCAGGCGCTTCGCCACGCCAGAACGGAACGTTGGGCGCCGCGCCGGCGGCGTCCTCGACGAGAACGCGCGTTTTTTCGACGCGGCGAATTTTCCAGGAATGCGTGCCGAGCAGAAACACGTCGCCGGCCAGGCTCTCGACCGCGAAATCCTCATCCACCGAGCCAACGACCGCGCCCTCCGGCAGCGCGACGACGGGATAAAGAGCGGTTTCGGGAATCGCGCCGGCGTTGGTGATCGCGGCGAGGCGCGCGCCGCGACGCCCATGCAACCGGCCGTTCACGCGGTCGCGATGCAGCCACGCGCCGACGCGGCCTCGACGCGCGACGATGCCTTCGGAAAGCATTTCGACGATTTCGTCGAACTCGCGGCGCGAAAGGTCGCGATAAGGATCGGCACGGCGCACCATGGCGAAGAGCCGGTCTTCTTCCCAGGACTCGGAAGCGCAGGCGGCGACGATCTGCTGGGCGAGAACGTCGAGCGAGGCTTCGGGAATACGGATCGCGTCGAGATCTCCCGCGCGCATCGCGCGAACGAGCGCGGCGCATTCGATGAGTTCGTCGCGCGTGGTGGCGAACAGGCGCCCGCGCGGAATCGCTCCGCGCCAGTGGCCGGAACGCCCGATTCGCTGCAGCGCGACGCCAATCGAGCGCGGCGAGCCAATCTGGCAAACCAGATCCACCGCCCCGATGTCGATTCCGAGTTCGAGCGAGGCCGTTGCGACGAGCGCCTTAAGCTCGCCGGCTTTCAAGTGGCGCTCGGCATCGAGCCGCAGTTTCCGCGCGAGGCTGCCGTGATGCGCCGCGACCGCCCGTTCGCCCATGCGTTGGGCCAGATGAAAGGTCATGCGTTCGGCAAGCCGGCGCGTATTGACGAAAACGAGCGTCGAGCGATGCTCCGAGGCAAGCCGGACCACGCGATCGTAGATTTGGTCCCACAATTCGTTCGAGGCGATTGGACCGAGGTCGCCGGCAGGCGCTTCGACGGCAAGATCGAGCGGACGGTCGCGGCCGAGTTCGACGATCGCGGGCAGCGGTCGCGCGCCCGAGAGAAAACGCGCGACGCGCTCGACCGGCTTCTGCGTCGCCGAAAGGCCGATCCGCGTAACCCGGCGCTCGGCGAGCGATTCCAGGCGCTCGAGCGAAAGCGCGAGATGCGCGCCGCGCTTATCGCCCGCGACGGCGTGGATTTCATCCACGATGACGGTTTCCGCCGCGCGCAGCAGGCGACGCCCACCCTCGGCGGTCAGCAGGATGTGGAGCGATTCGGGCGTGGTCACCAGAATGTGCGGCGGACGCACGAGCATTTTGCGGCGTTCGGGAGCGAGCGTATCGCCGGTGCGAACCGAGGCGCGAATCGGCGGCATCGCCAGGCCGCGGAGCTCAGCGAGCGAGAGGATTTCAGCGAGAGGCAATTCGAGATTTTTGTGAACGTCGTTGGAAAGGGCGCGCAGCGGCGAAACGTAGACGACTTCGGTGCGATCTTCGAGGGTCCCCGAAAGCGCTTTGCGCACCAGCCGGTCAATCGCGGCGAGGAATGCGGCCAGCGTTTTGCCCGAACCGGTGGGAGCGGAGATCAGGACGTCGCGCCCCGAGATGATGTGCGGCCAGCCGAGTTCCTGGGGCTCGGTGGGCGAAGGGAAACGGTCGAAAAACCATTCGCGAACGAGCGGGTGAGCCCAATCGAGCGAAGCGGAGCGCGGAGGGGAATCGGGCGCAGGCATGCTGATTGAATTATCGCATTGTTGGCGGGCGATGGGCGCACTCCGCCTGGGCGCGCCAGCCACAAGGAAGATGCCTGTGCGACTGAACGACAGGATGTCCGCGCCGGCCGGCGCTAAGCGGGGCTATTTCACGCCCGAGCGTCGTGCCGACGGCTTTCCGTAAAGCGTCACTTTTTCGTCCACGACGGCGCCAATGTAGCGGCCCGAGGAAAGAAACTGCATCACCTTGGCGCCGGAACGAGCGAGCGCGGCCCAGCGGGAGCCAGTGCGCGGATTCTGTTCGAGGCCGCGCAGCGACTCGCCTCGGAAGACGAAATCCACTTGGAGCAAATTCGCGGTGTGAGTGCGGCGCACCGGAAAGCGCCGCCCTTCGAGTTCGACTTCCGTGGCGCCTTCGGCCATCGCTTGTCGCCACACGCCGCGAAGCGCGTCTTCGAGCGTCACGAATTGCCGGTTTGCGCGGCGCGGGCGCGATTCAGCATCTCGTGCATGGCGGCAATAGAGCCAGGAGCCCGGCGTTCGCGCCAGATTTCGTACCGCACCGCCAGTTTTTCGAGGTTTTCCCAGACGTGCGGGTCTTTTGTGGCCGTGCGAACGTCGTTGGAAATCGGCTTGATGCGATCCCACACGATCCAAAATTCGGCCGTGGTTTCGAAGAACAGGTCCTCGTCCACCATCCCACGCTTCACCAGATTCGCAACCATGTCCCAATAGCTCACCACCATGCGCACGCTGGCGTCTTCCTGGGGCGAGAGCGAAGCGCGATCGGCAAGCGACTGGGGATGGAAACTCCGGAAGAACCAATCGCGCGCCTCGCGCATGCGCGATTCGCGCCTCAGCTCGTACAGCCGCAGCAGCATCTCGGCCTGTTCGTGACTTACCTGTCCCATGACCCCTCCTCGGATTGAATTCAGGGGGCCGCTTCCCCCACACGCGGACATCGTAGCGTGTTTGGGCATAGAATAGACGGCGATTGGCAATTCGTCGAGGTGGGGCCCGCGGTCCCAGGACTTCGCGCCCCGAGGAGCAGCTTCGATGGATCGAAGAAAATTCATCGGTAGATTGTTCGCGGCTCCGCTGCTGGCGTATCCCGCGAGCTTAGCGGCGAGAGCCGGGCAATTTCCTAGTTCCGCGCCGCCCGGGCAGAATCAATTCCCCAGCTCGCCGCAATCACAACAAGGTCCCGTCCAGCCCGGCCAGGTTACGCCCCCGTGGCTCCAGCTTCCGCCGATGCCGACGGTCGATCCGAAGGTGGTGCTGAAGGAAGATCAGAAGGAGATCGTGCGCGACGCCAAGCGGCTTCTCGACCTCGCTTCCAAGCTCGAACACCAGGTGGAGAAAACCGATTCCAGCAGAATTCTTTCGCTCAACATGATCCACACGACCACCGAGATCGAAAAACTGGCCAAGCACATTCGCAGCCTGGCGAGCGGATGAAACGCGGACCGGGCGTCGGATACGGCCGAATGGCGCGGCATGCGGTAGAATAAGGTCGCTTGCCGCGCGCCTGTAGCTCAGCCCGGATAGAGCGCTGGTCTCCGGAACCAGAGGTCGGGCGTTCAAATCGCCCCAGGCGCGCCATTCCTTTCTCCCACCAAACGATCGCGGATCCCCCGCTCGCGTAGAACAGCGAAGGCACTTTTCGAAAAGATGGCCGGCAGGTTGCATCGCTGAGGCATCGGAACTATGCTACGCCGGACCGCGAAGGGAAGAACGTGAGTGCCCGCGCGATTTTGCGGCTCGGAAAACCGGAACCGAGCTTTCGACCCCATTTGTACGCGAGGAGGCGCATTCCGCATGTTGCTTGCACAGCGTAGGATTTGCCCACCCGGATCCAGAACCCGAACGGCCGTAACGACAACCATATTGCTGGCGTTTTTCTGCTGCGTTTTTGCGGTGCCCGCGCTGGCGCAACAACTGGCCGGACCGCAGCCCGCGCCGCTGCCGCCGCCGATCCAAGCACCGGTGGACCGGCCCTATCCGGGTGTAGTCGGTTTGCAGGTGTCCGCGCAAGACGTCACGCACCGCGTGCTCGAAGTGAGAGAAACCGTTCCCGTGCACCCCGGCGAGATGACGCTGCTCTATCCGCAATGGATTCCCGGAACGCATTCGCCGACCGGGCCGATTTCGGAAATCGCGGGAATCGAAATCACGGCGAACGGCGAGCGCGTTCCGTGGGTGCGCGACCGCGTGAACGTCTACGCTTTTCACGTGGACGTGCCCGCAGGCGTGAGCGCGCTGGGCGTGAAATTCGACTACCTGACGCCGCTGCGGCCGGACCAGGGACGCATCACCTTTTCATCGGAAATCCTCGATCTTTCCTGGAACACGGTGCTGCTCTATCCGGCGGGCCATTTTTCGCGCGATATCACCTTCGCGCCGAGCCTCCTGCTGCCTGACGGCTGGCATTTCGCCACGGCGCTCTCGACTCAATCGCAAGACGGCGACGTAGTCCGCTTCAAGGACACCAGCCTGAACACGCTGGTGGATTCGCCGCTCTATGCGGGTGTCAATTACCGGCGCCTGGATCTTTCGAGCGGCCCGGACAACCGCGTTTTTCTGGACGTTTTCGCCGATTCTCCGAAAGACCTCGACGTCACCCCTGAGGAGCTTCAACTCCATCGCAATCTGGTGGCGCAGGCGCAAAAGCTTTTCCATTCGCATCATTACGCGCATTACGACTTTTTGCTGTCTCTCAGCGGCACCGTCGGCTTCGCCGGTCTCGAGCACCATCAGTCGAGCGAAGACGGCACCAGCGCGAACTACTTCACCGACTGGGCCGCGGGCGTTGGCGAACGGGATCTGCTGGGGCACGAGTACACGCATTCGTGGAACGGCAAATTCCGGCGCCCGGCCGATCTGTGGACGCCGAACTTCAACGTTCCGATGCAGGACGATCTCCTGTGGGTGTACGAAGGCTTGACGGAATATTGGGGCTACGTCCTGACCGCGCGCGCCGGGATGCGCACACCATCGGAAACGCGAGACCTCATCGCGCGAATCGCCGCCAATTTCGAAGCGAGCCCGGGCCGCGACTGGCGCCCGCTGGTGGATACGACGAACCAGCCGACCATCTCGCAGCGCCGGCCGGTGACCTGGCCGAGTTGGCTCCGCGGCGAAGACTACTACATGGAGGGCCTGCTCGTCTGGCTCGACGCGGACACGAAGATTCGCCAATTGAGCGGCGGGCGGAAATCGCTGGATGATTTCGCACGGGAATTTTATGGCATCGACAACGGCAGCTACGTCACGCGCACGTATACGTTCCAGGACATCGTCTCGGCGTTGAACAAAGTCCAGCCCTACGATTGGGCGCATTTCCTGCGGACGCGCATCTACGAGCTGCATCCGCAAACGCCGCTCGGCGGCATCACGCGCGGAGGGTATCGGCTGGCCTACACCGATACGGCGCCGGCGTGGATGAAAGCGTCCGGAGCGTTCCAGTTCAGCGCCGATTTGAGCACTTCGCTCGGATTCATCGTCGGCGCGGACGGGAGCCTGGGAAGCGTTTGGTGGAACAGTCCCGCGTTCAAGGCCGGGATGACGCCGGGAATGCGGATCTTCGCGGTGAACGGAACGGCATTCAGCGTCGCCGCGCTGCGCGAGGCCATCCTGAAAGCGGAAAAGACGACGGCGCCGATCAAATTCCTGGTCCAGCGCGGCGGGAAATTCCAGACGATCCATATCAACTATCACGGCGGTTTGCGCTATCCAGAGTTGGTGCGCGTGGCCGGCACTCCGGACCTGCTCGACAAGATTCTCGCGCCAAAATAGTCCCTGGCGTTACGCGCGGCGACGCGGCTGCCGGCTGCGTCGCTCTCGCAAGCGCACACGTTTCGATGGCATCGCCAAAGGAGCCGCACCTTTAGCGACTCCTCTTGTAATTTATCGCACCGCCGACGGCGTAGCTGAGATCGG
>JAKAOH010000144.1 GCA_021812285.1 Acidobacteriota bacterium | reverse complement strand
TGCCGCGCGCGGACGGCTTCGAGCGCGGGCAAATCGCGGCCGGGCGCGATTTTGATTTTGATCCGCTGATATCCCGCGGCCAGCTCCTTTTCGATTTTTTCGAGCAGCTTCTGGTGCGATTCCTGAATGCCGATCGAAACGCCGCACGGAATTTCCGCGAGAGTGCCGCCGATCAGTTTGTGCAGCGACACGTTCTTCTGCTTCGCTTCGGCGTCCCAAACCGCGGTTTCCAGGCCGGCTTTGGCCATATTGTGGCCGCGCACCCGCTCCATCAACGGACCGAACTCAGCGGCCGAAGCGAACTGCTTGCCGCGCACCGCGGGCCACAGGAAATCTGTCAGAATGTGCCGGGCGGTATCCGTGGTTTCCGGGCTGTAGCCGGGCGTTTCTCCAGCCGTCACTTCGCCCCAGCCGGTTGCGCCGTCGCATTCGGCTTCGATGAGCAGGATGCGCCGCTCTTCCGTCCGTCCGAAGCTCGTCTCAAACGGAGCGAGCAGCTTCATGTGAATTTCGCGCAGGGTCATCCGCCGGATCTGCATCGTTTTCATCCTCGAATCAGAAATCGCGCGGACCTCCGCGCCACCGAAAGACGGCGTGGAGGCCGGCCGCTTGGAAGGCTTACGCGCTTACGCCACGCCTTCCGGTTCCAAAACGTATCTCGCCGCGCCGTTTCCCGTTTCAATCGCGACCACGGCGTAGCCGCGGCGAAACCATCCTTCCAGCGACTCGCGAATCCGCGTTTGCGCCTGGCGCGCGGCTTCGGTGTCGCTGCGCTTCCACTCCTCGAGTTCTCGCGGCACGTCCACGCGTTCCGCGCGCGGGCTGAACCCGACGACCGGCGCAAGACCGCGCAGACACCGCTCGACGCGCTCGGAACGCAGGTCCCACTCCGCCACCAAACGATCCGTAGGCAATCCCGAATGGAGCGGGCTTGCCGTGATGTCGTAGCAATTCGGAATCAGCCGCCGCACCACCGCGCCCAGCCGCATCAGGTTGAAATAGGCGTTTTTCACTTCGAGCGGATCGAACGTCCATTCGATGCACTCGATACCGCGCGCGAGCGCATCCGCGCGCTGGAAGAGCTTCAGCCCGCGGCCGACGCCGCGATCCCGCGCCTCCGGGAGCACGGCGGCCATGTGCGAATGCAGGTAGGGTTTCCCGTCGTGCAGCCCGGCGAACGCAAACGTGAAGCCGACCATCCGCTCGCCTTCGAACGCTCCAATCACCTGCCCTCCCGTCTCCTCGGCAACCACGTAGAGCGTGAACGGGACTTCCATTTCCGGATCGCTCCAGACGGCGTGCTCGACGGCCTGGCAAGCCCGAAATTCCTGATGAGTGCGGCAATGTCTGTATTCGATTTTCACTTGCGTCGCAACCGTTTCGCCCGATTCCACAGTTTATCCAGTTCCTCCATTTGTAGTTCTTCCAACCGGCGGCCGTTCCGCCCTGCCTGCTGTTCGATATGGCGGAAACGCCGCTCGAATTTCCGGTTCGCTTTCTTCAACGCGATTTCGGGGTCCAGGCCGAGGAAACGCGCCACGTTCGCCGCGGCGAAAAGCAGATCGCCGGCCTCTTCCTCCACGTTGCGCTGCTCGCGTGCCTGCCTCGCGCCTGCGCGCGTTTTTCCGCGCTTCCCTGCCCTGCGCGCGGCGCGGCGCAATTCGCCGAGTTCTTCCTCGATCTTCTTCGCCACGCCGTCCAGGTTTTTCCAATCGAACCCGACACTCGCCGCGCGCCGGGAAATCTGAAAAGCTTCGGCCAGCGCGGGCAGGTTCCGGTTCACGCCGTCGAGCACCGATTGGCGTTCCGGTTCGCCTTCCGCGCGCCGCTCCTCGGCTTTGAGTTCCTCCCATCGTTTCAGGACTTCCGCGGACGTTCGCGCGCGTCCCGTCGCGAAAACGTGCGGATGTCGCCGCACCAGTTTTTCGCGAATCGCTCGCGCGACGTCGGCCGCGTCGAAACGCTTCGTTTCCGCCGCGAGTTGCGCGTGGAAAACCACCTGGAGCAGCAGATCCCCGAGTTCGGACACGAGTTTCCGGTCGTCGCCCGAATCGAGCGCTTCGAGCACTTCGTAGGTTTCCTCGAGAAGGAACGGTTTCAGGGACTGGTGGGACTGTTCGCGATCCCACGGGCAGCCACGCGGCGCACGCAAGCGCTGTTGCACTTCCACCAGTTTTGCGAATTCCCGCCCGGCGCGCGCGGCGCCGGAGCGAACGGCTTTTCTCCCGGACATAGGCGGCAAACGATGCGAGATGCCAACTGTACGGCATCGCGAGCGACGCGCGCAAGCCGCCGGGGCCCTCGAGGAACGGTCAGCGGCGCCAGAAATTCGTGACGATTTCAGGAATCGTGAAGGCGTCACTTGCGGGGCCGGCGAAAGTGGGGTTGTTTTTGCTACAAGAAGCTTCGTTTCATAGGGATGAGTACTGGCGTAAGGGATGCGGAGGGCGTCACGAGATGAGGGTCTCGCATGGCGGCCGTGGACGATTTTGTACGATTCGAGTCGTGAGGTGGAATTGGAAGCGAATTGCGGATCGGCGCATGAATACAGCGCATTCTCGTCCTGGAAATTTGTGGCGTGAGAGAAATGTACGGTTTTCGGGGAGAAATAACGAAAATTCGACTTACCACCCTGCTGGTTTCGGCGAGGAGATTTAGGGGGCGACACCTGGGGTTTGAGGTCCTGCGGCTTGGGCGGAAGGATACGCTGCGGCGGCGCGGCCGGGTACGGCAATATCGCGAGGTTTTGCGCGCATGTCATGACGGCAACAGAGTAAAAGCGAGATCAAGACCGCGCAAGGGATGGGTCTGAGTGGTGAGGCCGGCGTGGTGCGCGAGGCAGGGGTGTCTGTGGCGGCTTTCAGCGGTGAGGGCAGCCGGGCCAGCAACAGGGGCGGCGCATTCCTTCTTTCAGTTCCGTGCGGACGCGCTCAACGTGCTGCTTTCTGGTTTCCGGTTTCTTGACGGAGATGGCCCAGCAGATCCACTCGTTGCGCGCGAGTGGCGTGATGTCTTCCCACTTTTCCAGCGCCGCAGGGTCGGAAAGGAGAACTTTCCGTAAATCCGCCGGTACGGGGTGGACCACGCCCTGAGAGATTGGTTTCCTGGACATGGGTGTCATTCTACATTTGGCCGAGTCGGCAAGAAAATCCTTGTTGCGCTACGGCAACCCGCACGGGCAAGAGTGCCCGTGCCACTGCGCCGGCTAGTGTCGCGGGTTGCAAGTTCCATGTAAAAGTCGCCATTCTTCAGGGGCTCCCGGCCTTGCCGGGACAGGTTCCGCTCTTGGCTTTTACGCGGGCGTTACTGTCGGAGCTCCCGAGTTTTTCGGGACAGGTTCCGCTCCGACCCCCGAAAGGCCATGCAGGGAACTTCTGACACAGGCGCTAGAAGCCGGCGCTGCGGCAACCCGCACGGGCAGGAGTGCCCGTGCCACTGCGCCAGCTGCATTCCGGCGCTACATGGGGAGTTGCGGGGCGGCAGGCCAGCTTGGCCGTGGGCAGGGCGCGATGGTAAACTCGCCGACGACGGGCGAAGAAACGGCGGATTTCGGGCGACCTGAACTCTGCGAGTCCGGCGACGGTCAAAACCCCTCGAACCGAAAGCGGTCTTGCCGAGTCCCGCGCCCGGCGCGCTGGAGAACAACCCAATGGCGCAACAAAACCAGAATGACGACACGTTTCGCGTAATCGATCGCAGGCTTTTCAATACCGAAGGCGAATTGCGCGAAGACGCGCGCGAACAGATCGAGCAGGAAAAGAAAACCGAACCGGCCAAACCCGAGAAAAAAGCCGCCGACGGCAAGACGCAACCCGCCGCCGCACAGGAAACCGGTCCGGCACCGGCTCGCTTGCCCGCGTTCGAGATGCTGATCGATCTGGTGGCGCGCAACGCGGTCGCGCTGCTAGGCGGCATGGCCGATCCGCGCACGGGCCAGCCGATGGTGGATCTGGAAGGCGCGCGCGAGGTGGTGGACATGCTGGACGCACTCCGCGAAAAAACGCGCGGCAACCTGGCCCAGGAAGAAGAACAATTACTGCTCGACGTGATCGGCAGCCTGAAAATGAGCTACCTGGAAATGTCCAAGGCCGCCGCGGCCGCCGCCGCGCGCGAGAGGGGACGAGGCAAGCTCTAGGCGATGGCGTCGCTGCGGCTCACGGTGCTCGGCTCCGGAACTTCGATGGGGGTGCCGACGCTGGGCTGCCGCTGCCCCGTTTGCCGTTCGAGCGACCCGCGCGACCGGCGCACCCGCTCTTCCATTCTGCTCTCGCACGCCGGACGAAACGTCGTGATCGATACGTCCACCGATTTCCGCGCGCAGGCGCTGCGCGAAGACGTTTCGCGGCTCGACGCCGTCGTTTACACGCACGCTCACGCCGATCATATCCTCGGGCTCGACGACATTCGCCCCTACAACATGCGGCAGAAAAGCCACATTCCGCTCTACGCGTCCGCCGACACCCTCGCGATCCTGCGCCGGACCTTCGCTTACATTTTCGAGCCCGGCCTGTACAGCACCGTTCCCTCGATCGAGCTGAACGAAATTCAAGGTCCGTTCGACCCGTTTCAGGTGGCGGACCAGCCCGTTCCGATGACGCCGATTCCCGCGCGGCACGGCCCGATCCCGGTGCTGGGGTTCCGTTTCGGCCGCGCCGCGTACCTTACCGATTTCAGCTCCGTACCGGAGGAATCGAAACCGCTGCTCGAAGACCTGGACGATCTGGTGCTCGACGCGCTGCGGCACACGCCGCATCCGATGCACTCGACCGTGGAGCAGTCGCTCACGCTGGTGGAAGAGGTTCGGCCGCGCCGCGCCTGGTTCACGCACATCGCGCACGAACTCTCGCACGAGGAAACGAACCGCGAACTGCCGGATCACGTGAAGCTCGCCTACGACGGTTTGAGCTTCGAGGTGCAGCTGGCGTGACGCTGCGCGTGGTACGCTCGGCCGAGGAGTGGCGGCGGGAAGCCGGCGATGAACCCGTCGTCGCGGCGGTTGGCAATTTCGATGGGCTGCACCTTGGCCATCAGCGAATTCTGGCTCGCGTGGTCGAGCGCGCCCGCGCCACCGGGCAGCGCTCGGTGGTCACCACGTTCGATCCGCATCCCACTCGGGTTCTGCGGGCCGAATCGGCGCCGCCGCTGATCGCGACTCTCGATCAGCGGCTGGAGGGTTTTGAAGCCGCCGGAGTCGCCGCGGCGCTCGTTCTTCCCTTCACGCCCGAATTCGCGCGGCTTTCGCCGCGGGATTTCGCGGCCCGCATTTTGGTGGAAACGCTCCACGCATCGGACGTTTTCGTCGGCGAAAATTTCCGATTTGGCCACCGGCAAGAGGGCGACGCGCTCACGCTCTCGGAATTGGGTTTGCTCCTAGGTTTCGCCGTGGGCATCGTTCCCTCGGTACGCTTTCGGGGGCAGGTGGTTTCGAGCACGCGGGTGCGACAGGCGGTTGCCGCCGGGCGCGTGGAATTCGCCGCCAGGATGTTGGGCCGGCCGTTCGCGCTGAGCGGAAAAATCCAGGCCGGCGCGGGACTGGGCCGCAAGCTGGTGGCGCCAACGCTGAATCTGGCGTGGAATCAGGAGCTAATTCCCGGCCGCGGCGTCTACGCCACCGAAGCCGTTCTCGTCGACGGCCGCTACCGCGCGGCGACGAATGTGGGCACGCGTCCCACGTTCGACGGTTCGCGATTGACAGTCGAAAGCTACCTGCTCGATTTTTCCCGCGACATTACCGAAGGTTCCCTGGAAGTGAGATTCTGCACGCGCCTGCGCCCGGAGAAAAAATTCGCTTCGCCGGCCGACCTGCGCGTTCAGGTGCTTCGCGACGCCGCGCGCGCGCGCGAATTTTTCGACCGGATCAGCCGCGTTCGCACACCGCCCAAAGCCGGCTCCGTCTAGGCGGGCCTTCCCTGCTCCGAAATCCGACAGACAACTGTCCCCTTCAGCGGCGGGAAACCGGCACGGGCGCCACGCGGTCAGGCCTGGGCTTTGGCGCAATGCAGGACGCCGTCCTCCAGCTCGGAATCCGCCCGTGCGGCTCTTCCTACGGCGTAATTCACAAGAGCCGAGCAGACGACGAGCGCGAATTTCGCGTCCTCAAATCCGGCATCCTGCCGCCGCGCGTGTCGCCGGCCAGACAGGCCCCGCCAGACGCGCTTCATCAGCGGCGCCTTCTCCGGCCGGCCCAGGCAAGCAAGCCCCGATTCGACCGCTTCGGCCATGCCGCGCAGGAATTTCGGCGCGCTCTCGCCCAGAGAGCTATCCAGGGCCTTCAATCCCTCGAGCGATTCCCGGACGGACGCCTGGTAGTTCGGCGCGCGGCGATCGGCGAGCAGATCGAAAGCGCGATGGAGCCTTTCGCGAATTGCTTCGAGCAGATCCACGCTCGCCAGCGCCTGTTCGATCGCATCGAATTCCTCGGGGGAAGTCACGCGCACCAGCCGCCGGCCGAGAAAGCGGTAGGGCGCGAGTTCCTGCGTGAAGACACCGTTGACCTTCGCGGTGAACCGAGCGTTCGAGTCGTTCTCGGGGAAAGCTCCGGCGCAGAATTCGATGAAGTCGTACACCTGGTTCCATTCGGCGTGAAAGTAGTAGTCGCGAATCTTCTGCAGCACCGTAGCGTGAGGGATGGAATCCTGCGGCCATTTGAAATATTCGTCCCACAGGCGATCGACAAACGCGTTCAGGTCCGGGCTCCACGCGGGCGAGCTGAAGCAGGAAGCATGAATGACGTTCCACAAGCGATTGCGAAGACCCGGCTCGATCGCATCGGCCGAGAGGTTCCTGAGCGTTTGGAGTCTGGTTCGTTCGGAGAACGACCTCATTGAGGCCTCCGTTTCTCCAACGTGTCGCTCATGTACCAAATTCGAAGTCGCTCGTTCAAGAAAAAAGCAAAGTATTTTCGACAGGAGGCCTTTCGGGCGTCTCGAGTCCCTGCCTGGCGCCCGCGCAGGTCCACTCTGGCCGCTCGACAGAGGCGCTCGTGCCTGTACCGCGTGGCCACGGACGAACGATTTCGTGTATCACGTTCCCCGGCCCAATTTGGCTCCGCCGGGCACGGTCTGGAAGTTTGAAGTTTCCCCACTGGGGAATATTGGGTTCGGGAAAATCGCCCGGTGAGAGATTCGCGAGCGGCGCGTCAGGCTTTGCGGCGGCAAGCGGCGCAGTAGCCGCCGATTTCTGTCCGAGCCACCGTGATTTCGACGTCGCAATCGCGGGCGATCTGCTGTTTCAGACGGTCGAACAGCTCGCTTTCGACTTCGCGCACCTTGCCGCAGCCGAGGCAGGCAACGTGAATGTGGTCGCGCGGGCCGCGGGTTTCGTAGAAGTGCTGATGCCCGCGCAAGTGCAGCAGGTCGAGTTCGTCCACCAGGCCGTGACGCTTCAAGAGATCGAGCGTGCGGTAAACCGTGACCCGGTTCAGCCGCGGATCGGCGTGCTGCGCCTTTTCGAGCAGAACTTCGACGTTCAGATGTTCGGGAGCCGTATCTATGATGCGCAACAGCGTGCGCCGCTGCCGGGTCAGCCGGATCCCGCGCCGCGCCAACTCGTTTTCCAGCCGGCCCGGTTCCGAGCTGATATTGATGCGTTCCCCGCTCGAAACCCGATGCGAGGGGCTGAGCGCCATCATTCCTCCCGTTTTCGGCGCCGGACCGGAGCCGGTAAATCCAAGCCTGCCGCTGGTGTCGCCCGCCCCATTCATCCCGCGCCAAGCGAGGTCTGCCGCGCCAATGCCGAAGTTTCATTTTACACGAGTCGGCGGTTCAGGCGTCGTACTCCTACCATCCGCATCCACCGGGCAGGCTCAAGTGTGCAGCGATTTTCACAGGCCCGGAGCTGCTCAAGGACGTACATGCACGTTCGCGGGAAAAATCGGCATGGACAAGCAATGCAGCTGGCACTGCGCTTGCACATACCCCTGTGAAAATCCGCGCGCCCAAAAAGCCGCGCTCGGATCGTACTGGAACGCTGGACCGGACCAAGGAGGGTCATGGCAACCGCAACGCGCCGCGAACTGCTCGCCGGAATGGGTTCGCTCATCTCGATCGATTTCGAGCGGGACAATGGCGGCATCGTTCTGTCGATGGCCGAAAACAGCATGCGGATCAGCGCGGCCTATCCGCTGGTAGTTCAGAGCAAACTCCGCTTCACGCTTCATCTTTCGCCGGAAAAGAAAGTCACCGGCACGGGAATCGTCCGGTCCGTCTCCAGTTCGGGGCGGAGCGCGGACATGGAAATTCTGGAAATCGACGCAGCTTCGCGCGCGGAATTCGATCTCTGGATGGGAGTCTCGACAGCTGAAACCGCCTCGCCCGAAATTGCAAACTCCGGTGAGCTGCCGACGACGCCGGCGCTGACCGCTGCCCTCCCCCAGACGCCCATTCTGGAAATTGAGCAGACCGCTCTGGTCCTAGATTCTTCGCCACAGGAAATAGCTGCAGAGTCCGCGATGGTCGTCTTGCCCGCCGAAGACCACGCCGTAGAAGCGCCCCAGCAGCCGCTGCTCGAAACTTCATGTTTGACCCTCGAACCGCCCGATTCCGCGGCGCCAGGACAGGCGCCCTCTTTGGTGTCAGCGCCGGAAGTCCCGCTCGCGCCCGTCACTCCGTCCTGTCAAACCGCCGAAGTCCCGGCCGAGGAGCCTCTCATCCCTCCGCCATCCTTTGCATCCACCAAACCGGCGCCGGCCACGCTCCGCTGGGACGCCGGCGCTTTCATGTTCCCCGTTCTTCTCGACAGCGTAACGGATGCCGCGGCCAATCACATCGTGGCCACGCCGGTTTCATGCGCGAATGCCGACCCGGCCGTTTCTCGAAAAAGTTCTCAAGCCGAGCCGATTGCCGAACCGTCGCGGAACTCCCTCCGCGCGTCGGTTCCCGAAAATCGCATCGAGCGAAAGGTTCCATTTGCCGCCGCGGTTCCCGCTCGTCCCGCAGCCGAGCCCGAACCGGGTGAAGAAAACCAATTCAGCTTTTCCTCGCCGGAGCCGGCGCCTGAGCCTTCCGCCATCGAAGAGCCTCGCATGGCCGGAGCGCTCTACTTGCCCAATTACAACGTCGAGGGGATCACCGCCTGCGGAACCGATTGGCACTGGAAGGTGCGTTTGTATTCGCTGCCGCTGCTGTCGCTTCAGGTGGCCGCTGAAAGATTCGAGGAATTTGGTTGGAGCCTCGAACGGGATTGGCACATCTGGCTGGCGCTCGCTCTGATCGCCGCCGGATTTTTGCCCCTCGTCACAAAACCCACGTTCGTACCGGGGTCCCTCGTCCTTTGGCTCATCGGCGGCCGCGTGGCGATACGCCGCCGTCAGCCGGAACGCGCCGGCGAACGCAGCTGAATCCCCGGAAATCGCGGAAGGAATGAAGCGGCGCGGCCCGGTCAGTGCGAGGGAGTGACGAGCTTCAAAATGTCGTTGTAGGTGACGATCAGAATCAACAGCAGCAGGAACACCACACCCACCTGCATCGCCCGCTCTTTCACCGCCAGGCTCAGATCGCGCCGGATTGTGCCTTCGACGCCGAGCG
>JAKAOH010000143.1 GCA_021812285.1 Acidobacteriota bacterium | reverse complement strand
GACATGATCGCCGTGCCCTGGGAATACGGCCCGCGGGATAATTACGACGACCAAATCGAACCGTATGCGAAAGCGGGAATCCAGACGATGGTTTCCCCCGGCGCGGGCAATTGGAAGGTCATTTTCCCCAGCCTCGATTCGGCCTTCATCAACATTCGCAATTTCACCCGCGACGGCCAGAAATATCATTCCATCGGCGTCCTCAACACCACGTGGAATGACGACGGCGAATCTCTGCTCGATATGACTTGGCCCGCTCTCGTTTTCGGCGGCGCCTGCGGATGGCAGCCGGGCCAATCCTCGATCCGCCAATTCTGGAACAGCTACGATTGGGCTTTTTATCGTAATTCCGGCCACCAGTTCGCTCAGGCAATCCAGCAGCTGGCGCAGGTGAACGACTTGCTGGGCGACGCCGGCGTGGGCGGCGCTTCCGACGATTCTTTCTGGCTGGATCCCTTTTCCAAAGCCGGCGCCGAATGGGCCGAGCAGGCTCAGCCCCAGGCTCATCAAATCCGCCTCAACGCCGAAGACGCCCTCGCCACGTTTTACTCCGACCGCGACCACGCTCTCCTGCATCAGGCAACGATTGACGACCTGATTTTCGCCGCGCAGCGGCTCGACACTCTCGGCTTGAAAATCCAGTACACCCAGGAAGTCAGCCAGCTCTACCGCGATGCCTATCTCCACATGGGCACGCCGCAAGACGCCTACAACGATCTCTACCGAATCAGCTCGACGAACGGCCGCCTCGAGGATTTGCGCGACGCGACAACGCAACTCGAAACGGAATACAAAAAGCTCTGGCTCCGGCAGTACGAACCGTTCTGGCTCGGCAACGTTGCGGTTCGCTATGAAACACTCGCCCAGTTCTACCAGCGGAAAATCAACCGGATGACCGTGATCATCGGCCAGTACGGGCGGACGTCGCAGATTCCCACGCCGCAAGAAATGGGATTTGTCTATGAAACGCCGAAGGAAAACAAACCCTAGCCGCTTAGCCACGTGCGCGCGCGGCGCACTCGGCGAACCGAGGCGATGAGAAGACGAAATGTTTGGAGAATTAACAGTCCTAGTACTATATACCCTGCAATTGTCTAAATGGAGACAATCCAAAAGATTCCCTCTTTACAGGTTACATTCTAGGCAATAATGGGTCGTTATAAGGAAGGCACCTGCGCCGCCAATTTGCCACCACCCACTTTGGTGGCGGGATATGGCGGAGCAGGAGGCGTGTCGCAATAGGCACAGGCAGGATGCGACGAACGGGGAAATTCCATTGACGGCGCGCAGAACCCCCAAGACACTTCTGGTGGGAGGGCGATCGTGAGTCTTCTGAAAAACATCTGGCGGCCCGACGACGAATCTTCCCGAAAGAACGCCCCTCCACCCGGCGACAGCGCGCTGACCGAGCGTCTGGCGGAGCTCCTCGGCCGGGAACTCTCCGAACTCGAGGCAGCCAAAGCCCGGGACGAAGGCCTGTCACGCGAAGCCCGCAGT
The DNA here is from genome assembly GCA_021812285.1 of Acidobacteriota bacterium. Lineage (GTDB taxonomy): Bacteria > Acidobacteriota > Terriglobia > Acidiferrales > UBA7541 > JAKASX01. Next base: position 8,092 of record JAKAOH010000143.1, on the reverse strand, counting down.
GCCGAAACGGAAACCGATCCTGGAACGGGCATGGGGGCCGTCACCGAGGAAAGCCTCTCCATCGAAATCAGCGAACGCGTCGAACGGTCTGCGCCGTCTCGCCAGGCGAAAAAGCCAGCGGTGAAATCGGGCAGCGGCGGCACGACGACGATCGCCCGCGCCACCGAAGAAGCTCTGGATCAGTTGCGCGCCACGCAGGAACAGATCGAAGCGAGCCTGCGCAGCCGCGTGGAGGACTATGGGCGCGCGATCGAAGTGGCGATGGACGGCCTGGATCGCGGCATTTCCGAACGGCCGGCCGACGACGCCACGGCGAAATTCCGCACCGAAGCCCGCGAGTGGTTCGACGAAGCCCGCCAGGAACTTAGCCAGCAGCTGGACGTTTCGCGGTCGGCGCTCGAAAACGAGCTGCGCAGCCGCCACGCGGAGCTTCTCGAATCGGCGAAAAAGAAGATCGAGGCGCTGGCCGTTACGTCTATCGAAACAACCGCGCAGGGCAATCGCCAGGACGATCAGCAGCGCATCGAGCGCTGGCTGAAGGAGCAGGGCGACGCGTCCCGCCAGCAGATGGAATCGGGCGCGCAACGGCTGGCGCAGGCCACCGACGAAGCGATGGCCCGCCTCCGGCAGGCCGAAGAGCGCATCCAGGCCACCTTCCAGAAGCAGGTGGAGGAATATCGCCAGGCGGTCGAAAAGGCCGCGAAGGACCTCGAAGAAAAAGGAATTTCGCAGGCGAAATTCCAGAACGCCGCCGAGGAGTTGCAGCGCCTGACCGATCAGGTGCTCGAACGCTCCTCGAAACGGATCGAAACGCGCGCCGAAGAAGCGATCGGCCGGATCGACGAGAAACTGAACTCGGTCGAGCGCACGCTCAGCGCGTCGGCCCGGGCCGCGATCGAAGGCGCGCTCGAGGAGCAGCAGCGGCGCATCGGCGAGCAGTGGCAGGAGCGCGCGCAGGCGGCGATCGAAGAAGTGAGGCAGGCCGGTGAAAAGGGCCGCACCCAGCTGGATAAGGCGCGCGGCACGATCGCCGAGGAATTCCGCAAAGCGGCTCTCGAGGAGAGCCGCCGCGTCGTCGAAGAAGCCGCGGCGCAGCTCCGCAGCGGCGAATTCCGCGACCAGGTCACCAGCGAAGCACGCGCCCGTCTCGAACAGACGGCTCGCGAACTGCTTGATCGCTCCAGCGCCTCGCTCGGCGCCCGCTCAGAACGCGCCGTCGCCGAGGTGACCGGAAAGCTCGAACAGGCGGCCGAAACGTTCCTCGGCGGCATGCAGGATAGGCTCGAAGCCGCCGGACGCAACTGGCTCGAATCGGCTGGCCAGCAGGTGCAGCAGGATTATCAGGTCCGTATTTCCCAATGGCTCGAACAGAAGACTGCGGCGATCCGGCGCCAGTCCGAGGAAGCGGGCCGCGCCGCCGCCCAGCAGGTCGAGCAAGCGGCGTCGCGGCTGGGCGCTGCTTCGGACGAAGCCGAAGAGGCTCTTCGCCAGCGGATTGAAAATTCACAGCAGCAGTGGATCGAAGCCGCGCTCGATTCCGCGCGCAAACGCGGATTCGACCGCAAGGCGGTCGAAGAGGCGCTCGCCAGGATCGAGGAAAACGCCAAGGAACTCGCCGAGCAGGCGAACCAGCGCTTCCTCGCTCAAGCCGAAGCGTCCCGGACAGCCCTCGCGCGCGACATGGAAGGAGCGTCGCGCACACTCCTCGAGGGCGTCGAGGCTTCGCTCGAAAACATTTCCTGGAAGCATCGCGGCCGTCTGGCACAATGGTGGGAGGAACGCTCCCAGACCGCTCACCGCGAAGCGGAATCGGCAAGCCAGGCCATCGAGCAGGCCGTGCAGCAGGCTTCGAGCCAACTCCGTAACGTCCAGAATGAAATCGAAGAAGGACTGAGGAACCGCGCTCGCGAGCACCAGATGCGCCTGCTCGAAGCCGCGATGGAAGAGATGCGGCGTAGCGGCGCGATCGAGCGCGCCGTGAACGAAGCGACCGCAGCCCTCCGCACCAACGCCAACGAAGTGCTGGCACGCTCGGCCGAGCAGATCCGCGAGCACGCCGAAGCGGCCAGACTGACCGTGGAAAACCAGGCGCTCGCTTCCCGGCGCAGCCTGGGCGAGGAAATGGCCCGCAAAGCCGAGCAGGCGCAAGCCTCCGTCGAAGCGGCCGGCAAGGCCGTCACCGAGGATTACCGCCGTCAGCTTTCCGTCTGGTGGGAAGAACGCACGCAAGCCGTGCGCCGCGAGAGCGAGGAAGCGATGCATTCGCTCACGCGCTCGGGCCGCTCCGCTTCCGAACAGATCCAGGCGATTCGAGGTGAAATCGAATCGGAGCTGCGCACCAGCCTGGAAAGTTACCGCCAGGGCCTGCGCGAAGCGGCCACCGAGGAGCTCCGCCGGCAGGGATTCCAGAAAGACATGCTCGAAACTATCGGAGCGGAACTCGACAAAACATCGCGCGAGATGGCTGAACGATCCACGAAGGAACTTCAGCGGCACATCGATACCACCCTCAACGGGCTCGAAGACAAGATGAAGTCGTCGCGCCAGAACTTTCTCGACGACACGCAGAAGCAATTGTCCAGTCTGACCCAGACGACCATCGACATGGCCACCACACGCTTCCACGAACTGCTCACCCGCAACGCCGCCGACCTCGAACGCGAGCAGGAGGAATGGCTGCAGCGCAAGCGCGAAGCCGTCTGGCTGGATATCAACCGCGGCGGATCCGGCTTGGGATCGAGCGGATCCTCTCCGGCCGAGCGGGAACGCGAGCAGGCGAAAAAGCAGGCAAGGAAGAAAGCGGTGGGCAGCTCCATCAGCACGGTGTTCACCGTGTTCGGCGTGATTCTGCTCGCGGGCGCGCTGACGTTCCTCATCACGCGGATGGCGCCCAAGAAAGTGGTTGCGATGGAGCTCAAAAACGAGCCGCCGGCCGGATTCATCGAAGCCAATCCCGGCTGGGGACCGCAAGAACGCGCCCGCCAACTGCAATTGGCCCACGCCTATTGGATGATCGGCATCAACGATCTCGAGCACCAATACCCCTATAACACCGCGCTGCCGGCCACTCCGCCACCGGAATTCCGTGTGGATCAGCCCGGCCTGAAGGACGACGCGGCCACGCGCTTGATTTATTGGAACAGGTTCCGCGCCCTCTGGACCACGCCCACGGACTGGCAGCAGGTAAACGTCAGCGGCGGCAATCCGATTTCGAATGCGATCGACTGGCTGCAGGAAAGGCTTTCGCATCCTCAGCAGGCGACAACCGCCGGCCAGGCGAATCCATAGACGCGCCCGGCGGCCTACGATCGGCCGCCGCTCTTTCTTTCAAGGCAAACGGAAAGTTGGACGCTGAGCCGTCAGGGGAAGAGTCGGCGTGCGCAAAAACGAAAGGCAGGCTGCTCCGTCCGGGAACAGCCCGCCTGTTTCTTTGCCTTCGCTTTTGACGGCTGCTTCGGATTCGCGGCCGTTCTGATTCCCGTAACCAGCCCAATCAGTAGAGCGCAATCAGCGATTCGCTGAACCAGTTCGCCGCCAGCTCGGCCACGGTTTCGAGTTCTTCCGGGTCGTCCAGACGACCGGACGAGTCGGGAACCAGCACCGCTTCTTTGCGCTTTGAACCAATGCCCAGCAGAGCCGCTTCGCTGCGCGCAACCGCATGGCTATCGGAAGCGCCCGCCAGCAGCATGACCGGTGCGCGAACCGATCCAAGAGAACTCTCGACGGAATCGAACCGGGCGTCGCGGCAAACCACCGCCGCGAACGAACTGGGACCCTCCGCGGCGCAGCGCAAAGCGGCCCCGGCGGCATCGCCCTGGGCATACAGGCCCACCGGGAACTCGTTCAGGTCGGCCTGGCGTCCCACCCAATCCATCACCCCGCGCAACCGTCCGGCGAGCAGATTGGTCTGCCCATGCGGCGCACCGGAGCGAAGGACCTCTTCCTCCGGGGTGAAAAGATCCACCAGCAGTACGGCCAGTCCCTGCTGCTCGAATTCGCGGGCGATGCGGCGGCTGCGCGAGCAGGAGCGGCACATTTGTGCGTCCGCGGCAAACACAACCAGCCCGTAGGCTTCCTCGGGCACGATCAGGTCGGCGTGCAGTTGTGCGCCCTCCGCGGGAAGCGTGAGCGGCTGTTCCAGGGTAACGGTTCCCTGCTGTTCCATCATCGGCATTTGTTCCTCCTCGGCGCCGGAGCCGGTTCAGTGGGCAATCGCAAAAAGGAAATCCCCTCGCGGGACACGGCACCCGCGATTTGTGGTTTTCCCCATTGCACGACGGCTGCCAAATTCGTCTCCTCACCTTTCCTTTTGACAACCCTTGTGATTACAAAACAGGCGCAAGGGTTGCCGCGCATTTTTCGCCTTTAGTGAGCGGGACTTGCACCGTGCGCAACGATCAACGGTCGCACCGCCTGTGCCGCTTCACGCACGCTTGTTCCGAACGCTGCGTCAAACGACGCAGCCAGAATCCCGCTGAATCGCTCGAACGGAGCGCTGCTCCACAGCGACGCATACCGAACCAGATCCTGGTCCGGCGCTTGGCGGTAAACTGCCGCTTCTCTCAGCAAGACCACCTTTTCCGCCATCGGCAGATTCAGTTCCAGCGAACGGCGGATATTGGCATCGCTGGGCGGCGTGGAACCGAACCCAATCGCCGCTTCCCGCGCCATCACCACCAACAAACCTTGCAGAAAATCGAATTCATGCCGGCTCGCTTCGAGCTTTTGAATCAGGGCGAGCCGACCGGGCGACGGCGGTTGTGCCGCCGACTGGCGGAGGTAAAGTTGAATCGCTCGGGCGCCCTCCGGCGTTCCCGCCGCCGCTTGCCATGCCCGCATGCGTCGGCCCAGCGGCGAACTGAGTCCCGTCAGCACAGCCCGATACGCGACCGGGTCGCAGCGGGCGACCAGATTCGCACGAATGCGAAGCCGCAAACGGTCGGGATCGAACGCGCGGGCGAAAGCCCCGGCAACCTGGCTCCGCTGCGCATTGTTCAAACCGGGAATCGCCGCCAGCCCGTTCTGGAACTGCAACCGGGAAATCGCCGTTGCCCCGCGCAGCGCGTCGCCGTAACCGGAGATATCGAGAAGGCGACCGGCCATTCCCCGGCAAACGGCGCGCGTGCCGTTCACCGTGGCCGGCGCTACTGCTTTCCGGTGTTCCGGCCGAGCCTGCGCGCCAAGCGAAATACCGAGCGCAGCCACGGCAAACCACGCCAGTGCCGCTGGCCATCGCCGGCGAGCGGAAAGATACGCGGACATCGAAAATTCGCTCATGGCTTCTTTCATTCCCCGCAAACAAGGTTCGAACGGTCCCGCTCTGTGGGCCTCAGTATGCCTTCGAACTCAGCCGCGTCAACAAAGTTGCCCGGCCGCGTGCCCAGCCGGACACTACCCCCTCCGTTCGAGGCCAACCGGCCATTTTCTTCGCGCGCATGGCACGCTTCCGATGGCACAGCCGGCTCCGCTGTGATATAGAAGCCGGGCCGCCGCGCGAAATCCGCGTTCGCGGAAGGAAGTGCTATCCGTATGGCTGCCGAGCAACGCTCGCTGAAACTCGCTGTCGAACTGGGCCGCTGGGACGTGGCCGCGCTCGTCGTGAACACCGTGGTGGGCGGCGGGATTTTCGGCTTGCCACTGCTGATCACCGGCCTGCTGGGCTGGGCGAGCCCCTTCGGCTACCTGATCGCAGCCGCGGGAATCGGCGTGATCGTTCTGTGTTTCGCCGAGGTCAGCGCGCGATTCTCGTCGGCGGGAGGGCCGTATCTTTACGCGCGCGAGGCTTTCGGCCCGTTCGTGGGTTTGCAGATCGGCTGGATTACATGGCTGATGCGCGTTTCCGCCGCGGGCGCCAGTGCGAATCTTTTCGTGATGTACCTGGGAGCCATCTGGGCTCCGGCGCGCACCACCGAGGGCCGCTGGCTGTTGATTACCGCTCTGTTCGCGCTGCTCGCCTTCATCAACGTCCGCGGAGTGAAACAAGGCGCCGAAGCGAGCAATTTTTTCACCGTCGCGAAGCTTCTGCCGCTCTTCGTTTTCGCCGGCGTCGGCGTATTTTTCCTGCGCCCGGCAAATTTCTTTTCCTGGACTACCCCGGAACACGGAAACTGGCTGCGCGCGGTGCTGCTGTTGATTTTCGCGTTCGGCGGATTCGACAACGCCATGTTTCCCGCGAGCGAAATGAAAAATCCGCGGCGCGACGCCCCGTTCGCTCTGCTGGCGGGCATGGGAATCGTCACCGCCATCTACCTTCTCGTGCAGATTGTGTTTCAGGGCACGGTTGCGGCCGGCGCGTCAGGCGATCATCCGCTGGCCACGGCGGCACGCGCGTTTCTGGGAGCGCCGGGCGGCTGGCTGATGGCGGTTGGCGCGATGATCTCGGTCTGGGGATGGTTCGCCGCCACGATGCTCGGCACGCCGCGGCTGACGTTCGCCCTGGGAGAACGCGGGGATTTCCCGAAATTTTTCAGCTCCGTCCATCCGCGCTTCCGCACACCGTACGTTTCGATCCTGTTTTATGCGGGACTCGCCTGGGTCCTCGCGCTTTCGGGAAATTTCGAGTGGAACGCCAGCCTTTCCGCTGTGGCGCGCCTGCTCACCTACGGCATGACGTGCGGAGCGCTGCCCGTACTGCGGCGCCGCGATCCTCGCTCGCCCGGATTCCGCGCTCCGGCCGGCTACGTCATGGCCGCCCTGGGCATCGGCTTCTGCGGGGTGTTGCTGACGCAGATGGGGAAATTGGAATTCGAAATTCTCGCCGGGACCATCCTGCTCGCGACGCTGACGTGGGCGTGGTCGCGCCGTCGCGCGCGCTTTTCGGGATAACGGAAGACCCCGACTATCGGCGGCGCTTTTCGAGCCGCGCCGCTTCCTCGGCCAGGCCCTTGCCGTAGCGATGCGCCAGACGAATGCGGCGGCGGATGCCGGCTTCGCGGTAACGGCGGCGTTCGGCCGGGGTGCGCGGCAGAACCGGAGGAACGGCGTGCGGCTGGTTGTTGCCGTCGATGGCGACGTAGGTGACGTAAGCGCTCGACGTGTGCGTCCGCTTGCCGGTAACCACGTTTTCGGAAAAAACTTCCACGCCCACCTCGATCGACGTGTGGAATGCCCGGTTCACTTCCGAGCGCAGCAGCACGAGATCGCCCACCTTGATTGGGTTACGGAAATCGATGTAGTCCACCGATGCCGTCACCACGTGGCTGCACGCGTGACGATGAGCGGCGATCGCGCCGGTGATATCGATCAGGTGCATCACGCGCCCGCCGAGGATGTTGCCGAGCAGATTCGCGTCGTTCGGCAACACCACCTCCACCATCTCCGTGCGCGAGGCGCCGGGCGGCTTGCCGGCCATTTTTTTCGCGCCCGCGCGGGCGGCGCGAGCCGGCGCGGCGGAGGGTAGCTTCGATTGGGCCATGACGTGCACACCTCGGATTGGAATTTGCCGCCTCAAGCGTCGAGGAGGCGCAAAGCTCGATATAATACCCCGTCACGATGAGCGCGAACACTCCATCCCGCCGAGAAAAGCTCCAGGCCTTCGTTCGCGACCATCCCGCGGACGCCTTTGCGCGCTACGGTCTGGCGATGGAATGCGTGCGCGAAGGCGACGCGGAAGCCGCGATCGCCGAATTCCGCCAGTTGCTCGCGGCGCATCCCGACTACGTCGCGGGCTATTTCCACTACGGCCAGCTGCTGGCGAAACTGGGCCGCGAAGACCAAGCTCGCGAAACGCTGCGCGCCGGCATCCAAGCAGCCCAGCGCCAGGGCGACGCGCACGCCGCCGGTGAAATGAGCGCCGCGCTCGACGCGCTCGTCTGACGCCGGCGAGTTTCCGTGACCCGCCGCCGCGCGAACAGTCAGGACGCCTTCGCCTACCCTCAAAAAAATCAGCCGAAAATGACAAAACCACGGCCCGCGGCGATTCGACTTCGGTGCGAGATTCACTATAATGAGGGCATCGAACGGGGCAGGGCTGGAAGGGGCTTGCGATGAGCCAGGTACCGCACACGCTGGGAGATCTTCGGCGCAGCCATTGGAACGAGGAACGCGTGTCACGCCGTTCGGTGCGGCAGGATAGGCGCTAAAACTCGCTCTC
>JAKAOH010000142.1 GCA_021812285.1 Acidobacteriota bacterium | reverse complement strand
CGCCGAGGAATCGCTGCCGCCGGGTGCTCTGCGGCCCTCCGCTGCGCAGCCGAACCTGGCGAGCGCGGAAGCGGTGAAACAGGCCGTTGCGCGCGTGGCCGAGCGCGTGCGCGGAGCAAGCCACGAAGCGGCGCTGATCCTGCCGGATACGGTGGTGCGCATCTTCTTGCTGGGTTTCGAGAGCTTTCCGCGAAAGGAAGCCGAAGCCACTCCGCTGCTGCGCTGGCGATTGCGGAAAAGCGTGCCGTTTCCCGTCGAGGAAACGGTGCTGTCGTGGACCGAACAGACCGCTTCCGACGGCAGCCGCGAAGTGGTGACGGCGGTGGCGCGAGAATCGGTGGTGAAGGAATACGAAGCGGCCCTGCGCGGCGCGGGGCTTGAGCCGGGCGTCGTGCTCGGCGAAACGCTCGCCATGCTGCCGCTCGTCGAGGATGGTCCGGCGGTGCTCCTGGCGAGGCTGGGAAATTTCAGTTTGACGACGGCGATCGCGGACGCGGGACGCCTCGCGCTTTTTCGCTCGAGCGACTTGAGCGCCGAACCCGATTCCCAGGCCCTGCTCGACGAAATTTTTCCCGCCGCCGCGTTTTTCCAGGACCGCACCCAGCGAAACATCGAGCGCGTGCGCCTGGCCGGCATGGAGCGGTACGGCCGGGAATTGCGCGAACGGCTGGAACGCGAGTTGGGCTGCCCAGTTGCGCCGCTCGGCGGCGACGCGGGAGAAAGGGAAGGGCTGCCGGAGGGAGCGAGCGATCTGCTCGGACGCCAGTGCGCATCGCTCGTCGGCTGGCAGCTGAACCGGGGCGCGTGAGATGAAGATCCGGCTCAACGTCGCCACCCAGCCTTTCGAAAGCCATCGGCGGTTCCTCGCCGGCTCGGTGGCGCTGGGGGTTGTGGGCTTGGTGGCGCTGGTGGTGCTTTCGACGAGCGTCGCGCGGGCGTGGCGCGAAAATCGCGGCCAGCGCGCGGAAATCAGCGGCTACCGGGCCCAGTTGGCGCAGCTCGCAACCCAACGGCAAGAGTTAGCCTCGTTTTTCGGCTCGCCGCAGACGAAGACTGTCGTGGACCGAGCCACATTTCTCAATTCGCTGATCGACCAGCGCACGTTTCCCTGGACGAAAATTTTCACCGACCTCGAAAAAGTTTTGCCGACGGGCGTTCGCGTGGTGAGCATCGCTCCCCAGATGCGCAAGGGTGAGGTGGACGTGAAGCTGGCCGTGGGCGCGACGAGCACCGCCAGCGCAAACGCCTTCCTGAAGGCGCTCCAGGTCTCGCCCGCGTTCAGCCAGATGCGCGTGAGTGACGAAACGCGGGCGCAGGGCGCCGACCAGCAGGACAAGCTCCTGATTCAATTGGACGCCGTTTATTCCGGCGCGTTGGAGGACCCGTGACGCCGCCTCGCGCACGCTGGAAACGCTGGGTGCAAGTGGGCCTTGCGGCGCTGCTCGCCGCGGACCTGGGCCTGGCCGTCGCGAAATGGCGCATGAACGTTGCCGCTTCGCAGCAGCAGCTCGAAGAGCAGGCGATGCGACTGCGCGCGGAAGTCGCGGCCATTCGCCGCAACTTGAGCCGCGCCGAGGAAGTCCGGCGGAAAATGCCGAATATCGCCGGCGAGTGCGACCACTTCTACGGCCGGCAATTGCTGGGCCCCCGGCAGGGCTACGCGGCGCTCGTGGCCAATCTGGGCGATATCGCCCAGAAGGCGGGCCTCGAAACCAGCGGCCTCCGCTTCGCCCAGAAGGGTGAAAGCCACCACGGCGTCACGCAGGTGGACGCAACCGCCGTGATCGAGGGCAATTACGACGCCCTTGTGCGATTCATCAACGGACTCGAGCAGTCCCAGAACTTTTACGTGCTCGACAGCCTGAGCCTTGACTCGATTACCAGCGGCCGGGTGAAACTGAATATCCGGCTGCACACCTATTTCCGGACCTGAGCCGTGTCGCGAAAAACCGAAATCGGGCTGTTCACCGCGCTGCTGGCCGTTCTGGCCTTCGTGCTCTACCGCAATTTCGTGCCCACGGGAAGCGAGGGCGACACCGGCCCGCAGGTGATTGCGATCCAGCCGCTCCAGGTGCCGAATCCCGAGCTGCACTTGGGCCGCATCGCGCGCCTTCAGCAGATGACCTACACCGGCATGCACCGCAATATTTTCAGCGATACGGCGCCTCCGCCTTCCGTTCCGCGGAAGGGGAAATTCGCCGAAGGGCCGGGCGGACGCGGAGATTCGCGCCCCGGCGCCGGACCGCCCGCGCCGCCGCGGCTGGTGGTGCCGCTGACGTTTTACGGCATTGCGGTGGATCCGCGGAGCGGCGGGAAAGTGGCGTTTTTCACCAGTGGTGACCACGTGTTTATCGCTTCGCAGGGGCAGACGCTGCTGGGCCACTTTCTATTGCTCCAGATCGGCGACAAGAACGTCACAATCGAAGATACGGGCAGCGGCGAAACGACGACGCTGGTGATGACGCCGCCGGTGACCAGATGACGGCGCCCGGCACATTGCGAAACGCGGGGCGCGCGCGCAACGTTTCCGGGCCGCGCGGCGAAGCAGGCTACACGCTGCTGCTCGCGATTTTCATTGCCGCGCTGATGCTGATCGCGGCCTCGGTCGCGGTGCCGGATCTGATCACGCAGGCGCGCCGGCAAAAAGAGAAACTGATGATCTGGCGCGGGCGGCAATACGCCCGCGCGATTGGCCTCTATTACCACCAGACGGGCCATTTCCCGCATAATCTTCGCGAACTGTACAAAGGCGTGAACGACATTCATTTCCTGCGCCAGCGATACAAGGACCCGATGAACTCGCAGGACGGCTCCTGGCGGCTCATTTATTTGGGCCAGGGCGGGCAGCTCATCGGGAGCCTCTGCTGGCAGACTATGGCCGAATACCAGGCGGCGGAAATGGGAGTGCCGCTGCCGGGAACAAAGGAACCGCCGCGTTGCGGCCAGCCGATCAAGCTGGCGAACGGCAAAACGGAGGGCCTGACGCTGGCGGGCAGCGACGAATTCTCGCCGGCGAAAGGCCAGATCATCACCGAAGGCCAAATGGTCGGCGGAAACCTGATCGGCGTCGCGAGCAAAGTGGACGCGCCTTCGCAGAAAGTCTATATGGGCGCGAAGAATTATCGGCAATGGGAATTCATCTGGAACCCGCTCCAGGGACAGCAAACGGGCCAGCCGGGCGCTTCGCCGCTTGGCGGCCCGACCACGCCGCAAACCGGGACCGCAAAATCCCCCTTTGGTTCTTTGTTCCAGCCGCCAACACAACCTCCGCAACAGCCGCAGCAGCCCTAACCGCGCAAATCGCTTCGATTTCGAAAAGTTCCTGATTGTGACGCCGAACCGGGTTTGATGCTTGCGCCGGGGAAATGAAATCGCGCGGCGGGGACGGTCTGGAGAACGGCAGGAAACGCGAGTGGCGGGAAGCGGAGAGTTTCAGCGGATGCCCAGCCGCGCGGCTTCGCTCGCGGGCACGGCCTTTTCCCGGCAACGCGCCGCGAGCGGGGAACAGACCACCTGCACCACGCCGGTGCGCGGATTGGGCAGCACGCGGCGCTTCATTCCGCGGCGGACGCGGGCGACGTAGCTCTGCGTTTCGGGAAACGGCGGAATTCCCCCGTAGTGCGAAACGCTGGCCGGCCCGGCATTGTACGCCGCGAGCGCCAGATTCAGATTGCCGAATTTCCGCAGCATTTGCCCCAAATACTTCGCCCCGCCCTGAATATTTTCGGCGGGATCGAATGGATGCTGGACGGCGAGAGAGCGGGCGGTCGCCGGCATCAGCTGCATCAGACCCAGCGCGCCTTTCGAGGAAACGGCGCGCGGATGGAAATCAGATTCGGCGCGAATCACGCTCGAAAGAAGCGTCCGGTTCAGTCCCGTCTTTCGCGCGGCATTGGCGACGAGCGAAGCGTAGGGACCGGCCGGAGCGGACGCAATCTTCGTCGCGGCGGGGAAATCGTCTTCCGGCAGGAACCGGAGGACGGCGGAAGCGGGCAGCGTGGTTTCGCCGCCGGGAATGTGCAGAATCACCAGCGAGCCGCGGCGCTCGTAGCCGGTGACGTGCAGACGCCGGCCGTTGCGCAACACCGCCCAATCCGCGCGCGCGGCGGGCGCGAAGGCCAGCAGCGCGCCGCAGGCGGCGAGGACCGGAAACCGGGCCCGGCGAATCATGCGTTTCGCTCCGCCAAAACGTAGCGTTCGATGGCGGCGGCCACGCCGCCGTCGTCATTGGATAGCGTAACCGGCCATCCGTTCGATTTCAACTCTTTCGATGCGTTTCCCATCACCACGGGCAGGCCTGCGGCGGCGAGCATTTCGCGGTCGTTCAGATTGTCGCCGATGGCGAGGATTTCCTCGCGGCGGACGCCGAGCCGCGCCGCCCAATCGGTCAGAGCGTTGCCTTTCGAGCAGCCGCGCTCGATGACGTCGACGATGGTGAAATTGCGGCGCTCGTATTCGGCCACCGCAACCGCGAATTCGGCCGCGAAATCCAGCGCCCCGAGCCGCGCGATCAGCCGCCGCATCTCTTCCACCGGCCCCGTGTACATCACCTGGATGGGATCTTCGGTCAGGCTGGCTTCGAGTGGGGATACTTCGCGGAGGAACGCCCGGTTGCGCTCGAAGTAGCCGCGCCGTCCGGGATCGGTCCAGTCGATCCGCTCGAAAACCAGTTGGCCCTCCCGTGGACGGTCGAAAACCACCGCGGCGCCAGAACGGAACTCGGCCGTTGCTTCGAGCGCCTGCTGCGCGATGTGGCGGGGAAGCAGCCGCCGCGCGAGCGTTTCGCCCTGGGCACTCTTCACCAGCGCGCCATTGTTGACGATGAGCGCGAGAGGAACGCCGATCCGCTGGCGAATCTGAAGCGTGAAATCGTAGCGCCGGCCGGTGACCAAAACGACGTGCACGCCGGCAGCGACCGCGCGCGCGACAGCGACCCGATTCGGCTCGGGAATTTCGCTTCGGCTGTCGAGCAGCGTGCCGTCCAGATCGATGGCCACCAGGCGAATCATCCACACCCTCCTACTCATGTTACATTCTTCTGCTATGACCACGACACTCACGCACCTCGAATGTTCCCGTTGCCAAAAGTCCTATTCGGCCGACGATTTGCTCAATCTGTGCACCTGCGGAGGACCGCTGCTGGCCCGATACGATCTCCCGAGCGCGGCCAAAACGCTGTCGCTCGACGCGCTCCGTTCCCGGCCGGCGACGATGTGGCGCTACTCTGAATTGCTGCCGGCAAGAGGCGAGCCGGTAAGCCTGGGCGAAGGCGTGACGCCGCTGGTGCACGCGCCGGCGCTCGGCGAGCAAATGGGATTGAGAAAACTTTACGTGAAAGACGAAGGCTTGAACCCGACGGGTTCTTTCAAGGCGCGGGGGCTTTCCGCCGCGGTGACGCGCGCAAAGGAACTCGGCGCGAAAAAGCTCGCCACGCCGACGGCGGGAAACGCGGGCGGCGCGCTGGCCGCTTACGCGGCGCGAGCGGGCATACCTGCGGTGATCGTGATGCCGGCCGATACGCCGGAAGCCAACGAAATCGAATGCCGCGCGGCCGGCGCCGAAGTGGTGAAGCTCGACGGCCTGATTTCCGATTGCGGAAAGTACGTGGCCGAGCGCAAGGATCGCGAAGGATGGTACGAAGTAACCACGCTGAAAGAACCCTATCGGATCGAAGGAAAGAAGACGATGGGCTTGGAAGTGTGGGAGCAGCTCGGCGGCGCGCTGCCGGACGTGATTATTTATCCGACCGGCGGCGGTGTGGGCATCATCGGGATGTGGAAAGCGTTTGACGAGCTGGAAGCGATGGGCCTGATCGGCAAGAAACGGCCCAGGATGGTCTCGGTGCAGGCCGCCGGCTGCGCGCCGGTGGTGCGGGCGTTCGAACAAGGCAAAGAGGATTCGGAATTTTGGCAGAATGCGGCGACGCTCGCTTCGGGGTTGCGCGTGCCCAAGGCGATTGGCGATTTTCTGATTTTGCGCGCGATTCGCGAAACCGGCGGCACGGCCGTGGCGGCGACGGACGAGGAAATCATGGCCGAAGCGAAGGAACTCGCCGCACGCGAAGGAATTTTCGCGGCGCCGGAAGGCGCGGCCGGCTTGTGCGCCGCGCGAAAGCTGGCGAATCAGGGATGGATTCGCCCGGATGAACTGGTGGTCGCCTACAACACCGGCAGCGGATACAAGTATTTGCCCAGTTGGCGAGCGGCCGTGGGCGCATAGGCGGGCGGTCCAGAGCATCGGGTCAAACCGATCTGATGATCGATCCTCCGGTCAATCTGGAAAGGAGCGAATGACTGAGCGGCTCTACTATACCGATTCGTTTTTGCGGGAATTCGACGCGCAGGCGATTTCCTGCGAGGCGAGCGGCGAACGGTTCGAAGTCGTGCTTGACCGGACAGCCTTCTATCCGACCTCGGGCGGGCAGCCGCACGACACGGGCCGGCTCGGCGACGCCAATGTGGTGGATGTTTTCGATCGGGAGGCCGATCACACGATCTTGCACGTGACCGATCGCCCGGTGCTTCCCGGCGCCGTCCACGGCGCGATCGATTGGGAGCGGCGATTCGATCATTTGCAGCAGCACACCGGCCAGCATCTGCTTTCGGCTGCGTTCCTAAAGCTGTTTCGCTTTCCCACAGTATCGTTTCATCTGGGCCGCGAAATTTCGACCATTGATTTGGAAGCGCCGAGCGTCGTGCCGCGCCACATTGAGGAAGCCGAGCGCCTGGCCAATCTGGTGATTTTCGAGGACCGGCCGATTGCCGTGAGTTTTCGCGAAAAAGAGGAACTCGCGGGGCTCGGCGTGAGGAAACAGGTGGAGCGTGAAGGTACGCTGCGCCTGGTCGGCATCGAGGAATTTGATATTCAGCCGTGCGGAGGAACGCACGCGGCGCGTACGGGGCAGGTGGGCGCGATCCTGGTGCGCAAAATCGAGCGGCAAAAACAGCTCTGGCGCGTGGAATTCGTTTGCGGAGCGCGAGCGATCCGCGGCGCGCGTTCCGATTTCGAAGCGCTCGGCGCCGCGGCACGGGAAATCGGCTGCGGGCCGGCGGAACTGCCGGGAATGGTGAAAAAGCTGATCGAGGAAGGCAAGCGGGCGAATCGCGAACGGGGACGAACGATGGAGCGCGTAGCGGAATTCGAGGCGCAGTCGCTTCTGGCGCGCGGCGAAAAAATCATCGTGCACGCCTTTGACGAAGGCGATGCCGTGTTTGTGCGCCGCGCCGCGGCCACTCTCGCGAAGCAGCCGGGCGTGCAAGCCGTGGTGGCGAGCCGAGCGGCGCGGCATTTCGTTTTTGCCCGAGCTGAAGACGCGGCCGGCGATATGAACCTTCTGCTGCGCGAAGTCCTGACGCCGGCCGGCGGCAAGGGCGGCGGAACAAAGGAATTCGCGCAGGGGACCGTTCCGGAAGCGGCGAATCTGGATGAACTGCTGGCGCGGGCGCGGGAACGCATGGCGCGTGAGAACACGTGAGAAGGATGCGCTGGGCCGGGCCCGGCAACGCGCCGGAAATCGGTGGGAAGGGGATTGACGGTCGCGCCGCGGGATGGATATAGTGCCCGCGCCGGAATTTGGACGCGGCTTTCGGGGCGCGTTCCGGCGCGGAGGGCGGACGTGAGATTTCATCGGAACTCGATTGCGGCGGCGATAGCCGCCGTTTTTATTTTGGCGCTTGCCGGATGCAGCGCGCCGCACGGGCCGCGATTTGAGATTTCGTTTCCCGCTTCCGTGCACGGCCAACCGATCACCGGCCGCGTGTTCGTCGTCATCACCGATACGAACAAGCCCGAGCCGATCTTGCAGGCGGGATCGTGGGAACTGCGGTCGCCGTTTTTCGGCGCGGACGTGAGCCAGTTGAAACCGGGCGCAGAAGCGGTGATTGACGCAAAAACGCCCGGCTATCCGCTCAAGAGCTTGTCGGATATTCCCGCCGGCGATTACTACGTGCAGGCGCTCGTCAACGTCTATACCGAATGCCATCGCTCGGACGGTCACACGATCTGGGTGCACCTCGATCATTGGGAGGGCCAGCAGTTCAATCGCTCGCCGGGAAATTTGTACAGCGCGGTCGAACGCGTGCATCTGGATCCGAAAGCCGGCTACGACGTGAAGCTTTCGCTCGACCACGTGATTCCGCCGGTGAAAATGCCCGCCGATACCCAGTGGGTGAAGCACATCAAGATTCAAAGCGCGATGCTCACGAAATTCTGGGGCCAGTCCATTTATCTGGGCGCGACGGTGCTTCTGCCGAAAGGTTACGACACGCATCCGAAGGTCTACTATCCGGTGCTGTACGAGCAGGGACATTTCTCGCTCAGCCCGCCGCTCGAATTCCGCACCACGCCGCCCACTCCCGAAGAGTTGAAGCGAGCCGGTTATTGGGGCCGCTACCTGAAATGGGGCTACGACCTCTACCAGCATTGGAATTCGGCGGATTTTCCGCGGATGATCATCGTCACCTTTCAGCATCCCACGCCCTATTTCGACGATTCCTACGTGGTGAATTCCGCCAACAACGGCCCTTACGGCGACGCCATTCTGGATGAGCTGATTCCGTACCTCGAAACGCATTTCCGCATCATTCGCCAGCCCTATGCGTGCGTGCTTTCCGGAGGGTCCACCGGAGGATGGGAATCGCTGGCGCTCGAAGTGTTTCATCCGGAATTTTTCGGCGGCACGTGGACGTTCTTTCCCGATCCCGTGGATTTCCGCCACTACCAGATGGTGAATATTTACAAGGACCCGAACGCGTTCACCGTTCCCGGCTACAAATGGCTGATTCCCGAGCGTCCGCTGCAGCGTTCGCCGGAGGGCCAGGTGCTGATTACCGAGCGCGAGATGAGCCGGATGGAATCCGTGCTCGGATCGCACGGCCGGTCGGGCCAGCAACTGGAAATCTGGAACGCTGCGTACGGTCCGGTGGGCGCTGACGGCTACCCAGTGATGCTGTGGAACATGCACACCGGCGTCATTAACCGCAGCGTCGCGCTCTACATGCGCAATCACGGCTACGATTTGAGCTACTACCTGAAAACGCACTGGGCGGAATACGGCAAGGATTGGACGGGCAAGATTCACGTCTGGGTGGGCGACATGGACAGCTACTATTTGAATCTCGCCGTCTACGATCTGCAGAACGTCCTCGATCGGATGAAAGATCCGCCGGCAAACGCCTATTTCGATTACGGCCGGCCGGAAAAGCCGCACGGATGGCAGCCGATGACGAACGCACAATTGCTCGAAATGATGGCGGATTACATCACAAAACATGCGCCGCCGGGCGCGAACACCCGCGCGTGGAAATATCGGTAGCGCCGCGGCAATCGTCCTGTCGAGAAGTACGGATGACTTCGCCGGGCGCTTCGCGCGAGGATTTTCGCCGCGATTATTTCAGGATGCGGAACAGGCTGCTGTAATCGTCCGTCCAGAGGTCGTCGGAAGGTGCGGGATGGAGGATGCGGCCGGCGGCTTCGATCTGCTTTTGCGCTTCGAAACCGCCTGGATTTCCAACGAGAATCCACGTGGAGGCGAAAACACCGCGAGGATGGTCGTCGGAATTCGAAATTTCCACCGCTTCCTTGCCGAGCCGAG
>JAKAOH010000141.1 GCA_021812285.1 Acidobacteriota bacterium | reverse complement strand
GATCAGCAGGGTCGCGTTGATGGCTCCCTCGGCGCCGCCTCGCTTGGCAAGGCGGGACAATACAAAACGAGAAGCCTACAATCGCGTCCACCGATGCGCGCAGTATACACCTACAGGCCGGGTTGAACACCGGCCAATCGAGTTTGGCGTGCGCGGTTGACAAGCTACGATAGAATACGAAGTAAGGCGGGACCTGAGGGTTAACCCTCGGCGGCTTCGCCCCAATCGGTTACGAGGCCTGGAGATGCGGCTTCCAGAGAAACGCGCCGGGCCGGCCTGGTAGCAGTATATTCGGGAACCTGGAAAAGCGCGGTGCGCGAAAGACGCGCTCGGGCAGCCGTGGCGGCGGAATCCGGCCGGCGGCAAAAGGAGTGGGGGCAAGTTTGGCTCATCATCCACCAACGCTGAGCGAACGGCACGAACAGGTGCTGGCGGAAGCGGTGCGCGCGTATATCGAAAGCGGCGAGCCGGTATCTTCGCGCTCGATCGCGCGGCGGCACGCGGAGACGTTGAGCCCGGCGACGTTTCGCAACGTGATGGCCGATCTCGAGGACGCCGGATTCCTGTATCAGCCGCACACTTCAGCGGGCCGCGTTCCCACGGCTGCGGGATACCGGTTTTTCATCGACCGTTTCGCGGGTCAGGCGCGGCTGAGCGCCGAGGATGAGCAGTGGATTCGCGGGGAAATGGATGCAGCGACCACGTTTGAAGAAGCGGCCGAGCGCGCCGGGCATATTCTGGCGAAGGTTTCGCACGGACTGGGGATGATTCTTTCTCCGCCGATCGGCCGGCTTCCGGTCGAGCATATCCGGTTTCTGCTGGTGCCGGACGGGCGCGTGCTCGTGGTGGTGCTTTCCGAGGGCGGGCGCACGCGCGACAAGCTGATTCGTCCCGAGCGGCCGTTTTCGCAGCCGGAGCTCGACCGCGTTGCCGATCATCTGAACGCGCACTATTCCGGCTGGACGATCGAAGCTATTCGCGCCGATTTGAGCGAGCGCCTGGAGCGCGAGCGGGATTCGTGGGGATTGCTGGCGCAGCGGGCGCTGATGCTGTGCGATTGGCGATGGATTGAAGAGGATGGCGGACAGCGCCTTTACGTCGAGGGCGCCACAGAAATCATCGCCGCGCCGGAATTCGCCGATCCCGAGCGGCTGGGCGAATTGTTGGGCGCAATCGAGGAAAAGCGGCGCCTGGTGGAACTGCTGGCGGCCTGCCTGGAAGCGCCGGAACCGGTGGCCGTCCGGATCGGGCTCAGCGAAATGGCGCTGGCTGGCTCGAGCCTGGCGCTGATCAGCGCGCGTTTCCGCGCGGGACGCCGCACGCCGGGAACCTTGGGAATTCTGGGTCCGCTTCGGATGGATTACGAGCGGGCCATCACCGCGGCGGCCTATCTGGCCGAGCGCGTCAGTTCCACCTGGAATGGAGCGAGTACGCCTTGAGTCATTCGCATAATCCGCGGCGTCCGGTGACGGACCCGCAAACGGAAGAACCGGAAATCCGGCAGGAAGAAATCGAAACCGCCGAAGCGGAAGCCGCTGCCGGTCCGCACGAAAAGCGCGACGAGGCCGCGAGCGAGCGAGAAGCGCGCGCCGAAGCGGCGAAGATCGCGCGGCTGGAAGCCGAACGTGACGACCTGCGCCAGGCGCTGATTCATCGCCAGGCGGATTTCGAGAATTTCCGCAAACGAATCGACCGCGAACGGCGCGAGGACCACGACCGCACCATCGCGCGGATTGCCGAATCGCTGCTGCCGGTGCTCGATAATTTCGAGCGCGCCCTCGCGGCGCATCAAGACGACGCGTACGAGGAATATCGCCGCGGATTCGAGATGATCTACCGCCAGCTTTCCGAACTTTTGGCGAGTCACGGCATCGTGCGCATGGAAAACCCGCTGGGCAAGCCGTTCGATCCGCACCAGCACCACGCGTTCGAGAGCGTCACGACCGACGAGCAGCCCGAGGGCACGATCGTCGGCGAGGTGCAGCCCGGCTACCGCTACCGCGACCGCGTGCTGCGGCCGGCGCAGGTGCGCGTGGCCGTGGCTCCGGCGGCGGGAGAAAATTCCTCGAAAACCG
Source organism: Acidobacteriota bacterium (assembly GCA_021812285.1). Classification (GTDB taxonomy): domain Bacteria; phylum Acidobacteriota; class Terriglobia; order Acidiferrales; family UBA7541; genus JAKASX01. Next base: position 7,525 of record JAKAOH010000141.1, on the reverse strand, counting down.
CGGTGCACTAGATTCCCATGTCCGACAGCGCGAAGAAGGATTATTACGAGGTTTTGGGCGTCGAGCGCACCGCCGGCGCGGACGAAATCAAGAGCGCGTACCGCAAGGCGGCGATGCGCTGGCATCCCGACCGCAACCCCGACCATAAAAGGGAAGCCGAGGACAGGTTCCGTGAGGCGACCGAAGCCTACAGCGTGCTGAGCGACGCGCAGAAGCGCTCCGTCTACGACCGCTACGGGCACGCGGGGCTCGCCGACCGGCCGGGGATGGGGCAGGATTTCGGCAGCATCTTCCAGGAATTTCAGGATATTTTCGGCGTGGGCGATCTCTTCGGCTTCGAGGAGATTTTCGGCGGAGGACGCCGCTCCGGCCGGTCCCACGTGCAGCGCGGCTCCGACCTTCGCTACGACCTGACGCTGGGATTCGAGCAGGCCGCGGCGGGCGTGCACACGAAAATCAAGTTGTCGCGCCAGGAATCGTGCGAAGCCTGCCACGGTGTGGGCGCGAAATCGGGTTCGGGGCTCGCGGCCTGCCAGAGCTGCCATGGGCGCGGGCAATTGCGGTATCAGCAGGGACCTCTCGTTATCACGCGGACATGCCCTACTTGCCGCGGCCAGGGACGCGTGATCCGCGAAGCCTGCCCGCGCTGCCACGGGCGCGGACGCTTGGAGCGCGAGCGCACGATCGAAGTGCGAATCCCCGCCGGCGTGGATTCCGGCACGCGGTTGCGCATTTCCGGTGAAGGCGAGCCGGGCGCGAACGGCGGCCCTCCGGGCGATCTCTACATTTACGTGCAAGTGCAGGAACACGCGTTTTTCGAGCGGCGCGGATCGGATATCTACTGCACGATTCCGCTGAGTGTGTCGCAGGCCGCGCTGGGTGTCGAGCTGATGATTCCCACGCTCGATAGCGAGCAGCCGATGAAGTTTCCCGAGGGCACGCAATCGGGCCAGATTTTCCGGATGCGCGGCAAAGGCCTGGCCGATCCGCACGAAGGCGGACGCGGCGACCTGTACGTGCGCGTGCAGGTGGTGATGCCCGCCAAGCTGACGCGCGAGCAGCGCAAGCTCTTCGAGCAACTGGCCGATTCGCTCAAGGTGGAAAACCGGCCGGCCGAGCGCAATTCCAACTTTTTCGATCGGATCAAGGAAATTTTCAATTGACGCGGGGCGCGCCGGCTTTCCCCGGCGCGGGAACGCGTCCCCGATGGCCGGAGGAAAGGCGAGCGCGGTGCGGCGGCGATTTCTGGTGGAACGCTTCGAGGACGGCGCCGGGGTGTTGCGCGGCCAGGATGCGCGCCATCTGGGCCGCGTGCTGAGGGCCAAGCCGGGCGACCGGTTCGAGTTGAGCGACGGCGTGGCCGTGTGGCTCGCTTCTGTGACCCGCGTGGGCGCGGGCGCGGTGGAATTCCGGCTCTTGGAACCCGTGGCGGCCGCGGACTTGCGGATCGAAGTGACCGCCCTCATCTCCATTTTTCGTTTCGCGCGAATGGAATGGGCGATCGAAAAGGCCACCGAACTGGGCGTTTCGGCGATTCGGCCGCTGGCGGCGGCGCGCAGCGAACCGGGATTGGTCGCCGCGGCTCCCAAACGCATGGCGCGTTGGGAAAAAATCGCGCATGAAGCGGCGAATCAGTCCCGGCGCACCGCCTCGCCGCAAGTGCTTTCGCCTGCAAAGGCACTGGTTGCGTTTGGCGAGACGAACGCCGAAATTCGGCTGATTCTTTCCGAGCGACGCGACGCTCCGAAAATGGAAAACTTTCGCCCGGCGAATGGCGCGAAATCCGTAGCGCTGGCGTTCGGGCCCGAAGGCGGATGGACGGATGAAGAGTTCACGGCGGCGCGAACCGCCGGATTTCAGGAAGCGTCGCTCGGGCCGTTAATCTTGCGGGCGGAAACCGCGGCGATCGCCGCGCTCGCAATCGCGTGCTGCAGTTGGGCGTGAAGCCAGGCGAGAAATCGAGCGGGCGCGCGCTTGGGACTCGCGGTGGGAAGCCGAAATTCGGAAAATGAGACGCAGATGGGGGCAGCGATGACACGGAAACCTCTGTGGCTGGGCGCGGCGGCGCTGATGCTGGCAATCGCCGGGCCCGCGTGGGCGCAAAACCGGCCGTTGCGCACGCCCGACGCGACGATCGTGCCCAAGGGCACGCTGCGCGTCGAGGGCGGATTCGACTTCCTGCAAAGCATCCAGTATCCGCTTTCCGGCCTTTCGGGCGACCAGACGGGCGTCGGCGACCTGGATTTGCGGCTGGGCGTGGCGAAGCGCGTGGAAGTGGATTTGCAAGGGACAGTGCAGAATTATTTGCAGGTGCATCGGCAGGTTCCCGCGCCGGTGACGCCGAATCTGAACGGGGGGAATTCCACGAACGATGTGGGCGATTTCAGCCTGTGGACAAAAATCAGGATCCTCGACGAACATCGCGCACCGGCGGTTGCGTTTCGCTTCGGATTCCTGATGCCGAATACCAATCAGGCACTCGGAATCGGCAACAACGCCACGAACGTCTACGCCAGCGTGATTCTGGAGAAGCATTTCGGCCGGCTCGACGCTTTCACGAACACCGGGCTCGGCATTTTGCAGTCGCCCAACGCGAAATTTTCGCAAAACGACGCGCTGATGTACGGCGGAGCGCTAGCGTACCGGCTGACGAAACGGCTGAGCATCGTGGGCGAAGTTTCCGGCCATTATTCGGCGCGAACGCTAACGCCGGCGCTCTACGGAACGGAAAATCGCGGGCAAGGACGCATGGGGCTGGTGATTTCCGCGGGCGGATTCCATTGGGACGTGGCGGCGATCGCCGGCGTCTATCCGAACGATCCCTCGACCGGATTCACGTTTGGCGTGAGCCGCGACCTGCACATCTTCGGTCCGCGTCCCTGAGCGACAGCCGTTCCTCCAGGCGCGGTGGGCTCGCGGCCGGGACTTTCCAGCCGGAAAATCCGACTTAGCTGTAGCGAATCCAGCGGGCGAGCTCGACCAGGGAGGGCCGCTTGCCGTACATGAGCACGCCCACCCGGTAAATGCGGGCCGAAAGGTAGATGACGCCGACGGCGCTGGCGACGAGAATGCCGAGCGAAAGCAGCACCTGCCAGAGCGGCGGAGATTCGAGCGTGAGGCGCAGAATCATCAGGATCGGGGAAAAGAAGGGAATCATCGACAGCGTGACCGACGCGGTGGAATCCGGATTCCGCATGATCACGGTGAACAGAAAGAACGAAGCGACCACGAGCGACGTGATCGGCACCTGGAGCTGATTGGCGTCCTGGTCGCTGGAGGCGGCCGCGCCAATTGCTGCGTAGAGCGAAGCGTAGAGGAAATAGCCGCCGAGAAAAAAGATGATGAACCAGCCCCAGAGCCACAGCGGAAAATGGAAATGGAACCCGACGCTGCCGGCGCTGAAGGCGGAAAGCATCATCGCCCCGTAGCTGACCACGATGGCACCGCCGGTGGCCCAGATCAGATATTGCGTGAATCCCACCGCTCCCACGCCGATGATTTTTCCCGCCAGCAGGGGAAACGGCCGCACGGAGCTAAGCAGGATCTCGATGATCCGAGAAGATTTTTCCTCGAGGATCGAGCGCATCGTGTTGATGCCGTAGAAGAGCAGGCTGGTGTAGAGAATGATACCCAGCATGATGGCGACGTAAAGCGTCTGCCCTTTTTCCTTGGCATCTCCTCGCGCGCTCACCTTCACCACGTCCACCGGAACGCGGGCCAGCAGCCCCTTCAGGTCGGCGACTTCCACTTTGTGCCGCGCCAAACGGCCGCCGATCACCGCCTGCGTCGCGGCGCTTTCGAGCGCGTTGGTGAGCGTCAGGTTGCCGGGATTGCGCGTGTAGAAACGGGCGCTTCCGCCGTCGAGCACCTTGGCGGGAAATTCCAGGTATCCGCCCAGTTTTCCCGCGAGCACCTGTTGCGTCAACTCCTCGACGGTGCGACTGGAATTCGCGGGGTGCTCGATGGTCGAGACGATTTTGAAACGAGGGTCGCCGGTCGCCGTCCGGCTGCGAGCGAGCGCGCTCGAGGCGAGCGGCCCCAAACCGCCCGCTTCATCCACGACGGCGATCGAAACCGTCCCTCCGCTGTGCCGGCTGGCGAAATACGCGGGAAGGAAGAGCATCGCCGCCATGAGCAACGGCAGGCCGACCGTACTCAGGACGAAGGTGCGCGTGCGGACGCGCATCTTGTATTCCCGCGCGATGACGAGCCGCAGCTTATGCATGCGCGGCTGTCACTTTCTCGACGAAAATGTCGGCGAGCGGCGGCTCGACCAGCTCGAACCGCGCGAGGGAGATGTTCTGGGCGACGGCCGCTTTCAGGATCTCCTGCGGATCGATTTCCGGCCGCAATCTGGCCTCGACGACGGTGCCGTAGCGATTGACGCTGGTGGCGAACCGCGCCAGATCGAAGCCGTTGCGCGTGCCGGCGAACTCGATCCGGACGGTATTTTTCCCGTAAGCGCGCTTGATTTCGCGCAAATCCCCGTCGAGCAGTTGTTTGCCGTGGTCCACCAGGCAGATGGAATCGCACATCATTTCCACCTGCTCCATCCGGTGGGTCGAGAGAATGATCGTCGTGCCGCGGTCGTGCATCTCCATCATCACGTTCTTGACGGCGGCCACGTTCATCGGGTCGAAGCCCGTGAACGGCTCGTCGAGAATCAGCAACGGAGGGTCGTGCAGGACCGCGGCGATGAACTGCACCTTCTGCTGCATGCCCTTGGAAAGTTCCTCGAGCTTTCGCTCGGACCACGCCGCGATCTCGAATCGCTCGAGCCACTGTTTGGCGCGCCGGTTCGCTTCGGATTCCTTCAACCCCTTCAGCCCGCCCAGAAAGACGAGCAGCGGCCGCACGGCCATGCGCGTGTAAAGGCCGCGTTCCTCGGGCAAATAGCCGATGCGGTCCTGGACGGTTTCGGTGAGCGGCGCGCCCATCACGCGAATGGTTCCCGAATCGGGCAGGATGATGCGCAGGATCATCCTGAGTGTGGTGGTTTTTCCCGCTCCATTGGGGCCGAGCAGACCGAAAATCGAGCTTTGGGCAATGCGCAAATTGAGATTGGAGACGGCTGTCAGGCCGTCGTAGGCCTTCGTGACTTTGTCCAGTTCCAGCGCATTCATGCTCGCAGGTCCCCACTCGGGCCGCTTCGTTGCACACCCGCCAATCAGGAAGTCCCGAATTTATAACATACATGAACGCACGCAGGGGCGTGAATCGGGGCGCGTGTTGTCAGAAGCGGCTACGCCCATTTGGAGGCATTTTATAGGCACTTTCGTGCCATAAGCGCACAGGTTCTGAGACAGGGCCGGGCGAATGGGGTACAAGGTGGAGGGTCTCTGCGGCCAGAAAGAGCCGCGGGAAGGTGGCGCTAGTTTCGTGGAGCGTCCGCGGGCGAAAAAAATCGGTAGCGGGCGATCGTCCACAGGATTTTTGAGCCGGCGAGGACCGTTCCGCGAAAGGTGCCTGACACCTTGGATTTGCCGGCGCGGCGAGGCCGGTGCGGAATGGGAATTTCACGCGTGCGAAGTCCCGCGAGCGCCGCTTTCACCTGCATTTCCGCCGTCCAGCCAAAATCGGGATGGCACATGCGGAGCCGGTCGAGGGCGTCGCGGCGGATGGCGCGAAAAGGCCCCAGATCGGAGCAGGGAACGCGGTAGAGCAGCCGGAGGAAGGCCGTGCAAACGCGATTTCCCCACTCCTGATGGAGGGGCAAGGACCTCGAGTCCCCGGCGGCGGCGAGACGCACGCCGATAACGAAATCGGCTTGTTGCTCAAGGATCGGTTCGAGCAGCCGAGGCAGATATGCCGGATCGTCGCTGCCGTCGGCGTCCATGAAAACCACAATTCCGATCGAAGGATCGAGCGCTCGCATCGCGGCGAGGCAGGCGCGGCCGTAACCCGCGCGCGGCTCGCGCACCACCGTGGCTCCGCGCGCGGCGGCGCGTTCCGCGGTGCGATCGGTCGAGCCGTTGTCGGCGACGATGATTTGCGCCGGGCCCTGCGCCGCAATTTCGGCGAGCGTGGGGCCGATCGCTTCCTCTTCATTTCGTGCCGGCAACAGAATGGCGACGCGCATGGTGAATTCCGCGCCGATAGTAGCGTTCCGCGCGCGATTGGGAAAGCATGCCGGGGCGCGGGAAGCCTCGGCATGGCTTCGGAAGGGCTTTTTTCGGGACGCCTCCGTGTGATTTCGCCAACTCGGCGTTGGAAGGAATGCCCGGTCCATGTTATAGAATGAAGGGACGTTCGGAGAGGAATGGAAGAAACCCGCGAACTTGTTCCTTCACCCGGCCAGCGGCCTGCCGCTTCGCGGCGGTTCTGGCGGGAAATGCGGGTTTGGCTCCTCGAACTGGCCGTCGCCCTGGCGATGGCGATGTTTATCGTGGTGTTTTTGTTCCAGCCGGTGAACGTGGAAGGTACCAGCATGGCGCCCACGCTCACCAATCAGGAACATCTGTTCATCAACAAGTTTATCTATCATTTCGAGCCGATCGAGCGCGGCGACGTCGTGGTCTTCTGGTATCCGCTCGATCCGGCGAAGTCGTTCATCAAGCGCGTGGTGGGACTGCCGGGCGACACGGTGTCCGTTCGGCAGGGGCATGTTTACGTGAACGGACGCGAAATCAGCGAGCCCTACGTGCCCAGGCGCTATCTGGGCGACGAAAGCTATCCGCCCGTCGTCGTGCCGAAGGGCGAATACTACGTGATGGGCGACCACCGGGACGATTCGTACGATTCGCGGTCGTTCGGACCGGTGCCGCGCCGCTTCATCTACGGCAAGGCGATTTTCGCGTATTGGCCGCTGCGGCGATTCGGCTGGATCGGCCAAACGCATGCCGCGTCGGGGAAATGAATTTGCCGGGAGGATTCTCTGAGCGATTCGCAGGACCACCGCGCCACGCTGGCGCTCGAGGACGGGCGGATTTTTAACGGCCGCGGGGCGGGCGCTCGCGTCCGCCGTGGCGGCGAAGTCGTTTTTAACACCAGCCTCACCGGCTATCAGGAAGTTTTCACCGATCCGAGCTACGCCGGCCAGATCGTCTGCCTCACCTATCCGCATATCGGCAACGTCGGCGCGAATCCCGAAGACGAGGAAGCGGGACGCCCGTACATCGAGGCTCTGGTGGTGCGCGAATTTTCGGCGCTTGCCTCGAATTGGCGTTCCGCGGAAACGGCGCAGGCGTATCTCGAGCGAAACGGCGTTCCCGTCATCTGGGGCGTGGATACGCGCGCGCTGGTTCGCCACATCCGCTGCGTTGGCGCGCTGCGCGGCGTCCTGTCCACGGACGGAACTCCGGCGGAACAGTTGATTGCGGAGGCGCGCGCCTTGCCGGCGATGGCCGGGCTGGATTTGGCGAGCCGCGTGACCGTTGCCAAGCCGTACGCGTGGAGCAACGGCTCGATTCCGCTGGCGCGCGACGCGGAAACCGCCGAATCTGCCGCGAGCGAGCGACGTCTGCACGTGGTGGCTTACGATTTCGGCATCAAGCGCAACATCCTGCGGCTACTGGTGGATTTCGGC
>JAKAOH010000140.1 GCA_021812285.1 Acidobacteriota bacterium | reverse complement strand
CCAATCGGGATGGCCGGCGGTGCCCGGCGGCAAAAGTTTGGCGCGAATGCCGGAATAGGAGAGAGCGACGTCGCTCGGCTGGATTTCCGGCAGCAAATGGCGAGCGTAGGAGACGAAATTTTCCACGGGCTCGCGACTGGACTCGTAATCATTTTTATCGGAGACGTAGCGAGCCGTTGGGCCGATGAGAACGGTGTCCCAGAGCGTGCGGGTGAGGTGAATGCCAAGGCTCAAGCCGTCGCGGCGCGGCAGCGGGTAGACGAGGCCGTTGAGCACATGGGATTTCGCGCGGCCGATTTCGGCGTATTCGCCGCGGACGAGATAGATGCGATACCGGGTGTAGCCGGTGAGCGCGGCGATTTCGTCGGCGAAGAGCCCAGCGCTATTGACCAGCGCGCGCGTTTCGATTTTCCCGACGGCGCTGCGCACGCGCAAACCGCCCGGAACCGGCTCGATGGATTCGACGCGTGCGTTCTGGACGATATTCGCGCCGCGATCCGCGGCGATGCGCGCATAGGTTTTCACGAGATCCTCGGCCATCACGATGCCTGTGGAAGGGACTTCGATCGCGGCGACGGCCTCGACGTGCGGCTCGAGTTGGCGGATGCGCGCGCGATCCACGATGCGCAAATTTTCGACGCCATTTTTGCGTCCGTTTTCGGCGAGCGGCTCGAGGTCGGCGATTTCAGCCTGGGACGTGGCGACGACGAGCTTGCCGGTGCGGCGATGCGGGACGCCATGCGCGGCGGCGAATTCATAGAGCAGGCGATTGCCGGGCACGCACAGGCGTGCCTTGAGCGAACCGGGGGCGTAGTAGAGGCCGGAATGAATCACGCCGCTATTGCGGGAACTCGCGCCCATGCCGAGTTTCGGCAGGGATTCGAGCAGAAAAACGTCTTCCCAGCGCTCGCTGGCTTCGAAGGCGATGGCCGAGCCAATGACGCCGCCGCCGATGATGACGAGATTCGCGCGATCCAAAAGCGCTCCTTGGACCAGAGACGGACGCAGTGGAAGTTGGCGCGACGCGGGCACATTCGCCCGCGCCGCGCCCAAGCCGATTTTCCGCGGCGAAGGCGGTTAGCGCCAGTCGTGCGCGGCGACGAAGGTGATTCGCGCCAGACCCTCGACGTCGCGCGTATCCACAACTTCAGCGGGCGAATGCGAATAACGCATGGGCCAGCCGAGCGCGACATCGGTCGCGCCGTAGCGCAAGTAAGCCGAGCCGTCGTTTCCGCCTCCGGTGACGCCGTATTGCACAGGAATTTTATTGGCGCGAGCGAGGCGAATCATGCGCCAGGCGAGCGGCAATGGAACGATATTCGAATTATCCACCGCGCGGACGACGAAGCCGTGGCCGAGCAGCGCGTCGCCGAAGCGTTTCGATTCGAGCGGCGAATCGGACGAGACGAAGGTATCGATCGCGAAAACGTATTGCGGTTCGCGATTTTCCTTCGCTTCCTGGGCGGCGAAGGCGGCTGCGCCATCGAGGCCAAGTTCCTCTTCGGTGGTGAAAACGAAGGTGACGTTCCGATGGAAATTCGGGCCGAGCGCCCAGGCGGCTTCGATAAGCGCGGTATCGCCGACGCGATCGTCCATGCTGCGGCAGGTGGCGACGTCGCCGAGCAAGGAACGATACGTTTTCGGAATCGCCAACATATCGCCCATCTCGACGCCCATGGCGCGAGCTTGGGCGGCGGTGCGAGCACCGATGTCCACGCGGAAAGTTTGCCCGCGGCGGAACGGCATCTTCAAGCCGCTGCTTTCCCAGCCGGCCGGCAACTCCATGATGCCGGGAACCGGTCGGCGCGCGGTGAGCACGAGCGTGGGATGGCCGATGTAATACTCGATGTAGCCGCCGCCGCGCCAGAAGACGTTCAGCGTGCCATCCGGAGAAATGGATTTCACCTCGAAGCCGATTTCGTCCATGTGCGCGTCGAAAACCAAGCCGGGTTCTTTCACGCCGGCGGGAGCGTGCCAGCGCAAAATGAGATCCCCGACCGAGTTGGTTTCCGTTTTGGCCCAGGGAGGGAGCAAACGCTTGACGGTGGCGCGGACGCGGCCTTCCTGGCCGCTAACGCCATAGCTTTCCGTGAGATCTTTCAAAACGGCGGGAACGGACGGCGCGGTTTTGGGGCGCGAAGGCAGCGTGAAGCTCGGCTGCGGAAGGGGCGTGAGGACGGGAGCGGAGAACGCGCCGTCGGAATAGAGTTCGAGAAGTTCGGTGAGATGCGCCAAATCACCGGAATCGATCATCGCCGCGGGAGTGGCCGGCCAAGCCGTGGCAATCGCCAAGTGCGCGAAGCTTGCCGGAAGCGGAGGGTTGGGCAAATAGCCGGGCGGCTGCGGCGAAATCGAAAAATCGGTCGAGATCGGAATGCCGTGAGACGAAGCGAGCTGCTGAAGCTCGGCCGGCAAACCGGAGAGCGGGGACTGCGGATTCGGACTGACCAGCAAAACGCCGGAACCTGGATGCTTCGACGGCCATTCTGCCTGAGCGGGCGGGAAACGCCGCGCCTCGGCGGGGCCAACGAAAATCATCGCATCGGGATGGAAGCGATCGAGGACGCGTTCAAGGCCGTGGCCGCCAGTCCATTGCTGCGTGACGAACGCGACGATCAGCGTGCCCGAAACCTTGGCGGGATCGAGATGGCGCAGGGTGGCGAGCAGCGCCGCGGCGCCGAAACGGTCGCCGACTGCCATGCCGGCGAGCTTGCCCGTGCCGAGTTCAAAAAGCCGGCGATCGAGCGCGATCGGATCGAGCAGGTCGACGCCAGCGGCGCGAACCTGCGCGGCGGAATGCGCGCCGATATCAATGTAGATGAGGTTGGGCGAAAGAACGTGATGGGTTTGCGGCGTGAAACCCTCGAGGTGAATCGAAGGGCCGGCGACAACGCCGGGAACCGCACGGCCCGCGGCGGTGAAAATCGTGACCGGCTGCGCGGAAGCGAGTTCGTCGAAAACGGGATTGGGAGGGGCTTGGGGCAGGCGCTGAACGCGCAGATAGCCGTCGGGTGTGATGCCGCTGACGACGTAGCCCGGCTCGTCAATCGGCGTGACGAGCACGCGAGTGGGCGCGCCGCTTCCGATGCGGACGATAACGTCGCCGAGTTCGTCCCGCTGCGGTTTCCATTTCGCGAGCCGCTTGAGCAAAACGCTCGAAAGCTGCTGCTCGTAGCCACTGACGGCCGGCGTCTGGACGAGCTTCTGCAAATCGCGGGTGAGCGTCTGCGCTCCGAGCGGGCTCGCCGCAAATGCCAAGAGCAATAGAGCCCGGAACGCCTGCCTCGCACGCTGCCTCATACTGCCTCCTTCGCCTGGTTCGCTACACGGATGATGGCTAACCGGCAGAATCTAGCACACAAGCGGCGAACCGACGCTCGAAAATCGCCGGAATCGTGAAGGCGCGAAAGATCACGAGGAGCGGCCGACGGGCTCGAGCAGGGACCGCAGCGGCAAAGGCAGAACGACAGCCGGCAGCGAAATGCTGAAAACGGCGCCGCCATCGGGTCCGTTGTGGCAGGAAATTTCGCCGGCGTGCTCCTGAACGATTCCGAAACAGATGCTTAGGCCGAGCCCGGTGCCTTCGCCGACGCCCTTGGTGGTGTAGAACGGGTCGAAGACGAGATCGGGATGGCTGAGTCCGGGACCGGTATCGGCGAATTCGGCGACGATCCGATCGCCTTCCATGCGCGTGCGGATGTTCAAGCGGCCGCCTCCCCGGGGCCGCATGGCGTCGGCGGCGTTTTCGATGATTTCGTCGAACACCTGCAGGAGCAATTTCGGATCGCCGCGAACGGCGGGCAAGTCGGGTCCGCGTTCGAGATGGGCGACGACGCTGGAATCGGCCAAGTGGAAGCGGTGAAGCTGGATGACGCTCAAGAGCAGCGCGTTCAGATCGAGCAGCGTCTTTTCCGAAGGCACCTGGCGCGCGAAACGCAGCAGATTTTCCACCAGCCCGCGCGTGCGATGAGCCTGGGCTTCGATTTTTTGCGCCGCCGAGCGCACACGAGGACCGGCGTCGGGTTCGGCGTTGAGCAGCGCGGTGTAGCCGAAAATCGCGGTGAGCGGATCGCTGATGCCGCGGGCGGCTCCGGCGGCGAGATCGCCGAGCGAAGCGAGTTTTTCGGTGAGGACGAGGTAGGCCTGAAGGCGGTTTTTCTTGTCGAGCGAAATTTGCGTTTGCTCAAGCAGGCGATGACGGTAACGATCCACGCGGCGCTGGCGGAGCAGGAGCAGGAGCACTCCAACCACGATCGCGACAAGCGTCAGATCCGCGCGGAAGTGCGCGGTTTGCATATTCCGCGCGCCGATGATCGCCAGCGCCCCGAGCACCGACACCGCGATGATTCCGGAAATTTCCAAACGCAGCGCCCAGCGATGGCTGAGCGTGCCGGGCCATTCCTCCGGCGTGGGCTTGAGCCGATGCGCCTCCATGCCCGTCCATCCGAACCAGAGAAATGACGCGATGAGCGGAACGTCCCAGAGCGAGCCGGCATGATACACGCCGCGCACAAGCGCCCAGCGAATCGCCAGCCACGCGGCCGCATGAAGCGACGCGGCGCCGAGCAGATGTCCGTAAAGTCGGCGCCAGCCGGTGCGCGTGGTGCGCCATAGTTGGAACAGCAGCGGCGCGAGCAGGAAATTGGCCGCGGCGGTGAGGCCGGCGTAGGGCGGTGCGTAGCCCGCGGGCCCTGGGGAAAAAACAGACGGCGCGAGAACGAAATAGCCGTAGAGGTAGAGCCACAGGCAGATGAGCAGCAACAGATCCACGTAGCCGTTGCGCAGGGCATTGGCGATTCTTCGCCGGTGCGGACGCAGCGAAAGCGCTGCCAGCATCGGCGCGAGGCTGAGGAAAAACAGCAGATCGGCGACGCCCTGCGGAGCGATTTGTCCTCCGCGCAGAAGCGGAATGGCCCAAAGGAGTTCCGCGGCCGACCACAAAGCACAACCGGCGGCCCACAAAACCCAGAAGGCGTTTTGGCGCCGATAATGCGAGCCGGAACTCGAGAGCAGACCGAGATTGGCGACGAGCGGCGCGAGACACAACACCACTACGCCAAAGGCGGAACGCGCGCGCCCCGGCGCCACAAGCAGCGCCACCGCCGCGTACGCCGCCAGAAGAAAACAGGCGAGCAAAAATGTTCTGGACAGCCAGCGAGCCCCGGTCATCAGCGGATAAGGAATTCTAGCGGGAGGTGCCGGGAAAAAGCCGTAGTACTTCCGAGCCATTCGGCAAGGATGTGCCGAATCTGCACCGAGGTACACGCGGGCCGGCGCGGCGCGTGACGATTCGGCGAAAAGCCCGGCGGAGGAGGCAGGATAAGAACTTCAGGCGTTTTGAGGGCGTCTGAGCCCTCCGCCGAAATCCCAGCGGAGCCAGGACACCGAGCGGAATGGCGGAGGAGGAGGGATTCGAACCCCCGAGACCCTCACGGGCCTAACGGTTTTCAAGACCGCCGGTTTCAACCACTCACCCACTCCTCCGCGGAGGGGACAAAAGTAATTGTAGACCGATAGGCGGTTTGGAGAAACGAGGATCGGCGGGAGGGTTGGGGTGTGATTGTTGCGCGGGGGTGCGTATACTGCGGCAAGCGGGACGGTTTGGGCGGAAGCAAGGAGGAATCATGATCGGGAAAAAGACGCTGGCGCTTTTCTGCGTGCTGGCTTTTTGGCGAATTTCGGTCGCGCGGGCGCAGCAGATTCAGGTGAGCCAGGAGAATCGCACGATTGCCGTGAACGCAACGGATACTGTGAAAGCCGCCGCCGAAATCGCGGTGGTGCAGATCGGCTATCACAATTTCGGCAGAACGCACGAAGAGGCGTACGAAGACAACGTGCGGACTTCCAACAAGATTTTGCAGGCGCTCACCGACAGCGGGATCGCGAAGAGCAACATCAGGACGGAAACGATTCAACTATCGCGCACGGATTCAGAAGACACCAACTGGACGGCCGAACAGAAGGCGGAGCGCCAATTCGAGGCGGCGGAGTCGTGGAGAATCCGCGTGGCGGCAGCGGACGCGCAGAGAGTGGTGGATTTGGCGATGCATGCCGGCTCCAACCAAATGATCGGCGTGGATTGGCGGGTGAAGGACCCGGACGCGCTCGAAGCGGAGGCGAACGCCGCCGCGCTCGGGAAAGCGAGGGCCTTGGCGGCGGGCATGGCCGCGAGACTCGGAACCAAGCTGGGAGAACTGCTTTATGCGAGCAATCAGACTTCCATGCAACGCATCGTCGCCTCGTACCAGATGGCGGCGGCCGTCGCCCCCGCGCCTGCGCCGCACTTGAAACTTTTTCCCGAGAAGGTGTCGCAGGCGGCCACGGTGTATGCCGTGTTTGCGATTCAGTAGGCGATCCGTGCGCTCGACGGTCGCTGTCAGAATTTTGCGCCTAGCTTCTCTGGTCCTTGTGGGGCTGATATTTGTCGTCATGCACTACTCCGGGACTCGCGAGGTGGGCGAGTCGACAGAGTTGGTTAACGGAAGGGTCGCTGTCTCGGCGGGGTCCAGTCCGGCCGTGCTGCTTTGGTCCGCCGCCGCAATCGCCCTTTTCATCTTGTTGATGGTCAGGAGACCCGGTTCGATCGTCGAGGGTGCCCCGACGATTCTACGCAGGGTCCTTGCGTTCGTGATTGATTGCGTGTTCAGTCTATGCGCTGTGTCGAGCATCAGCGCTCTGCTACCGCTGTGGTTGGAGGCTGCACGCACAGGCCATTTTGCATGGTACTTTCAGCGCAATTACGCCGTGAGTACGGACCGTCTCGCGGCCATTTCCTTGCCGCTCACCGTCGCATTGATGATTCTTTATTTCACATTTCCGCTTACCCAGGGCAGACAGAGCGTGGGGTGCTTCGTCACGGGAATCAGGGTGATGCCGCCGTTCGGGAACGATGGGAGTTTTACGTTCAGGGCGGCGGCTGTGCGAACGGTCTACGCTCTTATCGGGCTTTTCTTGCTGATGACGCTGGATTGGGATCGAGACGAGCAAGGAAGAACGTGGTACGACAGAAAAACCGGCTGCACGGTGGTTCTGGTGAGTGACCGTTGAGGGCGCCTTGTCCTGGGAACCTCAAGTCTCTTGAAAACGTGGCGAGCGTGTTGCGATCAACGGGTCGCGGACCGGGGACGGCGACCGCGACTGGATCGCGTTTGCGACGGCTTTGCGGATTTTCGAGTGACATATTTGTAGGACATGCCGAGAAGGTCGCGCAGCATTTCCGGATTCAGTTTGGACAGGCGAACAAGGACGAATTCGTAGGGGCGGTAATGGTCCGTCACATAGTAGAGGTCAGCAGCTTCGGCGAGTAACGCGGCGCGGTCGTCGAAATCCACGCAAAGGGCGAGAGAATCGGGCTCGGCGGAACGATTGACGGGGATGCAGGCGAGGAGTTTGCCGCGGACTTTGAGCGCGGGAGAGCCGTAGGCGGTGCTCGCCTCAACGCCCGGGAACGCGAGGCCGATTTTTCGGACGACATCGAAGGTGATTGGTGTTAGGGGCATTGGTGACACCTTCGGGATTTTACGCCGAGTCGGCTTCGATAGGAATATCCGCTGCGGCGGCAGTCCGTTTCAATCAATGTTTGGGGAGCGAAAGGCAGGCGACGAGACGTCGCCCCTACAAAACAGTGCGGTGACGCTCTACCACAAGAGCGAAAGACGCCGTCGGGCCCCTACAAACGACATCGGGTGCAGAAAGCGCAATGCCTGTGCCACTGGGGCAAAGGACCGAAACGACCGGGATGGTGCAGATGTGGATGGCCTAAGGCGCGTCCGGTGTATACTTCCCGCGTTGCCGTTCCCTTTGCAGCCTTCATTGGCGAAGAATCCTATCGAGGAGACGCCATGCGCAAGTGGGGCATCGTCATCACCGCGTTTTATGTCCTGGTCCTGGTTTTGCTTCTGCTTCCCGCAATGATTCTGCTGACGAGCGGAGAGCCATCTTCCGCGTCGAACGTGGTAGTGGGGGCGGCGCACGACCTCGGGAGTTGGCTCACGTGGATCCTCTTTGCCGTGGTCGCAGGCGGCGAAGCGCTTCTGCTCTTTCTCTCGGTTGACACGTCGCAGAAACGATTGAAACCGCGGACCCGCCTTCTGACCACGGCCGTTCTGACAGCGACGTTCCTGGCCGTGCTTACCTGCGCCGCGGTTTTCAGCGTCGTGGTGGCCATCCGGGGCGATAAACCTGGAGTCACCGAGCCGGAAGTGCTCGGACTCTTGGCGTTTCTGTGGGTGTTCTGGGGCGTTGTGTTTTACACATATTGCCGGGACGCGAACGCCGCGGTTTCGCGGGCGACGGCGTGGCTGCTAAGAGGCAGCGTGCTAGAGCTTCTGGTGGCCGTTCCGTGTCATGTAATCGTGCGTCGGCGCAACGACTGCTCCGCGCCCATCGCCACGGGTTTCGGCATCGTGACAGGAATCGCGATCATGCTGCTGTCTTTTGGGCCGAGCGTGCTGTTCCTCTTCAAGAAGCGCATGGATGCGAGTGGGGTTCAGCGCAGCCCTGCACCCTGAGTTGGCGTCCAGAACGGCGGTATGGAAAGGATTTTGGTGCCGGGGTTACAACAGGCGAGGACCGGCATAGGCAAGCCCCCACTAACGACGTCGGGGCGCAAAAGCGCAATGCCTGTACTGCTGAAGCCAAAGCGGGCGACGGGACGCGGCCCCTACGAAGCGGTGAGGCGGTGGTGATGAGTGGTCAATGAGCCGAGGAGGGAGTGGAGGATTGGAGGAGAATCACGTCGGAGCTGGACTGGATGCGGCTGACGGCAATCTGCTTGCCGTCGGGCGACCAAGCGAAGTACGTGATTTGTCCCGAGCTAAAGCGGGTGATCTGGCGTCCTTTCGAGCCGTCGAGGGGCTCGACCCAGAGATTGTCGACGCCGTTGACTTCGATTGGATAAGCGACGTCTTTGCCATCCGGTGTGAACGAGAGCCAGTTGCTCGTCGTTCGCGGATCCACGTCCAACAGGCGCGGCGAGGATTTTCCTCCGCCTGACAGATCAATCAGGGCAAGTTCCGTCGAGGCAGTATTTGCCGCCGGATTCAGCAGCGCGGTCGTCAAGGCCAACGTTTTGCCGTCGGGCGAAAGTGCGATTGTGAGAGGCAGGGAATTCGGGATCGCGGTGCCGGGAACGACCTCGGCTGAGCTGCCAGCGATCGGTACGCGCATGACGCGGCCTTGTTGGGTATCCACGTAATAGACCCACTTCCCGTCCGGCGAACAGAGGGGAGACAGGTCCCAAGTGCCGCGGGTAAGCCGCACCTGATTCGAGCCGTCGGCATCGGCGCGCCAAATGCTGGTTTTTTCGGTTTCGTGGAAGGGCCAGTCGAAGACGATGTACTTCTCTCCCGGGCAAGCCGATGGCAAAACGGTTTGGGCGGAGGGATCGTCCACCAGTGTCACGGAACCCGTGCGGTCGATTGGCGTGCGCAGGATCCGGCCTGCCTGCGCGACGAGCAGGTGATGATTCCCCGTCCAGCCAAAGGAGAAGATGTGTTCCCTGCTGGGAATCCCGGGAACGGGCACGGGCGCGCCATTTCCGGAAGCGGGCAGGATATCGATTTCGCCGGTGGATTGTTGCTCGACCGTGACGAGGCTTTTTCCATTGCCGGAGAGCGTGAGC
>JAKAOH010000139.1 GCA_021812285.1 Acidobacteriota bacterium | reverse complement strand
TGGCACGACGAAGTGGCGCTGGGCGGCTACCACCGGCTGGAAGTATCCACGGGGAAGCAGGCGTGGCTGCTGAGCAACTTGAAGTACCTTCCGTTCCCGATTTTTCTGATGCAGCGGGCGCTGGCGCTTCCTCTGCTGCTGCGCTCGGCGCTGGCGCAGCCGCTGAGCGGGCCGGTGCAGGTGAGCGGCAGCGGCGATCTGTGCGTGCGAACGACGGGCCGGCGCGACCGGAACGAATATTGCTTCGATCCGGAAAGCGGAAATCTGGCGCGAATGACCGACAGCCGCTGGAACGCCACCTACGAATATTCCGATTACGCGCCGCTGGCCCAGAAGCGATTTCCGCGCGACATCCGCGTTCTGCGCGGGGACGGCCAGACGTCGGTTTCGATCCACGTGAACGAGATGACGACCGAGAAGCGTTTCAACCTGCGGGATTTTCTGCCGGGCAAGGGTGCGATCGAACGCCCGGTGGCGAGAGAATGCAGGGACATCATTCCGGTGAAATTGAAGAAGATGGTGCGGCCGAAATATCCCCAGCAGGCGCAGGCGGTGGGAATCAGCGGGGTGGTGCGTTTTTACGCCGAGGTCGGGACCGACGGCACGCCACGCGGAATGTGGCTGCTGAATTCCTCACCGCCGGTGCTGACCGACGCGGCCGAAGCCGCCGTGAAGGAGTGGCGCTACCGTCCGGAAATCTGCCGGCCGGGCGGGAAAAAACTTCCCGCCATCGTTCCCATCAACGTTCTGTTCGTCACGCAATAAAGCCGGCCGGGAAACCGGGCGCGCGAATGGTTTGCCAGCTTCCCGGGAAGTGTGGTGTTCTGTGCGGTTGGAATTCAACGAACGAGGGCGCGGATGACCAGGTATTTTTGCGGATGCTTGCTGCTGATGCTCCTTGGATCGGTTGGCGCCAGAGCGCAGGGCATTCTTTTCACCAATGGCGATCATTTGAGCGGAACGTGGGTGGACGTCGAGGGCACGACCATCGAATTCAACTCGAATATGGTGGGCAAGCTGGCGATTCCCGAAGCGAAAGTGGGTTCGTTCGGGATCGCGCAGAGCGTGGTGGTGCTGCTCCAGAACGGCCGGTCCGTTCCGGCCACCCGAGCCGAGTTCGCCGACGGCGCATGGACCATTGAATCGGAAGGCCAGGCGCAGAGCGTTCCCGCCGCCCAAATCGCGGCGATCGTTCCCGCGCCGGAGTACCACGCGGTGGTGAACGAGGGCGGAGCGAAAATCTGGCGCGGATGGCGCGGCGGAGCGACCTTCGGCTACAGCCTGCAGCACGGCGATCAGGACGCCCGCACGGTGAGCGTGGGCCTGAACGCGGTTCGGCACCGGCCCGGCCTGGCTGGACTGAGCGATCGCTGGCGCACGACGTATTCCTTCAACCTCCTCTTCGCCAACGCCCGGAGCGTGGGGCAGCAGATCAGTTCGAATACGTTCACGACCGCGCTGCGGCAGGACTATTTTTTCCAGCCCCAGAACTTTCTTTTCGTGCTCGGCCAGGTGGATCACATCCAGACGCAAAACCTGAATCTGCGGCAGACCTACGGCGGAGGGTTCGGACGCGACCTGATGGAGAGCGCTCGCGTGAAATTCAGCCTGCTGGGCGGAGCGACGTTTTCGAACCAGAAATTCGTGGCGACGCCCGCCGAGCAGCTGGCCGAAGGGCTGGCCGGCGAGCACTTGACGCTCGCGGTGAACCGACAGATCGCGTTCGGGCATTCGCTGACCGTATACCCCAATCTTTCGAGTCTCGGCCAATACCGCTTCGACACCTCTTCCTCCCTGATGTTCCATCTGAATTCGTGGCTTTCGGCCAACCTGGGAGCCACCGATTTCTACATCAGCCAGATCCCTCCCGGCTCAGCCACCAGCGTCACGACAATCGGCCCGGGCGGAACGCTGATCACTTCCGTTTTGCCCGCGCACAAGAACAACCTCACCGTGACGGCCGGGGTTGGGCTGAATTTTTGAGCGGAAACCGGCGCGATCGGCGCGCTTTTTTTCGATCCAGCGCTTGTCGGCGCGCGAAGCCCCAATACAATGAATGACAGAAGCGAATTCGCGTTGCGACGTCGGGAACGGGGCCGAGGGATGAAGGGACGGACGTTTCCGCAGTCGAAGATTGCAAGGGAAGCGGCAACGGTGAGAGCGAGCGCGCGGCGTTTTTCGTCCGCCTGAGGAACGAGGCGTCCTGAACCGTGGAACGATACATCTGCATTCACGGGCATTTCTACCAGCCGCCGCGAGAGAATCCCTGGCTCGAGGCGATCGAGCTGCAGGATTCGGCGTATCCCTACCACGACTGGAACGAGCGCGTCAGCGCCGAATGCTACGCGCCGAATTCGGCGGCGCGAATTCTGGACGGCGCCGGCCGGATCGAAAGCATCGCCAACAACTATTCGAGGATGAGTTTCAATTTCGGTCCGACGCTCTTGAGCTGGCTTGCGGAAAAGAGCCCGGACACCTATCAGGCGGTCCTGGCCGCCGACCATCTGAGCCGGAAACGATTTTCGGGGCACGGATCGGCGATCGCCCAGCCGTACAACCACCCGATCCTCCCGCTGGCCAACCTGCGGGACAAGCAAACGCAGGTCCGGTGGGGCATTCGCGACTTCGAGCGCCGGTTCGGACGGCGTCCGGAGGGAATGTGGCTGCCGGAAACGGCGGTGGATCTGGAAACGCTTTCGATCCTCGCGAGCCACGGGATCCAGTTCACCATCCTTTCGCCGCACCAGGCGCGGCGCGTGCGCGCCCTCGGCCGGCGAAACTGGCGCGACGTCAGCGGCCGGATCGATCCCTCGCGGCCGTACCAGGCGGTGCTCGGAACGGGCCGCGCGATTTCGCTTTTTTTCTACGACGGGCCGATTTCGCAAGCGGTGGCGTTCGAGGGACTGCTGCAAAAGGGCGAATACCTGGCCGACCGGCTGCTGAGCGCATTCGTCGAAGAGCGTTCCTGGCCCCAGATCATCCACATCGCCACGGACGGCGAGACCTACGGGCATCACCAGCACCACGGCGATATGGCGCTGGCTTACGCGCTGCAATACATCGAGAGGAATCAACTGGCGCGGCTGACGAACTACGGCGAATATCTGGCCAAGCATCCTCCGTCGCATCAGGTGCAGATTCACGAAAACAGCTCGTGGAGCTGCGTGCACGGCGTCGAGAGGTGGCGCGCCGATTGCGGGTGCAATTCCGGGCGCCACGCCGGCTGGCATCAGCGATGGCGGCAGCCGCTGCGCGAAGCGCTGGACCATTTGCGCGACACCGTGGCGGAGCGGTTCGAAACGAGAGCCGCCTGGCTGCTGAAGGATCCCTGGGAGGCGCGCAACGACTACATCGAGGTGATCCTCGACCGCTCGAAACCAAACGTGGAAGCTTTCCTGGAACGCCACGCGACCCGGGCGCTCGATTCCGCCGAACAGGTGCAGGCGCTCAAACTGCTGGAACTTCAACGGCACGCGATGCTGATGTACACGAGCTGCGGCTGGTTTTTCGACGAGGTGTCGGGGCTGGAAACGGTACAGGTGATGCAATACGCGGCGCGGGTGCTGCAACTCGAGCGGGAAATCTCCGGCGAAAATCTGGAGCCTGAATTCCTCCGCCGGCTCGATGCGGTTCCCTCGAATCTGCCGGAATTCGCGAGCGGGCGCGCCGTCTACGAGAAGATGGTGCTGCCGGCAATGGTGGATCTGGAAAAGGTGGGCGCGCACTACGCGGTGAGTTCGCTTTTCGAGGATTACGGCCCGCGGACGCAGGTCTTCTGCTACCAGGTGGAGCGGGAGGACCATCGCTCGCGCGCGGCGGGGAAAATCCGGCTGGCGGTCGGCCGCGCCAAAATCACATCGGACATCACCTGGGAATCGAGCTGGGTGACGTTTGGGGTGGTGCACCTGGGCGACCAGAACGTGAGCGGCGGAGTGCGCGCCTACCAGGGCGAGGAAGCCCACGAACAATCCGCGGAACGCATCATCGCCACGTTCGAGCACAGCGATTTCGCGGAACTGGTGCGGGTGATGGACCGGAGCTTCGGCGCCGGGGTTTACACGATCGAGATGCTGTTTCGCGACGAGCTGCGGAAGATTCTGGATTCGATTCAGGCCGCGACGCTGGCCGAAGCCGAAACCACCTACGGACAATTCTTTGAAAATCACGTTTCGCTGATCCGTTTCATCACCCGGATGCGCATTCCGCTCCCGCGCCATCTGCAAATCGCCGCGGAATTCACGTTGAACGCGGCGCTGCGGCGCAGCCTGGAAGCGGATATTCTGAACGGCGCGCAGATCGAGCGGATTCTCGATGAAGTGAAGCAGGCGGGCGTGCAGTTGGACGTGGCGACGCTCGAATTTCTGGTCCGGAAGAAAGCCGACCGGCTGGCGGAATGGCTGGGTGAAGATCCGACCGAGATCGAGCGGCTGCAGATCCTGGATCAGGCGGTGTCGCTGGTGAAAAAGCTGCCCTTCGAGGTGCAACTCTGGAAAGCGCAAAATACGTTTTTCCGGATTTTGCAGTCGCAGCATCCTCGTTTTCTAGCCGAAGCGGATGGCGGCGATGAATTCGCCGGGGAATGGCTGGATGAGTTTCGCCGGCTGGGAGAGCGGTTATCCGTGCTGGTGCCCTAGATGCCGGCCGCGAAGACACCCTCGTCCGCGCGCCAAGCCCCGGTTCCCGGATTTCCCCGCCGCGGCCGAATTCCTTCGCCGGCGGGTCGAAACGGCGGCCGGGCGAAAGCGATTGACGCAGCGCGCGGTTTCCTGTTTTGCTGGTAGGGAAAAGGAACGCTCGGCGCATTCCGAAACGCCGGGCGACGGAAACGAAAAAAAAGGACAAGGAGACTTTTTCGAGTCATGGCGTTCGAGCGCGCAAGTGCAAACCAGCAGAACGTTTCCGCGCCGATGGACCACGAGAAGTCGCTGCTCACCGATTACGATATTTTTCTGTTCAACGAAGGGACGCACGCGGCGCTTTTTCGCAAACTCGGAGCGAAGGTCTGCCAGCTGGACGGGCGCGAGGGCGTGTACTTCGCGGTGTGGGCGCCGAACGCGCAAAGCGTGAGTGTGATTGGGGATTTCAACGGCTGGGACAAAACGGCGCACGAGCTGCGAGCGCGGCAGTCATCGGGAATCTGGGAAGGATTCCTGCCCGGCCTGGGACCGGGCGAGCGATACAAATTTCACATCGTTTCGGCGCACAACGGCTACACGGTGGATAAGGCCGATCCCTTCGGTTTCCTTGCCGAAGCACCGCCGCGCACCGCTTCCGTCGTCTGGGACCTGGGATACGAATGGAGCGATAGCGAATGGATGGCGTCGCGGCGGGAACGCAATTCGCTCGGAGCGCCGGTTTCCATCTACGAAGCGCATCTGGGCAGCTGGATGCGCGTGCCGGAGGAAAACAACCGGCGGCTCACCTACCGCGAACTGGCGGTGCGACTGACGGAATACGTTCGCCGCATGGGATTCACGCACGTGGAGTTTCTGCCGGTGATGGAGCATCCGTTTTACGGCTCCTGGGGCTATCAGACGACCGGTTATTTCTCACCCACCAGCCGGTACGGAACGCCGCAGGATTTCATGTATCTGGTGGATGCGCTGCACCAGAACGGGATCGGCGTGATTCTGGATTGGGTGCCCTCGCATTTCCCCTCGGACGAGCACGGACTGGCGTTTTTCGACGGCACGCATCTTTACGAGCACGCCGATCCGCGGCAGGGATACCATCCCGACTGGGGCAGCTACGTTTTCAATTACGGCCGCAACGAAGTGCGCAGCTTTCTGCTGAGCAGCGCGCTCTACTGGCTGGAGATGTACCACGCGGACGGCCTGCGGGTGGACGCGGTGGCCTCGATGCTCTATCTGGATTATTCGCGCAAGGATGGCGAATGGATTCCGAACCGGTACGGCGGGCGGGAAAATCTGGAGGCGATCAGTTTCCTGCGGAAATTGAACGAAGAAGCCTACCGGATGGTTCCCGGAATACAGATGGTGGCGGAAGAATCGACAGCGTGGCCGATGGTGTCGCGGCCGACGCATCTGGGCGGGCTGGGCTTCGGGTTGAAGTGGGACATGGGGTGGATGCACGACACGCTGGAATATTTCCAGCTGGATCCGGTCCATCGCAAATACCACCACGGCGAGCTGACGTTCCGGATGATCTACGCGTTCACGGAAAATTTTCTGCTGCCGCTCTCGCACGACGAAGTGGTGCACGGCAAGGGCTCCCTGCTCGGCAAGATGCCCGGCGACGAATGGCAGCGATTCGCCAACCTGCGGCTGCTGCTGGGCTATCAATACTCGCAGCCGGGGAAAAAGCTGCTGTTCATGGGCGGCGAATTCGGCCAGGGAAACGAATGGCGGCACAACGAGAGCCTGGACTGGCACCTGCTGCAATACCCTTTTCACGAGAAATTGCAGAAATGGGTGACGGATCTCAACGAGCTGTATCGCCGGGAGCCGGCGCTCCATCAGCTCGATGCCGATCCGGAAGGCTTCGAGTGGGTGGATTGCAACGACAACGAAAGCTCGGTGCTGACGTTTCTGCGGAAGTCGCGTGGTCCGCAGGCGCACGTTCTCGTGGCATGCAACTTCACGCCGGTGTCGCGGCAGAATTACCGCGTCGGCGTTCCGGCCGGCGGATTCTGGAAAGAGATTCTGAATAGCGATGCGGACGTTTACGGCGGCAGCGGCTGGGGAAATCTCGGCGGGGTCGAGGCCTCGCCGCTCGGCGCGCACGGCCGGCCGCATTCGCTGACGCTCACGCTGCCGCCGCTTGCCGTCGTTTTCCTGAAGCCGGAATCGCGCTGACCGCGCGCGGCGCGAAACAGGCGCGCTGCTCGCGATTCCGTGCAGCCATGCATGGCGGGCGGCAGAGCGGCGTGCCATGATTTCCCGAAGGCAGGAAAAGAAGGTTTTCCGAGGCGCAAAGTGGCGTTTTCCATGGAATCGCTTCGCGCGGATGCTCGCGTTTGCGTTCGCCGGGGCGGCGCGGCCGATCCCGAGGGAACGTGCGTGCTCTACTGGATGGAGCGCGCCCAGCGAGCGCTGGATAATCCCGCGCTCGATCTGGCCGTTCGCATCGGCAACGAACTGGGAAAGCCGGTGGTTGCGTTTCTCGGTGTGGCACCGCGCCGGCCGTACGCCAATCTTCGCCACTATCAATTCTTGATCGAAGGTCTGGCCGATCTGGCCGCAGGTCTCCGGGAACGCAACGTCGGATTCGTGCTGCGGAGTTGGCCCGAACATTCGCTGCCGCGCGTGTGCGAGGAGCTTCATCCAGCGGTTGTGGTGGGCGACGAAAATCCGCTGCGCGAGCCTGAACGATGGCGCGAGAAAGCGGCGCGGATGCTGCGCGTTCCCTTTTGCACGGTGGATGCCGACGTGATCGTGCCTTCCCGGCTGCTGGAAAAACAGCAATATTCGGCGCGCACGATTCGCCCGAGGATCCGCGGCAGGCTGGGCGAATTTCTGGTTCCATCGGAAAATCCCGCGGCGCGGAAAACGTGGAAGCCGCTTGTGAAAGTCGCCTCGCGTTCGCCCGCGGAGGACCTAGCGGCGGGGTGGAAGATTGCACGAGGCGTTGCGCCCGTCTCGACGTCTCGCGGGGGGACGCGGGAGGGTTTGCGGTTGCTGCGCCAGTTCGTCGCGCGGAAACTGCGCGATTACGGCGAACGCCGCAATCATCCCGAATTCGACGGCACCAGCCGCCTGTCGCCCTACCTCCACTTCGGGCAACTGGGTCCGCTGACGGTGGCGCTCGCCGTGCAAGAAGCCGATGCGCCCGCCGAACAGAAAGAATCGTTTCTCGAACAATTGATCGTGCGGAGGGAATTGGCGGTGAATTTCGTCCGGTTCAATCCCGATTACGATTCGCTCGATGGCGCGCCGGCCTGGGCGCGGCGCACTCTGGCCGAGCATTCACGCGACCGGCGGGAAACGATCTACTCGGAAAAGCAGATCGAGAACGCGGAAACGCACGATCCGCTGTGGAACGCGGCGCAGAAGCAGATGACGATCACCGGCTGGATGCACAACTACCTGCGGATGTATTGGACGAAGAAGATCCTGGAATGGACGCGGACGCCGGAAGAGGCGTTCCAGATCGCGGTTCGGTTGAACGATACCTACGAACTCGATGGACGAGACCCGAATGGATACGAAGGCATTGCGTGGGCGATCGCGGGGAAAAGCGACCGGCCGTGGTTCGAGCGGCCGATTTTCGGGACGATCCGCTACATGTCGGCCGGTGGCGCTTCGCGGAAATTCGACGCGGAAGCGTACATCCGGCAGATCGAGAAACTCGAGCCAGGCCGGGCCGCGGGATGACCGCAGCGCGGCGCTTCAGGCCGGAGGAACGGCGGATTCGCTGTCGAAGGCTTCCAGGGGCGGCGTGGCGGAAGCCGCGGCGCCCGCGCGCTTTCCACGCCTCATCGCCACCATTCCGGTGCGCACCATTTCGATCACTCCGTAGGGGCGCAGGACTTCCAGCAGACCGTCGATTTTGTCTTCCGTGCCGGTGATTTCGATGGTGAGGGATTCGGGGGCAACGTCGACGACGCGCGCGCGAAAGACTTTCACGAGCTCCAGGACGTGGGAGCGAACCTCGTGCGGCGCGGCGACCTTGATCATGGCGAGGTCGCGGAGAATGGAGGGCTGGCGGGTGATATCGTCCACGAGCAGAACGTTGACGAGTTTGTAGAGGTTCGCTTCGATCCGCCGGGCTTCGTCCGCGTCGGCTTCCACGGTGATGGTCATCCGGGAAACTTCCGGTTTTTCCGTGCGGCCGACGGTGAGCGAATCGATATTGAAGGCGCGGCGGCGGAAGAGCGAAGCGACGCGCGTCAGGACGCCCGGCTTGTTTTCAACGTAAACGACGAAGGTATGAAGCGTTGCGCGATTACTCATCGGCTGCCGTCTCCACGAGCGGGCTGGGGCGGCGAATCATCTGATCGAGCGCCGCTCCCGCCGCGACCATCGGATAAACCGAATCTTCCTGCTCGACGCGGAAATCGAGCAGCATCGGGCCCGGATGTTCGCGCGCGGTGCGCACGGCGGGCGCCACCTGCCGGCGCTCGGTGACGCGCAGGGCACGAATGCCGTAGGCTTCGGCCAAACGAACGAAATCGGGGCTCAGGAGCGGCGTGGCCTGGTAATTGCGTTCGTAGAAAAATTCCTGCCACTGCCGCACCATGCCCAGATAGCCGTTATTGACGACCGCGATGCGCACGTTCAGATTTTCCTGCACCATCGTCGCCAGTTCGGCCATCGTCATTTGGAAGCCGCCGTCGCCGGCGACCACCCAGACTTCCGCTTCGGGACGCGCCGTTTTCGCGCCAATCGCGGCGGGCAGGGCGAAGCCCATCGTGCCGAGGCCGCCGGAGGTGATGAGCGAACGGGGATGGTCGTGCTTGTAATATTGCGCTTCCCACATCTGATGCTGGCCGACGTCGGTGACGATGACGGTTTCGCCGCCGCGCGTCTCGCGCCACAGATCGTGCATGACGTGGGCGGCGTAGAGGTGGCCGTTATCGGGCAGCGTTTGGATGTCGCGGACGGCGGCGTCGCCTTTATGGCGATTGATCCAATCGAGCCAATCGCCACGATCGGCCGGCTCGACCAGA
>JAKAOH010000138.1 GCA_021812285.1 Acidobacteriota bacterium | reverse complement strand
GACTGAGGAAAGCTCTCGTTACCAGAGACGCTCAAATTCCGCCCGAGGTTGTCCCGGAAACGGGAGACTCCCACCGGGGCAGCACCCGGGCCACCGTCACGGCATGCACCGCAGCCGCTCCCGCCGATCGCAAAGCGCGGGCACAGGCGTCCAGGGTCGCCCCGCTCGTCAAAACATCATCTACCAAGAGAATACGCGAGGTGTCAACCCGCGGTCCAGCCGGGGCATGGAACGCTCCGCGCACGGTTTCCCAACGTTCGCGTTGGCTGAGCTTCAGCCGCGGCGGGCGGGAACGAAGGCGGACGAGCAAGTCACGAGCCAGAGGACGGCCAAGCTGCCTGGCGAGCGGCTGCGCGATGAGTTCCGCCTGATTGTAGCCGCGCTCGCGAAAGCGACGCCGGTCGAGCGGGACGGGAACAATGAAATCCACTTCTCCGAGAGCGGGCTCGGCTCGAATCACCTGCTCGATTTGCGCGGCGAACCACGCGCCCAGCGGCGCGACGGGTTCGTACTTGAGCAGAGTCAGCAAGCGAACCATCGCGTCGTCGTAGAGGGCGAAGCTCCGCGCCAAATCGAAATGATAGACGCCGCGAGCGCAGCCGTGGCAGAGACGGGCCGGAGCGACCACCGGCGGCTGCGGCCGGCCACATTGTGGGCACACCGCGCCGCGAATTCGCCGAAGCGAATCGAGACAGGCAGAACAAACCGGCACGCGACCGGCCGTCGAAAGCGGCTGGCGGCAGATGCGGCACGGCGTTGGAAACACCACCGACAGCAGCGCGTCCGCGGCGCCGCGCAGCGGCTTCCAGAGATCGGCTGGACTGCCGAGTTTCACGGCCAAGAGAGTATTCCAGGCCGAGCCGGGAACGAAAGAAAAGAATCGAGTGGTGTGACTGCGCGAGCTACCGGCCGAAACGTAGCGGAAATCCATGCGAAGGGGGAAAGCCCGACGGACTTACATTTTCAATTGTGTGTCGGTGACGTGTTTTTCCTTATAGGGGAATCCCTTCTCGAATGCTTCCAGCTCGTCCTTCCCTGGGTGATAGGCATCATCTTCGTAGAATCTGCCCCGTATGCGGTCCAGGCTGTGCTCAGAAAGCTGAAGCGCCATGAACGCGTCGAAGTTCTCCCCCTCCGATGTCTGAATGCCGTATTCCTTTGCGTTCATAAATCCGAAGCGCAGGTAATATTCCGGGCTTCCGAATATGACGATCCCCTTGAATCCCAGCGATCGCGCGTCGTCCATGGCTCTCTTCACCAGCCTTGAGCCGATTCCTCTCTTCTGATAAGAGGGTAGTACGGCGACGATTAGAGATAAGACAGTAAATTCCTGGCTCTTTTCGTCTTCTATTTTCGCTTTCGGACAAATGACCGCGCCCACGATTCGATTGCTGTCACATGCCACGAAGTCCAGCCCTTTGATAAAGGCGGCGGAGTCCCTGAGCTTGTGGATGATCAGGTGCTCGTCGCATCCTGGTTTGTATACGTCCCAGAAGGCTTCTCTGACCATCACCTCTGTTTCCCTGTAATCTTTCGGGGTTTCCAGCCTGATGGATATGCTTTCTGCTTCGCTTTTGGTTGCGGGCATCCGCATCTTGGCGATCGGGGAAAGCGCAGTTATAAACGGGCTGGAGCGCTGGAGAGGACGTTTTCGCAATCGGCACGCCAAAGGGAGATTCGGCCGGCGCCCCGTGCGCTTACCCCTGGCTTTGCTCGACCTTCTCCTGGCAAGCGCGGCAATGGCGCGCCCACGGCACCGCTTCGAGCCGCTTCTGCTGCATTTCCTCGTGGCAGATCAGGCACTCGCCGAAAGTTTCCTGATCGATCCGCCGCAGCGCCTCGTCCACCTGTTGCAGCGTGACGCGGTCGGTATCGGTCTGGCCAAAGAGGAATTCCTTGGTGTAAGAATTCGCCGCCTTGTCGGCCAAGTCCACGGTGGGATCGTCATCGGCCGAGCGGCCCTCTTGCTCGGTGCGGGCGATCGTGCGCAGGAGCTCCTCGCGCTTGACTTGCAATTTCTTCTTGAAATAGTCGAGCCGTTTCTTGTCCATGTCCCGAATCCCCGGTGACACACAGCAAGTCTCTCAAAATGGGGCATTGTATGGACTCCCGACGAGTCCTGTCAATCGGGCGTTGCCTGGCGGGAAGCAAAACGGCAAGCCGTGGTAGACTGGGCTCCAATCGTGGCACAACCAGTTGACCTGCGCGTTCGGCTCGGTTCCCTGGATTTTGCGAATCCCATTCTGGCGGCAAGCGGCACGTTCGGCTATGGAGTCGAGTTCGCCCATCTGGTGGATCTGAACCGGCTGGGAGGGTTTGTGACCAAAGGCCTTTCCGCGCGGCCGATGGCCGGAGCTGCGGCGCCGAGACTCGCGGAAACGGCCGGAGGCCTGTTGAACGCGGTGGGGCTGCAGAATATCGGCGTGGAAGCGTTCATCCGGGAAAAACTGCCTTTGCTGCGCAAATACCGGACGGTAGTTCTGGCGAACGTCTTCGGCTCGACGCCCGGCGAATATATCGAAGTGATCCAAGCACTGGAGCGAGCCGAGGGAGTGGCGGGCTACGAATTGAATATTTCGTGCCCGAATACCGACGGTGGCGGGCGGGAATTCGGCGTGGACCCGGAAATGACCGGGCGGCTCGTCGCCCAGGCGCGGAAAGCGGCGAAACGCCCTTTGTGGGTGAAACTTTCGCCAAACGTCACGAACATCGTTACCATCGCCCGCGCAGCCGAAGAATCGGGCGCCGACGCCCTCACCGTAGCCAATACATACCCCGGCATGGCGATAGACATTCGAACCCGGCGTTCACACTTGGGAAGGTTGAGCGGAGGGTTATCGGGCCCGGCGATCAAACCGCTGACTCTCAAGCTCGTTTGGGAGACGTCCCGGGCGGTCCGCATCCCGGTGATTGGGGTCGGAGGAATCGAGAAGGCCGAGGACGTCGTGGAATACCTGATGGCGGGGGCCTGGGCGGTGCAGGTGGGAACAGCGCATTTTGTGAACCCCGCTATCGGAATAGAGCTTGTGAAAGGGATTGAGAAACTGGCAACTGTAAACAAAGTAAATAATATCAATGAGTTAAGAGGGGTTCTACAGACATAAATCGGTTGCTTCGCCCTGCGCGGTCCCTTATAATTTTCTCATACCTGCTGGACGACAGCCGATATGAGAAAACTGCTGCTGGCGCACAAACGAATATCCCTTTTCGGATGCGCGGCGGTGTGTCTATTCGGAATGCCACAGCCGGTACGAGGTCCCGATTCGCTGCTGCCTCCCGTCGGAAAGCAGGTTTGCCGGCTGAATCTGGGCAGCCAGACCCCAGCCAAACCACAGCCGAACGAATGCTGGAGCGCCGTGGCCTCCTGGTATGGGTCGGCGCTCAACGGGCAGCAGACCGCCAGCGGGAGCGCCTTCAATATGTACGGCCTGACGGCGGCGCATCGCAGCCTGCCGCTGGGCTCGGTGGTGCGGGTATCGAACCCGCTAACCGGCAAGAGCATGGTGGTGACGATCAATGACCGGGGACCCTTTGTTCCCGGGCGCGGTTTGGACGTATCCTATGAAGTCGCCCGGCTGCTCGGGTTCGCCGAGCAGGGCGTTTGCCGGGTGCAGATTGAACTCCTGAAGCTGCCGACCGCGCCTTGGCTCAACGCGCAAGCGAGAGACTGATCGTCGCCCTGGATTACCTGGAGCTTGGGCCGGCTGTGGCTATGGCCCGGCAACTGGAATCGCTGGCAGGCCAGTTCAAGATCGGCAGCCAGCTCTTCACCGCCGAAGGACCGCGGGCGCTGGACAAATTGGCGCGGTACGGCGGGATTTTCCTCGACCTGAAATTCCACGACATTCCGAACACCGTGGCCGGCGCGGTCTCGGCGGCGGCGAATCTGGCGGGAGTGCGTTTCCTCGACTTGCACGCACTGGCGGGATACGAAGGGATGCGAGCGGCGGTGGAAGCGATCGGGGCGCGCAAGGCGCGGCCGCAGATTCTGGCGGTGACCATCCTCACGAGCCACGACGAGCGCAGCCTGCGGCGCATCGGCCTTGCGGGCAAGCCGGAGTCAAATGTTTTGCGCCTGGCGAAACTGGCACGGCAGGCGGGCGTGGATGGCGTGGTGGCTTCGGCGCGCGAGGTGCGTGCGATCCGCCGCGCCACGGGCGCGGGCTTTCAACTGGTCGTGCCGGGGATTCGGCCCGCTTCGGCCGGTTTGCAGGATCAGGTGCGCGTCGCGACGCCGGGCGAAGCGATTCGCGCCGGCGCGGATTACCTGGTCATCGGCCGGCCCATCACCGGGGCGCCTTCGCCGGCCGCCGCCGCGGCGGCGATCGTTGCCGAAATCGGCCAGGCGCTTGCCGAGCGGAGCGAAATAGCGGATACCAAGGCCTGAAGGCGTTTGGCCGGCGCACGGCGGGAAATACACTCTCCAGTCTCCATGAAAAACGTTGTCATTGGCACCGCTGGACACATCGACCACGGCAAATCGGCGCTGGTGGAGGCGCTGACGGGCACGCATCCGGACCGATTGGAAGAAGAAAAGCGGCGCGGAATCACGATTGACCTGGGATTCGCGTTTCTCGAAAGCGGCAACGTGCGGCTGGGCTTCGTGGACGTGCCCGGGCACGAGCGGTTCGTGCGCAATATGCTGGCGGGCGCGGCGGGCATAGATCTGGTGCTGCTGGTGATCGCCGCCGACGAATCCGTCAAGCCGCAGACGCAGGAGCATTTCGAGATTTGCCGCCTGCTGGGCATCGAGCGGGGCGTCGTCGCATTGACGAAAACCGATCTGGTGGACGCGGAAACGCTGGAGCTGGTTCGGCTGGAAGTGGAGGAATTCGTTCGGGGATCGTTTCTCGAAGGCGCACCGATTCTACCGGTGAGCGCGCGAACGGGCGCCGGAATCGAGGCGTTGCGCGCGGGCCTGCTGGCAGCGGCCGGCGCCGCGCCGGGACGCGACGATTCCCGCCATTGCCGGCTGCCGGTGGACCGTGCGTTCGCGGTGAAGGGATTCGGGACGGTGGTGACCGGCACACTGGTATCCGGGAAAGTGAAGGCCGGCGATGAACTGGAACTCTTTCCCGCGGGGCGGCTGGTGCGCGTGCGCGGAGTGCAATCGGCGGGGCACGACGTGGAGCAGGCGTGCGCGGGCCAGCGCACGGCGCTCAACCTGGCCGGAGTGGACCTGACGGGCGTGCGGCGCGGCATGGCGCTGGCGAGTCCCGGGATCTTTCAGCCGACGCGGCAGCTTGACGCAAGGATCCAGCTGCTCGGAACGTCCCGCCCGCTCAAGAACCATGCGTTGGTTCATTTTCACGAAGGGACGGCGGAAACGGTGGCGGAGGTGGTGACGCTCGAAGGGGCGGCGATCGCTCCCGGCGAATCGGGTCTGGCGCAACTGCGTTTGCGCGAGCCGGCGCTGGTTCTGGCCGGCGACCGATTCATCCTGCGGCAGTTTTCTCCGGTGACGACGATCAGCGGCGGCGTGGTGCTCGACGGCCTGGCGCCGAAGCATCGCGCGAACGATGCCGCGGCGCTCGCTCTTTTGCGAACGCTCGAAGCGGGAAACCGCGAGGATTCGCTGGCGGCGCTGGCTGCGGCGGAGCCGAAGGGACTTGGCCTGGCGGAGGTTGTGGCGCGAATGGCATGGAGCGAAGACGAGATTCGCGCGTCGGCCGAGGCGCTCGAACAAGTGGGCCGGCTGAAGACTGCGAGCCGGGACCCCTGGGTGGTGTGTTCCGCGGAAAGCTTTGCCGCGGTCACCGCGCGCATGCTCGCGGCGCTGGACGCCTTTCACCGAACGAATCCGCTGGTGGCCGGGATGCCGCGAGAGGAATTGCGGGCGCGCGCGGCGCGCCATCTTCGCGCGGAAATTTTTCCGGCCGCCCTCGCGGAACTTGTGGCGAGGGGCGAGGCGGAAGCGCAAGCGGACACGGTGCGGCGCGCGGGCCGCAGGATCGTTTTGACGGCGGAAGAACAGCAAGCGCGGAAACTCCTGGAGCGGGCGTTCGAAACCGCCGGTCTGACGGCGCCGCGATTCGAGGAACTGCTGCCGCGGCTCCCGGTGGATGGGCAGCGGGCGCGGAAACTGGTGCAATTGCTCCTGCGCGAAGGGGCCCTGGTGAAAGTAAGCGAGGATTTGGTGTTTCACCGCACGGCCATCGCGCGGTTGCGGCGACTGCTCGCCGAATATAAAGAACGCCAAGGGGAACGGATTTCCGTGTCGAATTTCAAGGAGCTCGCCGGCATCAGCCGGAAATACGCCATCCCGTTACTGGAATTTCTGGATCGGGAACAGGCGACTCGACGCGCGGGCGACGAGAGGGTTATACTTTGAGTGCGACGCCGGGCGAAATTGGGCCGGCGCCGGGAGGCATTTTATGGGAGATATCAGCCCGATCCATATTCTCCTTGCGCTGCTGATCATCGTTCTCCTGTTTGGCGGCAAGAAGATCCCCGAGATGATGCGCGGCCTCGGGCAGGGCGTTCGCGAGTTCAAGGAAGGAATGCGCGAAACGCCGGCTCCGCCCGCCCCACCGGCCGAAACCCACACCACCAGCCAAACCCCTCAGGAAAAGAAATAGGCGCAAAGGCTTGAGTGCAGCGGATTTCCCGGACGGCTCGGGGCCTATCGAAGTTCCTGTTCCCAGCCAGATTCCCGCAGCATCCGGCATAGCCGCGCGAGCGGCAAACCCACCACGTTGAAATAGCAGCCCTCGATCCGCGTGACGAAACAGCCGCCGCGTTCCTGAATTCCGTACGCGCCAGCTTTATCCATCGGCTCGTCCGTGGCAACGTAGGATTCGATTTCGCGCCCGGTGAGCGGGGCGAATGTGACGGCGGTGGTTTCAACCGCCTGGCGCAATTCGCCGCCGGGTAGCGGCAGGACGGCCACGCCGGTGAGCACTTGGTGCAGGCGGCCGGAAAGGCGTCCGAGCATGCGCCGCGCATCCTCGGCGGAAGCTGGTTTTCCCAACATTTCTCCGTCGAGCACCACCGTCGTATCCGCGCCAATCACGACGGCCGGGCCTTCGATTCCCTCCGCGGCACGGCAAGCCTTTTCGGCGGCAAGCCGCAGAACGTAGGCCTCGGCGGATTCGCCCGCGAGGGGAGTTTCGTCGATTTCCACCGCACGGCGCTCGAAGCGGAAACCGGCATTTTCCAGAATGGCCGCGCGACGCGGCGAAGCGGATGCAAGCACAAGTTTCATCGTCGAAAAATGAACCTTACCGTTAGGAAGAACAAACGGAGATTTTAGCATCCGGCGCGGCCGGCGCCCCGGGAGCGGGATGGAATGGAACGCTTGTAGCGATGCCGTGCGGTCGGCGGGAGAAACCACCGCCGCACGAGGCACGGACAGCGGAAAGTTTCCATTCGCCTGGCGGATGGAGTACACTTTCGACCCCTGATGAATCGGATCGCAGCCATCGTCGCCGCGGCCGGAATGGGCACGCGGATGGGTTTGGGCACGCCGAAACAGTTCCTCGAACTGGACGGTGTTCCTATTCTGTTTCTGACGCTGCGCCGCCTGGCGACATGCCCGCTGCTGACCGAATTCTGGATCGCCTCGCCCGAAGAGCATATCGCCACGCTGCGCGAACGGCTGGCCGGCGAGTCGCTGGACCGGCCGGTGCGCGTGGTGGCCGGCGGGGAAACACGGCAGGAATCGGTGGGACGCGCGCTGCGCGCGGTGGACGACGACGTGGAATTGGTGGCGGTGCACGACGCGGTCCGGCCGCTGGTGACGCGGGAAATGATCGAGCGCGCCGTCGCCGCGGCTCGGAGCTGCGGCGCGGCCATCGTCGGCATTCCGGCGATCGATACGGTGAAGGAAGTGAAACGCACGGGACTGCCGGAAGATGCGGCGCTAATCACCGCGACCATTCCGCGCGAGCGCATCGTGCTCGCGCAAACACCCCAGGTTTTCGCGACCCCCCTGCTGCGCGACGCCTACGCCCATGCCGAAGCCGACGGCATGACGGCTTCCGACGAAGCGGCGCTGGTGGAGCGCCTGGGCCACGACGTCCACGTGGTGCTGGGATCGGAGCGCAACATCAAGATCACGCGACCGGCGGACCTGGAGCTGGCCCGGTTTTACCTGCAACAGGAGCGCAACGCGCCGTGACCGAAGCCGCCCGGCCCGAGCCGATTTCCCGCGTCGGCATCGGCTACGATCTGCACCGGCTGGAACCGGGCCGAAAGCTGATCCTCGGCGGCATCGAGCTAGCGGCCGAGCGTGGGCCGGTGGGCCATTCCGACGGCGACGCACTGGCGCACGCGATCTGCGACGCGCTGCTGGGCGCGGCGGGGCTGGGCGACATCGGCACGCATTTTCCCGACACCGATCCCAAGTGGAAGGGCGTATCGAGCCTGCTGTTTCTCGAACGAACCGCGGCCATGCTGGCTGAGCGAGGCCTCCGCGTCGCGTGGATCGACGCGGTGGTGATCGCGGAGCACCCGAAGCTGGGGCCGCACTTTTCCGCCATGCGCGAGGCCCTGGCCCGCGCGCTCGGCATTCCTCCCGAACGAATCAACCTGAAGGCCAAAACAAACGAGCGCCTGGGCGAACTGGGCCGCGGCGAAGCCATCGCCGCGCAAGCCGTCGCCGCTCTGGCCGGCTGATGGCACGATGGAACCGGCTGCCGCCGGCGCGGCAATCGTTTGTAAAATGAGATGGCGATGCCTTCCGAACCACTTCCCGAACCTGCGCAAACCGGCGATCCGGAGCTCGTGCGCGCGCCGAAATTCACGACAGCCGACGTCGCGCGCATTCTGCGCCGGCGCGGATGGCTAGAAAGGGAACCGAAAGAGGAGACGCCAGAGTTGCGCGCGTGGATCGAGCGGGCCGCGCTGCTCCTTGGGCCGCATGTTGCCGATGAAACGGAACTGGCCGATCTGCTCGCGCTGGTGTTTCATTACGACGCGCGGGAAATTCTGGATTCCGCCGAGGCTCCTACGGTCCTTGCGCGGGCGGGAGCCCGGTCGGTGATTCGCGAGTTGGGCCGCGAAGTACTCTCCGGCGGGGAAGTGGATTCCGACCGGATGAAAGAGATTTTTACTCGCGTGCGCGAGCGGAGCGGATACAGCGGACGGGAATTGTGCCATCCGCTCAGGCTGGCGCTGGCGGGCCGGGCGGGCGATGGCGAGATGGATCGCGTGATTCTGCTGGTGGACGGGGCGGCGCGGCTGCCATTCGCGGCCGCGGTCAAGCCGACGCGCGAGCGCATTCTGGAATTCTGCAGCCAGATGGACTGAACCGGGCGAGGGACGAGGAATGGTCCGACGGATGGGCATTCATGCGGTGCACGAGGCGCTGGCCTCCGGCCAGCCGATCGATCGCGTGATCGTGGCGCGAGGGCTACACGGCGAACGGATTCAGGAAATCGTGGATCTGGCGCGCCGGCGCGGCGTTCCCGTGCGATTCGAAAGTCGCGAGCAGCTCGATCGGATGGCGGAAGGAGAACGGCATCAGGGCGTGATTGCGCTGGCCGCTTCGAAAGCGGCGGTCGAAATCGAGGATTTGCTGGCGCGGGCGAAAACGCCGGGACTGCTAGTGCTGCTCGACGGCATCGAGGACCCGCGCAATCTGGGCGCAATCATTCGCACCGCGCTGGCCGCGGGGGCCGACGGGCTGGTGATTCCCGAGCGCCGTGCCGCCGGATTGACGGAAACGGTGGCGC
>JAKAOH010000137.1 GCA_021812285.1 Acidobacteriota bacterium | reverse complement strand
AACCTTGTAGGGGCTCTGCTTGAAGCGGCATGGCTGCTGCCGGCCCAGGGCTGGGGCGACGCCACGCCGTGGATCTGGTTCATTCGCGTGGTTACGTTTGTCGTGCTCGTCGCGTGTCCCGCGCTGGTGGCGCGGTGGGCGCTGGCGCACGCGTGTTTTTCCAAGCGCGCTCTTCCCTGAGCGCGCGATTGCGAGCTGAGCGGTAGAATAGCCGCCCGGGCAGAACGCCGGGCGCCGCGAGCCGATCGCGAAACGGGAGGGGCCATGGGACCGAAGGAAGCAGCCAGGGAAGCGCTGAACAGCTATCGCGAAAGGCTCGTCGATCTGAGCCACCTGATTCATTCCCACCCCGAACTCGGCTACGAAGAGGAACGCGCCGCCGATTGGCTTTGCGAACTGCTCGACGACGCCGGATTCACGGTGAGCCGCGGCATCTGCGACGTTCCCACAGCTTTTTCCGCTCGTGCCGGTTCCGGGCCGCTCCACGTGGCCATCTGCGCCGAATACGACGCGTTGCCTTCGATCGGCCACGCCTGCGGTCACAATATCATCGCCGCGATGTCCGCCGGCGCGGGAATCGCCGCCGCGCGCGCGGCCGACGAAGCCGGTTTGACCATTACGGTTGTCGGGACGCCGGCCGAGGAGATCGGCAACGTGGGCGGCAAAATCCTGCTGCTCGAGCGCGGCGCTTTCGACGACGCGCACGCCGCGATGATGGTGCATCCGGCTCCGGTTGACGCGGTCGCGCCGCCGATGATCGCCGCGGCCCTTTTCGAAGTCCGGTACACCGGCAAGGAATCGCACGCCTCCGCATTCCCCGAACTCGGTATCAACGCGGCCGACGCGCTCACCGTCGCGCAGACGGCGATCGGCCTGCTCCGCCAGCACATCCGCTCGACCGACCGCGTCCACGGCATCACCACGCACGGCGGCGACGCGCCCAACGTCATTCCCGCGCACACGAAGGCGAGTTACATGGTTCGCGCGCGCACGATCGAGGAACTGGCCGACGTTCGCGACAAAGTGTTTCGCTGCTTCGAGGCCGGCGGGCTGGCCACCGGCGCCCAGGTCCGCATTATCGGCGGCGAAAAACCCTACGCGCAGGTGGTCCACGAAACCGCCATCGCCGAGGCGTATCGTCAGAATGCGGTGCGGACCGGCAGGACGTTTCCCGACCTGCGCGGCAGGGAGCTTGCCGCTTCGACCGATATGGGCAACGTCTCGCTTGCCATACCGTCCATTCATCCGGCGATCGGAATCGATTCCCTACCCGCCGTCAATCACCAACCCGAATTCGCCGCGCATTGCGTGACGCCGGCCGCCGACCGCGCGCTCTTCGACGGCGCGCTGGCCATGGCGTGGACAGCCATCGATCTCGCCACAACGTCGTCGCTGCGCGAAACCCTTCTCGCGCGCGGCGCGGGACCGCGCCCACGCGCCTGACACCTCTTCCCCGCTCCAAGCGTCTAAGTTAAGCAAGGAATCGCACGGTCGCTCATTCGAGGACCACACCCAGGAGAGCGCCCGCGCAAAGGAGGCCTTGTGTCCAAGCGTATCGTGGTCGCAATAGCCGTTCTCGCATTTTCCGCCGGAGCCGCTTTTGCCAATCCATCCCCCGGAAACGCAGCTGCTACACTCCAACCCACCCTGAATGGCACCAACGTCTTTGCCCAGGAGTTAAAAGGCCAAGTGAGGGGCCAAGGCCGGATGGGCCAGCGACGCATGCCAACCGTTGACGAGCGCGTCGCTCGCATGAAAAAAGACCTGAACCTGACCGACGAGCAGGCGGATCGGGTGAAGGAACTTCTCGAACACCAGCAGAGGGAAGCGCGCGGCTGGCGCAACGATCATCCCCAGGCCACTCGCGCCGAAATGCGCGAACACCGCGAACACATGTACAAGCAGATGAACGAAGGCCTGAAGAAAATCCTGACCAAGCGACAGTACAAGAAACACGAGGAGATGATGCGCCGCATGCGCCGCGGACGCATGGGCCCGCCACGCGGCTGATTTTCGGCCACGCCTCTCTCCGCGCCGGGCGGTCCGCACTACGGCTCGCCCGGCGCTTTTCCATTTTTAGGCATAGTCCACTGCTTCAGGTCGCGGCCTTCGGGACTGCAAGCAGGCAGGCAAGGTCAGGCGATAGAGGACGACAGGGAAAGAACGAACAAAGGAGAGAATCAGTTCTGGGTGCGGTAGGGTCAGCGGGCGGACTCAGCGAATCCCAATTTGGGAATGCGCCAATTCCCTGCCGTTCGCGGCCGGTTCCAAGTGGCTGCTCAGGACCCCACGCCCTTTCGCGCTGATGACGTATTTAGAGCCGCGCCAGCGCAGCGGCTTCGGTACCACATCTTCAATCCAGCCTGCATCCATCATGGGCTGCACGGCTTTATAGGAGATATTGCGGTGCCGGCCTTCGCGAGGGAAAACGCTGGCAATCGTGCCGCCGCGGGTGTGAACCACGGCGATGATTCCTCCATCCGCGAGAATTTCCAAAAGGCCCTGCTGCGGTTGATGGAGCAGATCGGTGGACGTTTGAGCTTGCTTCACGAAGGGAAATATATACCACAAAGGCACCTTTTGCCTGCGAAAGATGCACTGGTGTTTACCGAGTAGGAAACAGAGCGTCCTCCACGGTTATTTGGTGCCCAAAATCAACGGAGAGAACGCCCCTGCCTCGATGGTCTGGCTGAAATGCAGGCCGACCTCCCGAATCCAGGCCCGGTATTCGCGGAGGGTGTAGGCGTCGCCCTGCTCGGTGTGGAGAAGCAGGTTCAAACCATATAGCAAGGCGAGCGGAGGATCGCTACGGATGTCGTTGGGAAGGAATTCGGCGATGAGGATCGATCCGCCTGGTTTCAGCGCCCCCGCGCAACGACGTGCCAGTTCGCGCGCTTCCACGGGCCCCAGAAGGCTCATCGCGTACGAGCAAATCAGCAAATCGAAGCCTTCCACGCCCAGATCCTCGTGGCGCGGGTCGCCACCATGAAAGGTGACGCGATTTTCGAGCTTCGCGGCGGCAAACGCCTGACGCGCCAAAGGGCACACCTGTCCTGAATCGCGCACCGTGACGCGAGCTTCGGGCAGCGCTTTGGCAAAGGAGAGCGACCACGCGCCGGCCCCCGGCCCGATTTCGAGAATGTCGTGAATCTCCGCCATGCGGCGCGGCGGAAAGGCTCTCACCGCGGCGGGAGCGGCATCGCGCCCCACGCAAAAAAGCGCGGCGGCCACCTTGTTCCTTCGATCCAACGCGCCGGGATCGTTTCCCGCCGCGACGCAGGGTTCGCCGCTCCGAACCACATCCGTCAGCCGCGCCCAATCATTCCAACACGCCCGCGCCGTCTCGACGAGCGGCCACAAACTCACCGTCGCGCCCGGAACCAGATATGCGTCCGCGGGCGGGCGCAAATTGTATTGGTCGCCGCGCTTACCCAGATACCGCATTGCCACCAGCGCGTCCAGCAAGCCGCGAATCCCTCGCGGCGTGGTCCGCGTGGCTGCAGCGAGTTGGCCCACGCTCCGCTTTCCCGCGGTGAGGTGAGCGAAAATCTCCAGTTCCAGCGCCGAGGCAAGCACCTGGACTTTCCAACCGCCCCACACGTCCTCGAGCATCACCGGGGCGAACTCCCCGCGCCCAGCTTTTTCACCCGACATCGTTCTTCACCCTCCTGCCGCCCGGCTGCCGGCAATTTTGAGGTAGTGGCCGGGAATTTGTCCGCGATTGGCGCCTACGCGCCCGGCGCCAGCGCTTCCCGCGTCGCCGCAATCGCGCGCTCGATTCCGTCTCGATTTACGTCGAAATGCGTCACCATGCGAATCGAATGCAGCCCGACGCCCGACGCCAGAATCCCGCTTTTTCCGAGCGTCGCGCAAATCTCCGCAGCCGTGCGGCCGCTTTTTTCCACGCCGAAAATCACGATGTTCGTCCGGACCGCCCCGGGATCGAGCGTAACGCCCGGCATTTCGGCAAGCGCTTCGGCCAAGCGGCGAGCGTTCCGGTGGTCTTCCGGCAGAAGCTTCGGTGATTCCTCGATCGCGATGAGTCCCGCCGCCGCCAGCACGCCCGCCTGCCGCATTCCGCCGCCGAGCAGCTTGCGCACCGACCGCGCCCCCGCGATGAAATCGCCCGATCCCACCAGGATCGAACCGACCGGCGCGCCCAGCCCTTTCGAAAGCGAAAACATCACCGAATCGCACTTCGCCGAGAGCTTCGCCACGGTGGTTCCGAGCGCCGCGGCAGCGTTGAAAATCCGCGCGCCGTCCAGATGCACCGGCAATCCCGCCGCATGGGCGCGGTCGCAGATTTCCGCCGTCAGCTCGGCGGAATAAAGCGTTCCTCCCGCCATGTTGTGCGTGTTTTCCAGCGTGACGAGCGCGGTCTGCGAAAAATAATAGGTCTTCGGCCGGATCTCGGCTTCGATCGCGCTCCAGGAAAGAATCCCGTCGGCCGTGGAAATCGGCCGCGGAAACGCCCCCGCAATCGCGGCCATCGAAGCCATTTCGTACTGATTCACGTGCGCTTTCCGCTCACAAATCACTTCGGTTCCCGGCCGCGTCCACAGCTTCACCGCAATCAGGTTTCCCATCGAGCCGGACGGAACGAAAATCGCTTTTTCGCGGGCGAACATTTCCGCGGCCCGCTCTTCGAGCCGGTTCACGGTGGGATCTTCGCCGTAGACGTCGTCGCCGACTTCGGCTTCGGCCATCGCGCGGCGCATGGCCGGCGTCGGCCGCGTGACGGTATCGCTGCGCAAATCCACAACGGTTTCGCTCATCGGGACCATCCCCTCGAATCGGAATTACCGCGACTCCGGCCCGACGTCCCTTTCCTTACAATCGCGGCCGGCGCCGCAAACCCTTCAGGCGAGAAGACGAACGAACACCTCGTTGGACACGGTGAGGCGCGACGCAACCAGCCGCAGACGCCCGCCCACCATCTCCACCAAGCCTTCCTCGGCGAGCGGACGGACTTTATCGCCGAGCTTGACGCGATACCGGCTTTCGATCTCCGCGAGATCGATCCCCTCCAGCTGCCGCAGGCCGAGAAACAGTTCCTCGTCGAGCGATTGTCCTGGATCGAGCGTTTCCCGGCGATCGATGGCCGCGCGGCCGTCGCGAATGGCCCCCGCGTAATCCGCCGGAACGTGTGCGTTCGAAAAGCGCTCGGTTCCATCGAACGAATGCGCGCCCGCGCCGAATCCCAGGTACGGATCGCGCCGCCAGTATTTTCCGTTATGCACGGAGCGCCGGCCGGGAAGCGCCCAATTCGAGATTTCGTAATGCTCGTATCCGCGCCCGGCGAGCTGCTCGCACGCCATCTCGTAAAAATCCGCCGTGGCGTCGTCCTCCGGCAGCGCCGGAACGCCGTAGCGCGCGCCGCCCGCGAGCGATTCCCTGCCCAGCCGGCTGCCCTCGTCGAGTTCCAGCATGTAAATCGAGATGTGTTCGGGCGCGAGACCCAGCAGCGCATCGAGCGACGCCTGCCAGCTTTCCGGCGTCTGGCGGGGAAGTCCGGCGATCAGATCGAAACTCAGATTCTCGAATCCCACCCGGCGCAG
The DNA here is from genome assembly GCA_021812285.1 of Acidobacteriota bacterium. Classification (GTDB taxonomy): domain Bacteria; phylum Acidobacteriota; class Terriglobia; order Acidiferrales; family UBA7541; genus JAKASX01. The sequence continues at coordinate 4,119 of JAKAOH010000137.1, read as the reverse complement.
CGTTTCGTTCGCCGAGTAAATATCGGCGCGGCGATGCCGCCGGCCGACAGCTTTCAGTTCCTGGTCGTCGAAAGACTGCGCGCCCAGGCTGATGCGACTGAAACCGGCGTCGCGCCACGCGCACGCTTTTTTTTCCGTGATGGTTTCGGGATCGGCTTCGAGCGTCGTTTCGGCGAACGGACCGGGGAAAACGTCCCGCACCGCGTGGACGATCCGCGCGAGGGCCGCGGGATCGAGCAGGCTGGGCGTTCCTCCGCCGACGTAGAGCGTTTCCGCGGCGAATCGCGGCGTCTCGCTTTGCCAGCGCTTCAATCCGGCCGCGCGGTAGAGGGCCCCGTGGCGCAGAATTTCCTGGCAAACCGCTTCGGCGTAAGGATCGTAAGTTTCCGCGCGGGCAACGCCCGTCGCAAAATTGCAATACGTGCACTTGGCCTGGCAGAACGGCACTTGAACGTATACGCCCAGCCCGGCGCGGCGGTTCGTTGTGCTTTGCATGGGAGCCTGGTTCATGGATCGGGAACGATTTTCACTCGCACGCGCCGCTCGCGCGGCCCGTCGAATTCGCAAAAGAAAATTCCCTGCCAGCGGCCCAGGGCGAGGCGTCCGCGCTCGACAAAGACCGCGGCGGAAATCCCCACCAGCGCCGATTTGATGTGCGCGTCGGCGTTGCCTTCGAGGTGTTCGTAACCGGCGCCGGGCGGAACGAGCCGGTCGAGCGCGGCGCTGATGTCGCGGGCGACGGCGGGGTCGTCGTTTTCATTGATCAGGATTCCAGCCGTCGTGTGCGGCACGAAGAGATGGCAAACGCCTTCGCGAACCCCTGAAGCCTCGACCGCGCGCTGCACTTCCGCGGTGATTTCGATGAGCGCCATGCGCCGCGCCGTCCGCACGCCAAATTCGCTTGCGAACGAACGCCTCGCTGGTTCGGCCGCCGTCATCAGGAAGAAGCGGCGAGCGATTTGGAGCTGGTTGCGCCGTAGAATCCGTACCACGGTTTGGCCGCTTCGAGCGCCTGATTGACCCGCTCGATATTTTTCACGCCTTCGCCGCGAAGCCATTCCTCGAGCGCCGCGCGGCCCTGCTTCGCGTAGAACGGAATCCCATCCTGCCACGTGGCGCGGCCGCAGAGCACGCCGGAAAATCCGGTTCCCGATTCGGCGGCGAGTTCCAGACTTTCGATGAAGACTTCGTTCGTGACGCCCGCGGAAAGATAGATGAAAGGTTTGCGCGCGGCTGCGGCCGAGGCGCGGAAGTGTTCCTTTGCTTCCTCGCGCGTATAGGCCGATTCGCCGCGGCAGGCGCTGGTTCCCTTGACGAAAGCCAGGTTCACCGGAATTTCCACTTTCAGGACGTCCACGGCATATTCCGGTTTCGAGAATTCCTCGATGCTTCGCCGCACGAGTTCCGGCTTGCGCCTGGCGTAGTCCATGCCTTTGACGTCGGCCTTGTCGTCGTAACCGACGAATTCCAGGAAAAACGGCACGTCGGCGGCCACGCATTCGGCGCCCAGGCGCTCGACCCAGGCGTGCTTCACATCGTTGATTTCCGCCTCGTCGAACGGGCCGTAATAGAGCAGCGCCTTCACGCAATCGGCTCCCGCCGCGGCGAGCCGCCGCACCGACCAGCGATCGAGCAAATCCGGCAAACGGCCCGGCCGCGTGTTGTCGTAGCCGCTGCGCTCGTAGGCGAGCAGAAGGCCGCAGGATTTTGCCCGATGGCGGGCCGCTTCGAGTCCGAATTCCGGATCGAGCAGGATCGCGCTCGAGTGCGGCGTCAAGACTTCCGTCACCGCCTGCTTGAATTCCGCCATCATCCCGGGCGTGACGGCGCTCTTATCCACGCCCTTGGCCTTGGCAATCGCCGACTGCAGCGAGCCGCGCTGGTCCATGGCCGCAGCGGCAATCACCCCGCGCGAATTGGCGACGGCGTCGAGTTTACGAAGTTTTCCGGGAGAGATTCGCGTGTTCATAATCAACCCTTTCAAAGTACCGCAAAGAATCGGCTCCAGCAAGACCCGCCGCGCGCGATCCGGAAGCGGCGACGCGTGCCCGCCTTAGTCGAGGAGCACCACGACGTGGCGGGCCGAATCGGCGTTCGCCTCCGCTTCGAGCGCTTCGAGCAGCCCAAGCCCCTGCCCGGCGAGCATCGGGAGGAAACAGAGCGTGCGTTCCTGAAGTCCATGATGCGGGTAGAGAAGATCGGTCAGCAACTGCTCGTGGCGATCCAGAATGCCCGATCGCATCCCGAGCGCGCGGCCGGCCTTTTCGTGCAATTTGCCGAACTGGTACAGCATTTTCTTTTCCGCGGTTTCGAACGCGCCCGCCAGCGTCGCATCGAGCCGCGTCACCGGTTCTCGCAAGCCGGCGAGCAGCTCTTTCAGCTTCGCTTCGCGATCGGCGAAATCCACGAGCAAATCCGTCGGCACCGATTCCCGTTCCATCAGCGCGCGCAGATGTTGGCGCCCTTGAAACACGTCCGCCATTTCCAGGCGATATTTCAAAAGCAGACGCGCCAATGGCCGCTCGACGATCGTGAAACCGGGCCGCGCCAAAATCGCCGGCATCGGCACGCCCAGCCGCCGGTATACCGCCTGCGCCTGCCCGAAATAGGCAATCTCGGCCGCGCCGCCGATATACGCCGCCGTGCCGAGCAGCGCGTCCTGCACCACCGGGCGAAGCAGTACGTTGGCGCTCGCGCGTTCGGGATGCCGCTCGACCGCGGCGCGGAATTCCGCGGCCGTAAATTCTTCCTCGCTCGCGCGCAATTTACCGCCGCGCGATTCCACCGGGAACCGCTTCCCATCCTTTTCCCAGAACAGCAGCGTGCTCTCCTCGGTGACGCGTACCTGCGCGTGATAGCCGCCCTCCGCCAGGCGTTCGGCGCGATCGAGCAGCGCCGCGTCGAGGTCTTCCTTCGCGTCTATCGCACTTAGGTAAAGCGGCTTCGCCAACTGGTGCAATCGCGCGTCCAGCGGATCGAGCAGAATCAGGCCGCGCGAACCCAGAAGCCGTGCCAGCAGGTGTCCGAACGCCGTTCCCAGCGTTTCGCCGGGCCGGTACGCGTTTTCGAGCGCGGCCGTAATCGAAGGGGTGGAGGGTCCTTCGAGTTTCGCGCAGACCGACTCGACCGCAGCCGTCACTTCCTCGGGCAATACGATGCGTCCCACGGGCCCGCCGGCCGATTCCGCCGCGAACGGCAGTTCCACCCGCTCGAATCCCGCGCGCGTGGCCCAAAAACATTGATTCACTTCGGCCAGATCATGGTCTTCGGTGGCCATCCAGAAAATCGGGACGGCCGCGATGCCGCTCTCGGTCAGCTCGCGCGCCAGGCGCAGCGCGCCGAGCGCCTTGTAAAACGTGTACGAGGGCCCGCTGAAAAGCCCCACCTGCTGCCCGGTGACGATCGCGACGGCGCCTTTGCGGAAACGCTCGATGTTCCGCTCGGCGGCAGGCTCCAAGCCATATCGCCGGTTTTCCTCCGCGAGAACTTCCGCCACCAGCGCCCGTGTTTCCGGAGCGAGCGAGGAGGCGCGCGCGGCGGCCAAAACGCCTTCCCGGATCGGCGGATGGGAATAAAACGAAGCGAGATTACGGAAATTATCCAGATAGTCCGCCAGCAGCCGCGTCGAATGCGGCAGGCGGGCAAGCGAGAAGCGTCTACACTCCATGGGTTCGGTCATTGTCACACGGAGAAAGATGAGCGGGCAATCGCCCGGGATTCGCGATTTGGCGGAATAATTTCGGCCGGATTGAGCCCGAAACCCGCCTGCCGATGACGCGGCCGCGCCGTTCCGCCGCCAAACTCTTACGCGGCCAATCGCGTCACCGGCCGCAACGCGATTTCAATTTCACCCTGCCGAGGCCGCCGTTCCGAATTTCGCCAGAATGGCGTCAATTTCCTTCTTCGCTACCTCGGGAAGCGGCCGCAGCGGCTCGCGCACCGGCCCTCCGTAATATCCCAGCCGGTCGAGCGCGTATTTCGCTCCCGCCACGCCGTATTTCGAAACCACCGTTTTGGACGAAGGCAACAGCTTCTCCTGCAGCGCGCCGCCTTCGGCCGCCTTGCCCGCGGCGGCCAGGCCATAAAGTTCCGCGCACGCTTAAGGCAGAAAGTCCGCCA
>JAKAOH010000136.1 GCA_021812285.1 Acidobacteriota bacterium | reverse complement strand
AGCTTCAAAATGTCGTTGTAGGTGACGATCAGAATCAACAGCAGCAGGAACACCACACCCACCTGCATCGCCCGCTCTTTCACCGCCAGGCTCAGATCGCGCCGGATTGTGCCTTCGACGCCGAGCGTCAGCAGGTGCCAGCCGTCCAGAATCGGAATGGGCAGCAGATTCAGAATGCCCAGGTTCAAGCTGATCACTGCCATGATGTTCAGGAAGGCGAACGCTCCCTCGCGCGCGGCCTGGCCCGAGGCCTTCGCGATGCCCACCGGCCCGGAGAGCTGTTTCAGCTTGTCCCTGTGCTCGACCAGCTTGACCACCGTATCCACAATCTGCGCCGTTAGCATCACGCTGTACCGCACGCCGCCGCGAACGGCGGCGGAAACGCGGTCCGTGCGGTAGGTGACCGGCGGCTGGTATTGCACGCCGATGTACCACAGCGTTTCGCCGTTCCACGTGCCATAAACCGGATGCAGCGTGAACGGCAGAATTTTGCCCTGCCGCTCGACCGCAATCTGCACGGGTTTGCCCTTGGCGTCCTGAACCGTCTTGCCAAGCAGATACCGGCTGACGGCTTCATTTCCTTCGATGGACACGACGCGATCGCCGCTCTGGATGCCGTCTTTGGCGGCCGGCGAATCCGGCTTGACCGACCCCACCACGACGGGTTCAACCGGGTAGCCGACTAGCTCGCCGAGGCTGTCGTCGGCGGATACGGAAACCTCGAGCGGAATATCTTGTCCGGCGCGACGCACCACCAGGCGCAGGTTCGCGCTCGCGGGGACGAACATGGCGTCCCACATCACATCGTCCCAGGTGCTCACCGATTTGCCGTTCACCGAAACCAGCAGGTCGCCCGAGCGCAGTCCGGCCTGGGCCGCCGGCGAATCCGGAGACACCACGGAAACCTCGGGCCGCGAGCGCAGAAACGCCGGCTGGGCTTTTCCGGTCATGAACATCCCGGTGGCGATCCCGAGCGCCAGCAGGATATTCATCGTCGGCCCGGCCAGAATAATCAACGCGCGTTGCCAGCGTTTTTTCGAGAGGAATTCGTCGGGTGCGCCGGTGCGTTCCTCGGCGGGATTTTCGCCCGCCATGCGCACGTAGCCGCCGATCGGCAGCGCGCTCACCCGGTAATCCGTCGGCCCGCGCTTCACTCCCCACAGGCGCGGCCCCATGCCCACGGAGAACACCTCGACGCGCACGCCGCACAGCCGTGCCACGATGAAATGGCCCCATTCGTGAACGATGATCATCACGCCGAGCAGGAAAATGACGGAGATGATGCTGATGAGAAAATCGTTCATGAAACTTTGGCCTCTCTCCGGCTCAGTTCTTCCACCGCCAGCCGCCTGGCTTCCGCGTCGGCTTCGAGCACGTCCTCGATCCGTTCGAACCTCATGCGCGGCATGCGATCGAGCACCTGCTCGATCACCTGCGCGATGCCGGGAAACGGCAGCCGCCGGCCCAAAAACGCCGCGACGGCCACTTCATCGGCCGCGTTCAGCGCGCAGGGCAGCGGCCCTCCCGCGCGCATCGCATGCCGAGCCAGGCCGAGGCAGGGAAACTTTTCCGCCGGCACGGGCTCGAAATCCAGCCGCATCCGCGTCCAGTCGAGCGAAAAACCGCTCGCCGGGAGCCGGTCGGGAAACGTGAGCGCGTATTGAATCGGAATTCGCATGTCCGGAGGCCCGAGTTGCGCCACCACGGAACCATCCATGAATTCCACCATCGAGTGAATCGTGGACTGCGGATGGATCACCACGTCGATCTGATCGGGCGTCGCATCGAAAAGCCAGCGCGCTTCGATCACCTCGAAGCCCTTATTTGTCAGCGTCGCCGAATCCACCGTAATGCGCCGACCCATCCTCCAATTCGGATGCGCCAGCGCCTGGTCCGGCGTCACGTCGTCGAGATCCTCGACCGGGGTACGGCGAAACGGTCCGCCCGAAGCGGTCAAGACCAGCCGCCGCAATTCCTTTCGGTTTCCCGCTCGCAAGCATTGATGGATGGCGCTGTGCTCGCTGTCGATCGGCAGCATCGCAACGCCCGCGCGCCGCGCCGCTTTCGTCACCACTTCCCCGGCCGCCACCAGCACTTCCTTGTTCGCGAGCGCGACTGCTTTTCCCTGCTCGATCGCCTTGTAGGTCGCCGGCAAGCCAACCACTCCCACCGCGGCCGAAATCAACAGATCGGCTTCGGAATCCGTGGCCACGCGCTCGATGCCTTCGGCGCCCCAGCCGATTTCCGGCAGCGGGTCAAGGCGCGCGGCGCGCAAACGCTCCGCCAGTTCGTCGGCCCCGGTGCGCGTCCCCGTCGAAACCAGCGCCGGACGGTGCTTCACCACCTGCCGCGCCAATTCCTCGACGCTCGTTCCCGCCGCCAGGCCGCGAACGGCGAAGCGGTCGGGAAGCGAATTCATCACTTCCAGGGATTGCCGTCCGATCGATCCTGTGGAACCCAGCAGTGCAACTCGTTTCATTTGGCTCGTTTGCGATCTGTTCAGCGAAGATGGCCGGTCAAGGTCAATATCCACAAATACAACCAGGCGACCGGCGCGGCGAGCGTCAAACTATCGATGCGGTCGAGCATGCCCCCATGGCCGGGCAAAAGCTGACCCGAATCCTTCACGCCCGCGCTTCGCTTATAGCTAGATTCTAGCAGGTCGCCCACCTGCCCGGCGAGATTTGCGACCACCGCTAGTGCCAGCAACGTCATCATGGAAGCGTTCAACCAGCGGGCGGCGACCAGCGCGACCACGACCGACCCGAGCAGATTCGCGGCCGCACCCTCCCACGTCTTCTTCGGGCTCAGCACCGGCGCCATCGGCATGCGCCCGATCGCCTTGCCCACCAGGAACGCCGACGTATCGCCCACCCACATCATCACCAGCAACAGCAGCAGGTAACGCCGGCCCTCCGGCAGCCCCGTCATCCGCACCAGATAGCTGAGCGGCAGCGCCACGAAGAGCATTCCACCGGCGCTCGCGAGCAACGCGCCCAGGCGCTTGCTCACCGGGAGCCGGCCGAAGCTGGCCAGAAGTCCTAGCCCCACCACAAACAGGATCAGGATCGCTTCGATCCCGCCGGGAAAGCCGTGCCAAGCGAAAATCGCCATTTGGCCGGGCAATTCGCCGGCGGCATCGGCCGCCTGGCGCCATTGCGTGAAGACCACCAGCAGCGCGCAGAGCGTCGTCCACTGCACGTAGCCGGAAAATCCCGCCAAATCGCCCATCCGGAAAAATTCCCAGAGCGCCAGCAAAATCACTACCCCGGCCGCTCCAGCCAGCAGCCACAGCGGCGCCAGCAACACCAAGGCAACCGCCGCGGGCACCAAAATCACCGCCGTGAGCGCGCGCTTCCAGAACACCGTTGGGATGCCCCTCCCGGGCAGAATCAGGCTCAGTTCGATCGGCCGGCGGATTATTCCACCGGCGCGTTTGACGGATGCCTGGCCGCTTTCGCGCCCGGCCCCAAACCGCCGTAGCGGCGCTCGCGCCGCTGATATTCGATGAGGGCTTCGAGCAATTTGACTCTATGAAAATCCGGCCACAACGTTTCGGTGACGTAGATTTCGGCGTAGGCGATCTGCCACAGCAGGAAATTGCTCACGCGCATTTCCCCGCTCGTGCGAACCAGCAGATCCGGATCGGGCAGCCCGGCCGTATACAGATGCGCGGAAATCGACTGCTCGTCCACGCCGTCCGCGATCGCCCCGGCTTCCCGTTTTTCGCGCAGAATCGCGTTGAAAGCGTCCACCAACTCCGCACGGCCGCCGTAATTCAGCGCGACCACCAGCTTCATCCCCGTGTTGCCCCCGGTCAGCTTCATCGCATCGTCCAAATCTTTTTGCACGGCCGCCGGGAGCTGGCTGCCGCGCCCGATCACGAGCAGCCGGATATTGTTCTTGTGTATGACCGGCAACTCCTTGCGCAGATATTCGCGCAGCAGGCGCATCAGAAATTCCACCTCCGCCTGCGGCCGGCGCCAGTTTTCCACGGAAAACGCGTAGAGAGTCAGAGCTTCAATTCCCAGGCGCGCCGAGCTTTCAATCACTTCCCGCGCCGTGCGCACGCCCGCGCGATGGCCGGCCACGCGCGGCAAATGGCGGCGCTCGGCCCATCGCCCGTTTCCATCCATGATGATTGCGACGTTGCGCGGCAGGCGGGTCAAATCCAATTGTTCCAGCAGGTGGGCTTCCGCGCGATTCGACGGCTTCAGCAAAGGTTCAAGTGCCCTCTTCGCTTCTCGGCGTCGAAGCTAACATACGCGGTTACTTGGCGCAACACACCCAGCACCCACATCGCTTCTGCGCTCCACGAACGCGCGACAACGAGCCCGGCTGGAGCCTCGCCCGGTCCATTCCGCAAAATCGATGCGGGCCCACGGTGTTTACCTTTAGGAAACGACGGGCGGCAAGACTGTATACTTAGTAGTAACTGAGTGTAAGACTGTAACCATGTCCGCGGCTTGCCAGTACCCGCTCTGCCGCAACACCGTTCCCCCGGTGCTCGAACGGGAAGGTTTCTGCCCGCTGCACTTCCTCAAACGGCTCGATGCGCAGTGCTCCGAGATTCGCCGCGAGACTCTCGCCGGCCGTCTCGATGATCGCCGCTCGGCCGAAATCAATGAGTTTCTTTCGACGCGCGCGGCCGTCCTCGCTCGACTCGCCACGTGCGGAGCCCGGCTGCGCGACGATACCCGCCCCTGCCTGCTGAGCGTCTTCCTGACTCTCATCAACTTGGGCGAGCGCGTGGCACGCGCCACGGCCGAGGAGCGGCCGGAAGTTCCGCTGGTCGCGATGCGTCCCCGGTTGGTCGCCCAGTCCTCCGCCAGCATGAAGTAACCGCAAACCGCGTCTCTTCCACGCGTTTCCTGTATGACGTGTTTTCTTCCGATAGTTTGGGATTTCAACACGCGTTGAGCGGCAGGCAGACGCGCTACAGACCGGGGAGCAGGAGCATGCCTGGCGCGCCGCCGGCTCCGGCGAAGATGAGCGAATACACCATAAAGAGCGTGACGACGATCATCACCATCACCGCGAACCAGCCGATCGCGTTGAAAACGCGCCCATTCGTCAGTTTCCCCATCAGGTCGCGCCGGTTGATCAGCAGGAGCATGAAAATAATCACAATCGGGAGCCAGATTCCGTTGGCCACCTGCGAATAGAGCAGGATTTTGAAAAGCGGCGCGTGAGGGATCAGGATGATCGCGCCGCCCACCACGATCAGGCCGGTGTACAACCCGTAGAAAATCGGAGCTTCGCCCAGTTTCCTGTCGATTCCCGCCTCGAACCCCAGCCCCTCGCAAATCACGTGGGCGGTGGAAAGCGGCAGCACGGAGGCGGAAAACACCGACGCGTTCAGCAGACCGAAGGCGAAAAGCCACGACGCCCAGCGCCCGGCGAGCGGCGCGAGCGCCGCGGCCGCCTGGCCCGCGTCGGTGATATTCGAAACGCCGTGCAGGTTGAGCGTGGCCGCGGTGCAGATGATGATGAAAAAGACCACGATCATGGACGTGATGCTGCCCAGCAGCACGTCCATCCGCGCGTGACGGTACTGCCGCGGCCCGATCTTCTTTTCCACCTCGCTGGCCTGCAGATAAAAGAACTGCCATGGCGCCACGGTGGTGCCCACCAGCCCGACCAGCATCACCAGGTATCCGCCGGTGAAATGAATTTCCGGCACCAGCGTCCGGTGAATCGCCAGCGACCAATCCGGCTTCGCCAAAAGCGCGGAAAAAACGTAGCAGACGTAAAAGCTGCAACCCACCAGAAACACCTTTTCCACCACGCGGTAGGTTCCGTTCACCACCAGCAGCCAGACCAGCAGCGCCGCCACGGGCACCGCGATGTATTTGGATATGCCGAAGATGCTCATGCTTTCGGCGACGCCGGCGAATTCCGCCGTCGTATTGCCCAAATCCACCAGCAACCCGGCCAGCATCAGGAAAAAGGTCCAGCGGAATCCGAATTCTTCGCGCGTCAGGTCGCTGAGCCCCTTGCCGGTCACCACGCCCATCCGCGCGCTCATTTCCTCGGTGACATACAGCAGGATCGTCAGCGGGATCATCGTCCAGAGCAGCGCGTAGCCGAATTGCGCTCCGGTCTGGGAATAGGTGGCGATGCCGCCGGCGTCGTTATCGACGTTCGAGGCGATGAGGCCGGGCCCGATGACCGCCAGGAACAAAAAGATCCTTCGCCGCCACAGGTGCAGCTGGTGGCGGAGGCTGGGCTCGGTGCGTTCCTCGCGGCGGGAGCGCAGGCGGCTGGTGAGCGTGGGCCAATTCATCGTTTCTGACGCAGGCGGCTCACGACGTCGTCCACTGTAATCACGCCGACCGGGCGCTCGTCGTCGTCCACCACCGCCAGACTCCTGAGGTTGTACTTGTCGAACATCTCGAAGACTTCCCGCTCCTCGGTTTCCCCACGCACGAACACCAGCGGTTCGCTCCTCAGCTCGCGCATTGGCCGTTCGTCGTCGGCGAGGAGCAGGCGCGCGACGGCCACCGTGCCGCTGAAGAGAGCGCGCGCGTCGATCAGAACGATCGTATCGAGCTGATCCGGTTTCAAATCGCGCGACCGGATCCACTCAACCGCCTCTTGCCGCGTGGCGTCCTCGCCGACGAACACGAAATCGGTGTTCATCATCCAGCCAGCCGTTCCCGCGCCGAATCGCAGCAGTTCGGTCACTTCCCGCGCTTCCTCGCGCGGCAGTTCGCACAGCAGTTCCTCACTGGTTTCCGGCGGAAGATTCGCCAACAGGTGCGCCGCTTCGTCCGGCGCCATCTCTTCCAGAATGTCCGCCGCGCGCCCCGGTTCCAGTTTCTCGACCACCTGCGTTTTCAGCCGGTGATCGAGTTCCGCAATCACTTCCGCCGCGGTCTGCTCGTCGAGCGAAGCCACGATCCCCTCCCGCTCGCTCGGCGAGAGTTCCTCCATAATGTCGGCCAGGTCCGCCGGGTGCAGCCGGGCCAGTCGGTGGCCGGTGAGCCGCAATTTCACTCGCCGCAGCGCGTCCGGCTCGATCAGATTGACGAATTCCCAGGGAATCACGCGCGGCGGCAGCTTAAGCTGCAAGCGCCGGATCACCTGCGCCGGTGCGAGCCCCTGCATCAGCCGGCCCACCGCTCCGGGCAGCCCCACGTCCACCTGGGTGACGCGCAGCTCCACGGCGCCATTCGTGCGCACTTCGGTGAGCGTGATGTCGTTCACGCGCACCACTTTGCGTCCGTGCGTATCGATAATCTGCTGGTCGAGCAGATCCTTCTGCACCGCCAGCCACGCCTCATTGGGGCTGTAGGGCCGCAGCGCCCGCTCGTCCACTTGCAACCGGATCGTGCCCGGCGCGACGAAACCGATCTGGTCCCAGCGCGCCACCAGCGGCTGGAAGCGTCCCCGCGCCAACTGGAACCACGCCACCCGGTTCGGCTGCTCCGCCGGCTCGATAAACATCTCCCGCACGCGCCCGACGAAGTTGCCTTGGGCGTCGTAAGCTTGCGCTCCCAGGATTTCGGTTGCTCGGAGCACATTCACCTCGTGCGGAAGACCGCGGCAAGCGTCGCCGCATAAAAAAAGCCCCGTGGCCGGTAGGAAACGCCTTGGCCACGGGGCCTATCCGAAGTTCGGACAGGCTAAATCCCTGGATTCAGCGCCACCGGTCCCGATCGGCCGGAAGACCCCGTCCCTGTGCCGAAAGACGGTTCCCAACCAGCCACACCTTTGCTCCCATCCATTTCTGCTTCTGCCTCGCATTCCTTTAGTAGGAGCAGTTCGACTCTTTGTCAAGGAAAGAGTCGCTCTTTCGCTCACTTTTTTGCGGCACGAACCGTTTTCGCGGTTTTCGGGAAGACCATCGCGTCCTCGGGAAGCCCCAATTGCTCGCGCGCGGCCAGAAAAAGCTCGTAATAGCTAGCCGTCAGGTAATCGCCCGGCCCGTATCCCAGTTTCCGCGCGGCCCGGTCTATCTCGCTCCGGGGACCTTCCAGCTCGAAGTAGACGCCGGCGGGCGTTTCATCCAGGTCGATCACCAGTTTTTGGAAGCCCGCCAATCGGTAACTGGTGCGGAATTTCTCGTATCGGAACCACGGCTCAAACCCCACGCTCGCGAGCATCTGCTCCACGCGTTTCGGGTCCTCCACCACGGTCTCAATTTCCCGCCGAACCTTGTATCCAGCCTGGTCCACCGGCGTTTTCACGGTCAGAATGCCGACAACCCGGTTCCTTCTGCCTTTTCCCGCCGCGCTTGTCTTGATCCTTCCCTCGCCCGCAACCCGCTCCACGGTGCGAACGCGCAGCACCCGTCCCGTACGCCCCAATTCCCGCTGCCGGGTGTCAAAGAGCGTGTTCCGTTCGCGGAAGCGGCTCGCGCCACGCGCTCCGGCGCGCCGCAGCAACCGCCGTGCGGCAGCCCGATCCGCCACGGCCAGCTTGATCTCGATTTCGAGCCCGTTGTCTGCCATGCCGCGTGTAATTCCTGGGTACGTTCTCTCGCGCCTGGGGGCCTGCGCGTTAAGAGTTTAGAGCTTAGAGTTCAGAGTGTAGAGGCAAATGCCCCGAATTTCGAGTTGCGCTTTTCGAATTCCGATTTTCCACGTCCGGCGGCTCGACAGAATCGCCGCGCAAAGGTATAACCCATCGAGTGCCGGCTCGCCGCCGGCTCGATCCAGGCCATGGCCGAACCAACCACCCCGCTGTTGCGCCAGTATCACTCGATCAAGCAGCGCTTCCCGCAAGCGCTGCTGCTTTTCCGCCTGGGCGATTTCTACGAACTCTTCTACGAAGACGCGATTGCCGCCTCCCGCGAGCTGCAAATCACGCTCACTTCGCGCAATCGCGAGGCCGGCCAGGCCGTTCCGATGTGCGGCGTTCCCTACCACGCGGCCGAAAACTACGTGGCGCGCCTGGTTCGCGCGGGTTACAAGGTCGCCATCTGCGAGCAGATGGAAGAGCCGTCCAAGAAGAGGAAACTGGTTCGGCGAGAAGTGGTTCGCGTGATCACCCCCGGAACGGCCACCGATTTTCCGCTACTCGAGCCGCGCGAAAACAATTACCTGGCCGCCGTCGCCCGAGATTCCGACGACGGCGTCGTCGGCCTGGCCGCCGTGGATGTTTCCACCGGCGATTTCACCGCGACGGAATTTTCCGGCGCCGACGCCGAATCCCGACTGGCGGAGGAGCTCGGCCTGCTCCGCGTGCGCGAGGTCCTGTTGCCGCGGCCGACCAACCTTTTCTCGCCCGGCCACGAAACCGAGCGGTCCGGCGCGGTCGAAACCCGCCTGGACGATTGGATCTTCCGCAGCGATTATGGCGCGCGCCTGCTCGCCGAACAGTTTGGGGTGGTCACGCTCGACGGATTCGGTCTCGAGGGCCATCCGCAGGCCGTTGCCGCGGCCGGCGCGCTGATTCACTATCTGCGGGAAACGTCAGCGGTCGGCGGCGGCGGACTCGATCACCTGGCGCGGATCCGTTTTTACAACGATCAGGACGCGCTCGTGCTCGACGACGCCACGGTTCGCAATCTCGAACTCGTCTCGCCGCTTCCCGGCGGCGGCCCGGAAACCACCCTGCTCGCGGCGCTGGACGAAACCGCGACCGGAATGGGCGCCCGGCTGCTCCGCGCGAGCTTGTTGCGCCCTCCCGTGCAACGGACGGAAATCGAGGAGCGGCTGGACGCCGTCGCGGAACTGGTTCCCTCGACC
>JAKAOH010000135.1 GCA_021812285.1 Acidobacteriota bacterium | reverse complement strand
TTCCGATCTCGCCGTCCGGTGCTGTTGTGGGGAATTGCGGGGATGGTGCTGAGCCTGGGAATCCTGGGTTTCGCGTTCCTCATGCCCTCCGCGGGAGGCGCGCTTGCCTGGATCGCCGTCCTCAGTCTAATGGTCTACGTGGCGTGTTTCGCCGTCGGTCTGGGCCCGGTGTTCTGGCTGATGATTTCGGAAATTTATCCGCTGAAAATCCGGGGCCGCGCGATGAGCGTGGCCACGGTGGCCAACTGGAGCTCGAACCTGCTGGTCGCGCTGACGTTCCTTACGCTACTGGACGCTCTTGGGGGTCCGGTGACGTTCTGGCTCTACGCGGCGATCGGCATACTGGCGATCGGCTTCACCTATTGGATCGTTCCGGAAACCAAGGGCCGGACGCTCGAGCAGATCGAAGCCTACTGGCGCTCCCGCAAGCACGGCCACGCGGCCTGAGCGCGCCGGCGCTCGAAATTGGAAAGTGCGAACGATTCGCGGGCTCATCGAAACGGAGTGCAATTCAAAAATCCGGCAAGCTCCCTGTTACGGAGGTTGTGGGCTATTCGCCTTCGATCAGGCCGTGGTTGATCGCGAACATCGCCAGTTCCAGCCGCCGGGAAACGCCAACCTTGTCGAAGATGCGGCTCAGATGGTGTTTCACCGTGTCTTCGCTGATGGTGAGCTTTTCGGCGATTTCGCGGTTCGTGAGCCCGGCGACGATCGCGGAAAGAATTTGCCGCTCGCGCCGCGTCAGTTCGCGTACCTGTTCGGTGCGTGCGGTTTCCGGCGGCGACAACCGGCGCAGGTATTGCACCATGTGCGTCACCGCTTCCCGACACACCCAGTGCTGTCCGGCGATGACGGTATGGAGCGCGGTGATCAGCAGCTGCGCGGCCGCGTCCTTCAGCACGATGCCGCGCGCGCCCAGTTGCAGCGCCTCGATGATCTGCCGCTTTTCGATGGCCACGGTGAGAATGACGATCAGGCTTCGGTGCTGCCCGGAACTCGATATTTCCCGCAGCGCTTCGAGGCCCGAGAGGCGCGGCATGGCGAGATCCAGCAGCAGCACGTCCGGCTGCACGCTCCGCACCAATTCGAGCACCTCGGCGCCATCCGACGCTTCGCCGACGATCGTGAATCCGGGCTCGGCTTCGAGCAACGCGCGCAGGCCACGCCGGAAGATCGGATGATCGTCGGCGATGGCGATCCGGACCGGGTCCAGTTGTTGGCTCATGCTTCCCTCTGCGGCACGCAAATCTCGAGTCGCGCGCCCTTTCCCGGATGAGATTCTATCGCCATCCAGCCGCCCAGCGTGCGGACGCGTTCCTGAACCACACGCGGCCCTTTGCGCATCGCTTCAAGCGCCGCCTGATCGAACCGCCCCGAAAAATCGAAGCCGCGCCCGTCGTCGGAAACTTCGAGCCGGCAAACGCCGTCGGCCGAAGTCAGCCGCAGATCGACGCGCCCGGCTTCGCTGTGGCGCCGCACGTTGAAGAGCAGTTCCTGCGCGATGCGCACCAGTTCGCGGCAGGCGCGGCCGGTCAGGCGGACCGGTGCTCCATCGGTCGAAAAGACCGCTTCGATTCCCGTTTCCCGCTGGAATTTCTCCACCTGCTCGGCCAAAAATTCCGGCAACCGCCGCGGGTCGGGATCGATCGGCCGAATCTTCTCCATCAGTTCCCGCAGGTCGAGCACCTGCTCATGCACCAGCGTCTCGACGCGGCCGAGCAGATCGGCTTCATCGCCGTGCCGGCCGGGGCGCCGCAGGCTGTGGACCTGGAGTTCGGCGCTGAGCAGCGACTGGATGGCGCCGTCGTGCAGTTCGCGCGCGACGCGGCCGCGTTCCTGCGCGCCGATTTCCGAACGCACGCGGCTCACCAGATAGGCGTTATAGGCCACCGGCCCGCTCGCGTCCACCACCCGCTGCAGAAATCCGAGTTGCTTCCGCCAATTCAACGGCGTCTCGCCGTCCAGCAAATAGAACCATCCCTGCCATCTTCCCCCCGAACGGAAACGGACCGCCCAAACGTTGGCGCACCCCTCGAGGAATGACGGAAGTCCAGTGATCCCCGCGGGGTCGCGGGAGGCCTTCTTTGTCTCCGGAGCGAGCATGGAAATGCGATAGGTTCCCGCTCGCGTCCGGCGCGCAAACCAGTTCGGCAAATCCTCCGCCAATCGGTACGTCGCCTGCCGCTGGGATTCGATTTCGTTTACGCTGACACCCATTCCGCCGTCGTTTTGCTTCCGCCTCACGTCCCATAGGAACAGCCGTCCGTTTTCCAGGTCCTCCACGACGATCTCCGCGCGCGCGGCGCCGAAAGCCGCCAGGATTTCGGCGGTGATTCCTTCGATTGCCGCTTTCAGCCCACCGGCGAGCCGCGCTCGCGAGATGATCTGCGCCGTCGTCGCCGCCTCCGATTGCAGCGACTTCTCGCCTTCGGCCAGATAGCCCAGCAGCACGCCAATCATCAATAGGTAGACGCATTGCAGCACCAGCCAGCTCGTCTGGAAGGGACGCGCCATCCGCAATCCCATGTTTTGCGACAGCCGAGCTGGAATGCTGGCAGGCGTCAGAATGTAAGCTTCCGCGACCAGCAACGCCATTCCCGCTCCGGCGGTCAGCATGGTGCCTTGAAATCCCCAGCGATAGGCGGCGGCCAGAAGCACGAACACGAAAAACAGGAAAAAGGGGCTGTCCGGTCCGCGGCTCGAAACCGTCAAGGCCGTCGTGCAGAGCAGATCGGCCGCGTGTGCTCCGATGCGAACCGAAGTTTCCGCCGTTGGCCGCCAGCGGAGGGTCACCCACAGCACAACGCTCAGCAGCAGATACCCGAACAGCAGCGCCGCGATCATGAGCGCGTCCCGGCCAGGGCGCACCGGGCCCCAATAATCGAACGCGATCGCTCCCGCGGCAAGAAACACGCGCCCGGTGGCGATGATCTGCTCCCGGCGAGCGGGGGCGTTGGAAACATCCGGAGAATGTCGGAATCTTTTTAGATGGAGAAAATCCACGGATTCATCCCGACGTGTGAACGCATTCTAGTCGGCCGCCGGTTTCGACACAACGGCGATGTGCTTGCCCTGTACGATACCCGTTACCGGGGCGAGACCGCGCCAGTTGGCCATTTTGCTTGATGATAGCCGCTCCGGCCCTTGCTTTCCCCTCCTTTCCGCTCTACCGTAGATAAGTACTAGGAGTGGGTGCCCTCCATGTACTGTCCCGAATGCGGAACGCCGAATCCTACGGGGGCGGAACGCTGCGCCAAATGCACAACCGTCCTCCCTCGTTCGGCCGTCCCCGCCTCCAGTCGGGACACGTTGGCTGCCGATGCGGATTCCACACTCGCAACGGCCTCGACCCCGCTCACGGGCCCAGGTGCCTTTGGCGCGGGCAGCGTGGTCCTCTGCCCGGGATCCGTTCTCGGCAAGCGCTATGAAATTCTGGCGGTTCTTGGCCAAGGCGGCATGGGCGCGGTTTACAAAGTGCGCGATCGCGCGGTCGGCGGTTACGCCGCCCTGAAAGTGATTCGGCCGGAAATGGCCAATCATCCTGAGGTTCTTCAACGGTTCAAGCAGGAGTTGGTCCTCGCCCGCCAGGTTACCCACAAAAACGTCATTCGCATCCACGATTTCGGCGAAGCCGACGGCGTGAAATTCATCACCATGGATTTCGTCGAGGGCCGCGACCTCGCTTCGCTCATTCGCGAGCGCGGCAAGCTGCCGTCGGAAGAAGCCGTTCCGATCATCGCCCAAGTGTGCCGCGCCCTCGAAGCCGCCCACGCCGAAGGTGTGGTCCATCGCGACCTGAAGCCACAGAACATCATGCTCGACACCCAAGGCCGCGTGAAGGTGATGGATTTCGGCATCGCGCGCTCCACCGAATCCGGCGGCGGCATGACGCAAACCGGGGCCCTGATCGGTACGCCCGAATACATGTCACCCGAGCAGGCCAAAGGGCAGGAAGTCGACACGCGCTCCGACCTTTTTTCGCTCGGAATCATTTTCTACGAACTGCTCACCGGCAAAACGCCGTTTCACGCCGAGACGGCCATGGGGATGATTTATCGCCGGACCCAGGAATCCGCGCGTCCGCCGATCGATCTCGATCCCACGATTCCGCAATCGACCAGCGATGCTGTGCTGAAATGCCTCGAGAGGAATCGCGAGGAGCGTTTTCAGACCGCCTCGGCAGTCCTCATCGCGCTCGGCCAGGAAGCGGCGGCCGGTACGGGCGTTCGTCCTTCGCTTTCCTCTCTCGGGGTTTCTCCGATGGGAACCGACACGATCGAGGCCTCGAATGCCACCACGCTTCCCGGCACTGCCGTTCCCGTTACCCCGCCAGCGGCAGCTCCATCCCGGAGTCGAAAATGGCTGTACGCAGGCGCAGCCGCCGCTGTAATGGTTCTGGCCGCGGCGGTATTTCTGCTGCGCGGGCGTTTGTTTCCCGGCGGCTCGAATAGCGCGACGCCGGCCGGCCGGCCGCTCACGCTGGCGATTCTGCCGTTTCGCAACGCGTCGGGCGACGCATCGCTCGATTGGCTCGGCTCAAGCCTCGCGGAAATCCTGCGCACCGATGTCGGCGAATCTGAAGGTTTTCGCACCGTTTCGCCCGATCGCCTCCACGAGGTTGTGGCCGCTCTCGGCATCTCACCCGATACGCAAGTGGATTCCGACCTGGTTCATCGCGTCGCCGGATTCACGGACGCCGATCTCGTCCTCGACGGCCAATACGTGAAATTCGGCAATCAGGTCCGAATCGACGCTCGCCTCGAAGATCTGGTTCATCAGCGGACGATCCCGCTGAAAGTCGAAGCGAAAAACCAGGACGCCCTGCTCGCTTCCGTGGACGAACTCGCGAAATCCATCCAGCATGATCTTTCACTCGCGCCGAGCGCCATTCGTCAGATGCGCGCCAGCGCCTTCGCGCCCAGCTCCAAATCCGTCGCCGCGCTGAAGGCTTATACGCTCGGGCTCTCCCTGCTTCGCCAGGGCAATCCGCTGGACGCCGTCAAGCAGTTCCAGGCCGCTACCACCGCCGATTCCAATTTCGCGCTCGGCTATTCCATGCTCGGCCGCGCCTATTACCAACTCGGCCACGATCAGCAGGCCCAGCAATATTCCGGCCAGGCCGTCGATCTCAGCTCCGGCCTGCCCGACACCGAAAAATACATGATTGCCGCTTCCAACGCGCAAATTGCCGGAAATCACGATCGCGCCATCGCGGCTTACCATCAGCTCGCTGGGCTGCTTCCGAACGATACCCAGGTGCAATACAGCCTCGGCCGCCTTTACGAAGATCACGGTAATCTCACCGAGGCGCTCAAGCACTACGACCGCGTGGTCACCGCCGATCCCAAGGACCTCGAATCCCTGCTCGCGGTCGGACGGGTCCAGATCAAAAGCGACAACGCGCAGGCTTCGCTCGATCCGCTGAATCGCGCCCTCAGCATGGCCGTCGAACTAAACGACCGACAGGGAAAGGCGAGGATTCTCCAGGCCCTCGGCATCGCCTATCAGGTGCTCGGCCGGCCGCAGGACGCGCTTTCGAATTTCCAGCAATCTCTCGTGATCAAGCAGCAAATCGGCGATCAGCGCGGCATCGCCGCCAGCCTCGATCAAATCGCCCAGGTTGATGAAACTCTCGGCAAGCCCGCCGACGCCGTCCGCAATTATCAGCAGGAAATGAAAATCACTCAGCAGATCGGCGATCAATCGGGCCTGGCGCGCGCGCTCAACAACTACGCCGACCTCCAGCAGGCGCAGGGAAGCTACACCGAAGCGCTCGACGCCACCAAGAAAGCCCTCCAAATCTACACGGACCTGTCCGACAACGCCGATCAGGCCATCGCCGAGAACAACATCGGCAATATGTATTTCTACCAATCCCGATACACCGAGGCGCTCACCTTCTTCCAGCAGGCCCTCAGCCTCCGCCAGAAAATGAACGACCCCTCCAACGTCGCCATGGTCACCAACAATATCGGCCAGATCTACGCGAAGCTCGGTCAGTACGATCGCGCCCTCGCGCAATACTTCAGCGCGCTCGACGCCGCCCGCAAGGCCAGCGACAAGTTCGAAATCGCCAACGCCCAGACCAGCATGGCGGGCCTGTTTCAGATTCAGGGCCGTTACGGCGCCTCGCTGAATTCCGCGCAGCAGGCTTACCAAAGCTTCCAGCAGATGGGAATGAAGAACGAGTTCGCGGTTACCGCCGAAATTCGCTACGGGTTGGCCCTCGCTCTGGTCGGACGGAGCGACCAGGCCGCCAAGCCTTTGAACGAAGCGCTCGCCTCTGCTCGCTCGCTCGGCTACCAGTGGCTTGTCGCCAAGACGCTCGACGACCAGGGCGTCAACGCTTTCTATGCCGGCAATTTTCCGGCCGCGACGTCGCTCTTTTCGCAAGCAGCCGCTTTCGCCGGCCGCCTGGGAGCGCAAGGACTGAGCGTGGCCGCGAAAATCGGCCAGGCGCGCGTCCAGATTCGCACCGGCCACGCCGCTGCCGCCGCTGCTTCGCTTCGCCAACTCGCCGGCCAGGCGGACTCCATCGGGGCGAAGTATCTTTCCACGGAGTGCACGCTGTATCTCGGCGAAGCCTTGGTAGCGTCCCGCAACTACGCGCAAGCGCAAGCTCCCGTTGGCCAAGCCCTCCGCGCGGCTCAAAACGGCGGGATGCAGTCGCTTCTCCCCGCTGCCGAATATCTCATGGGCGAGGCCTATCGCGGCGCGGGTCAGGCCGGAATGGCCGGGATTCACTTCAAGAAGGCCGCCAAATATCTCCGCGAGATGCGCCAGGAATCCAAGAGCCAATCGCTGCTTCGCCGCGCCGATCTCCAGCCCATCGCCCAAGCCGTCGGCGTCAAATCCGAATAGGGTTCTCGCCCGGATTTGGGCGCCTGGCGCTGGATTTGCGCCCTCCACGACGTGGACGGCATGGTAGGGACGGTCGCCGTTCCCACCTAACCGGCGCAAGTCCGCCTAAAAAAAAGAGCCGGGCCCTCAGGCCCGGCTCACGAAACAATCGAATCTACCGGCGTGGCTACTGCACTTTGAAATAGGTCGTGGTCTCGGAAATGGGAGTTCCGTCCGGGAGGTTGTCGGTGAGGAACAACACGGTGAGGACGTACGTTCCCGCGCTGTATCCCTTCAGGCTCAGGCTGAATTGATAGTTCTGGCTGTTCGAGTTGAATTTGAAAATGGGCGGCGTGCCGGTCGAGCTGCCTTGCGTATTGATCGTGATCGGAACGAAGGTCGGGTTCCCCTGCTTGTCGATAACCTGTGCGATCGAAAGCAGCGCGACGGCATCCGTAACATAGTTGCCCCCTGAACACCCGCCTGATTCGTAGGATCCCAGCTTGAACTTAACGCTGAGTCCTTGCCCGGAGCTAAACGTCGGCGCCGAAGCTTGCGTCGCTCCGTTCAGCAGTGGGTTCTCATATCCACAGAACGTGCCCAGGTCGGCCGAGGACGTCGTCTGGTTTCCGTTCACCAGGAAATACTCGGACCCAAAGCCTTGGACCTTGCCGCCGCCCGTGCCGTCGTTGGGCAAATAGCCGCTCGTCGGCCAGTAACCGGAGGGATCGACTACGTCGCAGGTTGGCGTAGTTTCCGCTGGGAAGTCTTCGCAGTGGACGATCCACAGATTGGTGACCGTGGCCGTGTCGTAAAACTCATCGATCAAAAGGTTCGTCTCCATCATCTGGTCCGGTTGGCATCCGAGCGGCAATGCGGTCAGGTGAAATACCGTGCCGAAGCCACTTTCGCCATTCGCTGCGGCCGCCGTTCCGCCGTACCAGGCAAGCGTGCTGCCTTCGGGCGGTGGTGCGGTTGCGTTCGCTGTCAGAGAGTTGAGAAACGAGAGAGGCATCGGAGTTTGGGTTACGTTGGTGAGCGAGGTGCAACTGCCTGGCCCTACGTTCCACAGGCTCGATCCGAAATTGTACGAGTCCACAGTGTCACCCGTCGCCGGGTCGGAGGGTGTGGTCTGCAGAACATAAGACGCGGGAACCGGGGGCGCCGCAACTCCCGTGGGCGAGGCCAGGCTGGAAAGAGAGATGGCCGTTACTCCGGCGTTCTGACAACCCGCAGCGCTCAAGATGTCCACCGCCCAAGTGCTCTTGCTGTTTCCGCCGACGCCCACGTAGAGGAAATTGTCCTCGGAAGCGGCGACGGAAGTCAGCGTCGCGTTGCCGTTCGGCGCGCTGACGCATACAGAAGAGTTCGCCAGAGTGCCCGGCAGAGTACTCGGATCGAATTTCAGGAGCGCGTAACCCCGCTTGGTCTGGTTGAGCACGAAGAAATCCCCGACGGCCGTCGTCGAATTTTTCGCTGGCTCGGGCACTTCCGCCCGCGCGATGCCCAAGGGTGAGCTTAGCCCGGTGACGTATTGGGCCAAAATGTCGCTCGCAAAGGGAGTGGGACCGCCATTGAACGCGGCCTTCAAAATCTGGCCGTCGTTCGTATCCACCAGGAGCATGTCACCTACGTTTTTCTGCGTGATTCCGCCGCCGGTGAACGAGCTGCCGGCAGGGAAAGTGAGAGAGACCGGCGCCGGAGTGCCCGTGTATGTCGCGCCTCCGATTGGTGTGGAAACTCCGGGAATTATCCAAACGCCCTGTCCGGCCGTGGCGCTCGAAACGTAAAGATCACCATTCGCGTCCACGCGACCGCAGACCGGCGCGGGCACGACGTTTGTCACGAAATCTGTGTACGCAGCCTGCATGCCCGGTTTGCTTACGCTCAACTGCAAACGAACGATCGTCCCATTCGTTTGATCGCAGGCGTAGAGGAAAAACCAATCTCCCACTCCGTAGACCGGATCGTTGTCAGTGCTATTGTCCGGCCCCACGGCCAGGCTCGTATAGGTGGCCCCAGCGCTGAAGTTCGGGCTGCCGGTGGAGATCAGCGGCGTGGTGCTGACTGGGCCCGTCGTCGGAACAGCGTAAACTTGTGCTTGTCCGGTCGCCACATAAACGACCGAGGCGGATGGCGTTTGTTGTCCCCAGGCGGCTCCGGCCGCGGCGAGACACAGCACTACGGCGAGACACGAATCCTTTATCTGGCTCATTCGGTTTGCTCCTGGAAAGTTCGTCTACCCCGCCATGCCTACTACACTCTTGAAGACCCCGCAGTTTGCCGTTAGCGGCAGGGCAGCACTATGTGGTGCCTTTATAGCCCGAAAGTACTGGGAAGTCAATCGGTAGGTACTGAGCTGACGGGCTGGTTCTTGGGAAGTCTGCGGAATGCGGAGGGAGCGGGGCGCTGAGAGGTTCCACGTTTGGGCGATGGCAAACATGGGGCGCGCGAAAGGTTCGAGAGTGGCGTTGCAGGGTGACACAGGTGGTCGAGCAAAAAATCCAGTAGGTGGTTTTGTTTCAGCGAGATAATTTTTCCAGGGTGTCACTTTTTGAGCCTCTTTTGAGTGGGCGACAAGACCGGAATTTGGAGTTGCGGTACTCTTCGGGCGAGTGAGTCGCGTTCCTCTCCAGGCAAGGCTCGGCATGTGATGCTTCTTCCTTTGCGCGAGTGAAGGGCTGCTTTTTTTCTGCGCGCGAAGACATTTTCGCGCGATGCGACTCGGAGCGCGAGAGGTGGGTCTACGTAAGGCGCGGTTGCTGTTTTGACCGTGTAGATGGCTGGTGGAACGATTCCGCCGGGAAGTGATTCACCGTGACCGTTCCGGAGTTTCAGTCCTCAACCTCACCGGGCAAGCAAGCGGTGCTTCCCGGCGCCGGTGCGATCCGCTGCGCCTTGAGAACGCCTTCTTTCTTATGGAGGCCGCCCGCCAGACCTTCATGCCGGGGGGGGACCTAGGGACGCATGCCCGTCTCCGTCACGGCCGGGG
>JAKAOH010000134.1 GCA_021812285.1 Acidobacteriota bacterium | reverse complement strand
ACTCCACGCCATCGAGAGAAAGGCAAGCTCGAAAACAGATTGCAGCGCAACAGGCAGATTCGATGCATGCACAGCCGGAGCGGAGAAATTGTGATACGCGAAGCAATGCATAACGGCCGACACGAGCAGCACGATGCAACCCACCGTGAGTAACGTGCGTGACAGAGCGGGGCGACTGACCATCTGATTCGGCATCTCGTTATCAGAAAGAATGCAGCCGTGGTTGCGCCACGAGCTGGAAGATGCCTCAACGGCGCGACCGAGTCAAGAGTGGTGAGGCGGAAGCGAGCGACGGACAGGGTACCCTGAGAATTGCCCCCGCGCCGACCGAGTGTCCAGTTTGCGGACTATTCGTCCAAACTCTGGTTCAAACGGGGGGACGACCAGGTTGCGACTCGATGGGCAGCGCCAGCCGACACCCTGAAGAGCAGCGCTGTACGCGGGCACAAACGGCTCAGAATGCGTTGCGTTAGGACGCGACGGGATAGCTGAAATCCACCGGGGATTGCTGCGTGGGCTCGGGGTGGTGGGCTCGCTCGTAGGCGGAAATGTCGGAGTCGTGCTCGAGGGTCAACCCGATTTCGTCCAGACCCTTGAGCAGCGCCTGTTTGCGGAAATCGTCAATTTCGAATTTCAGTTCCAGATCTTTGTCGTCGCGAATCGTCTGATTCGGCAAATCCACGTGGACCTGGTAGCCCGGCGTGGATTGGGCGCGGCGGAAAAGTTCATCCACCTGCTCTTCGGGCAGCGTGATGGCGAGGATGCCGTTCATCGCGCAATTCTTGAAAAAGATATCGGCGAAGCTGGGCCCGATGACGGCGCGAAAGCCGTAATCGGCCACGGCCCAGGCGGCGTGTTCGCGGCTGGAGCCGCAGCCGAAATTCCTGCGCGTGAGCAGGATCGAAGCGCCCTGATAGCGCGGCTCGTTGAGAATGAAATCGGGATTTGGCTTTTCGCCCGGCAAATAGCGCCAGTCGTAGAAGAGGATGCGACCGTAGCCTTCCTTCGTCTGGGATTTCAGGAATTGCTTGGGAACCATCTGGTCGGTATCGACGTCCACGCGATCGAAGGGAAGGACCAGGCCGGAGTGACGAGTGAAAGGTTGCATCGTTTTTCGAGTCCTCGTGTAAGTTCTGGCCTCAGCGGCTAAAGCCGCTGTGAGGCTGGATTGCTGTTGGCACGGCTAAAGCCGCGCCCTTCCAAAAACCTAGGCTGCGGCGTGACTTCCGGCCCTGCCGGCGCGGGTTCCGTCGCGCCCTTACCAGAGCTGCTGGGCCTGTTTTATTCCAGTTCGACGCCCAACTGGCGCACGTCAACGAAGTGGCCGGCAATGGCGGCGGCCGCGGCGGTGATCGGGCTGACCAGATGGGTTCGGCCGCCCTTGCCCTGACGGCCTTCAAAATTGCGGTTCGAGGTGCTGGCGCAACGCAGGCCGCTGGGCAGCACGTCGTCGTTCATGCCGATACACATCGAGCAGCCGGCGTCGCGCCATTCGAAGCCGGCTTCGCGGAAAATCTTGTCCAGGCCTTCGCTTTCCGCCAGCGCTTTGACGACACGCGAACCGGGAACGGCGAGGGCGAGCTTCACCGTCGGCGCGACTCGCTTTCCGGCAATGATTTTGCTGGCCGCGCGCAGGTCTTCGATGCGCGAATTCGTGCAAGAGCCGATGAAAACGTAATCCACGGGAATATCGGTGATCGCGGTTCCCGGTTTCAGATCCATGTATTCGAGCGCACTCGCTACCGATTGCCGGGCGCCCGGATCGGCGAACGAATCGGGCGAGGGAACGCGGCCGGTGATGTCGGTGACCATGCCGGGATTGGTGCCCCAGGTGACTTGGGGCGCGATCTTGTCGCCATCGAGTTCGACCGATTTGGCGTAAATCGCGCCAGGGTCGGTGGCCAGACCTTTCCAGAAATCCACCGCGACCTGGAAATCCTTGCCGCGCGGAACGAACGGGCGGCCCTCCATATAGGCAAAGGTGGTGCCGTCTGGCGCGACCATCCCCGCCCGCGCGCCGGCTTCGATGGACATATTGCAAACGGTCATGCGGCCTTCCATCGAGAGTCCGCGAATCGCGGCTCCGGTGTATTCGAGCACGTGCCCGACGCCGGCCGCGATGCCGATTTTGCCGATGATGGCCAGGATGACGTCTTTCGCGGTGACGCCGCGCTGGCGCTTGCCCGAGACCTCGATACGCATCGGCTTCGAGCGGTATTCGCGCAGGCACTGCGTGGCCAGGACGTGCTCGACGGCGCTGGTGCCGATGCCGAAGGCGAGCGAGCCGAAGGCGCCGTTGGTGGATGTGTGGCTGTCGCCGCAAACGATCGTGAAGCCGGGCTGCGTCAGGCCGAGTTCGGGTCCAATGATGTGCACGATGCCCTGATTACGGCTGTGCATGTCGAACAGGTGAACACCGGTTTCGCGGCAATTGCGCGCCAGGGCTTCGAACTGGCCGCGGGCGTCGGCATCGAGAACCGGCAGGTCGCGATTGCGCGTCGAAACCGAATGGTCCATGACGGCGAACGTCAAGTCGGGCCGGCGGACGCGGCGGCCGGCGGATTTCAGGCCGGCGAAGGCTTGCGGCGATGTGCCTTCGTGAATGTAGTGCCGGTCAATGTAGAGCAGGCAGGGCTTGCCGGGCTCTTCGGTGACGACGTGGTGATCCCAGATTTTATCGTAGAGTGTGCGGGGCGGCATGATGGTTTCCGGACGGATTCTAGCAAAAGAGTCGGGAAGAGGGAAAAGGGAGTTCTAATGGAAACGTGGCGGCGGTTTCCGCGAGCGGCGGTGCCGGGGGGAACGAACGATTCGGGAGAAGGGAGCCGGCGAGCCTTGCGCGAAGGCAGGTACCCTTGCGCCAACAAAAGCAGCATTTTGCTGGCGAAACGCGGAAACAGCCGGTGCTATAATCGCCGAGTTCGCCGCTGGTGAAGGGGAGTTCGGGGTCGCGGCGGCCCGGCTCGTGCTGCTTCGCGCGCACTCACCGGCCGGCCAGGGAGCCGAAGAATGGGCGGAGTTATGCGTGAAGTGGGGGACTGGGCGCGCCGGCGAAAGGCGTTCGCGGGACTGTTCTTCCTGCTGACGCTGGGGCTGGGAATCCTGATCGGGTCGGTGATTTCGGGGCGCGTGGGGGGGAATCGTCCCGTGGCGAGCGACGCGGCGATGCTGCCGATGCCGAGCCCGGTTCAGCTCTCCAGTGCGTTTGCCGGGATCGTTCACCGCGTCGAGCCTGCCGTCGTCAATATTTCCACCACCCAAGTGATCCAGAACCCCGTGGCCCACGCGCGGCCGGGCGATCCCTCCGATCCCTACGGCGATTTCTTCCATCATTTCTTTTCCGATCCCAGCATGCCGCAAGCCGACCGCAGCCTGGGCTCGGGCGTCATTCTGGATCCGCGCGGCTACATTCTGACGAACCAGCACGTGATCGAGGGTGCGACGCGGATAGACGTGACGCTGAGCGGTGATCCGAACAAATACGTGGCGCGCCTGGTGGGCGCGGACGGCGAAACGGATCTGGCGGTAATCAAAATCAACGCTGGGCGACCGCTGCCCGTGGCGCGCATGGGCAATTCGAACGGGGTTTCCGTGGGCGATTGGGTGCTGGCGTTCGGCAGCCCGTTCATGCTGCAAGGGACGGTGACCGCGGGAATCGTGAGCGCGAAGCACCGGAGCCGGATCGGCATGCCGCTCCAGCATTTCATTCAGACCGACGCGCCGATCAACCCGGGAAATTCCGGCGGCCCGCTGGTGGACATGGCCGGGCAGGTGATTGGAATCGACACAGCGATTTATACGAGCCAGCAGGGATTCGAAGGCGTGGGATTCGCGCTGCCGTCGGATACGGCCATAGGCGTCTACAACCAGCTGGTGGCGCAGGGCCACGTGACGCGCGGCTCGATCGGCGTTTCGTTCGCGCGCGGCCGCGAAAATCCGATCGCGCTCAAGGAACTGGGCGCGAGTTACGGCGTGATTCTCGAAAGCGTCCAGCCGGACAGCCCGGCAGCGCGCGCGGGCATGCGCGCCGGCGACGTGGTGATTTCGGTGAACGGGCAGCCGGTGCGCGATGGCGACGACATGGTGGACCCGATTTTGGCGACGCCGATCGGACAATCCGTGGAAGTGGGCTACATCCGGAACGGCAAGCGGTACGTGACGCCGGTACTGGTGGCGAATCGCGACAAATTATTTCCGAGCCTGGCTAACGTGGCGGCATCGCAGCCGAGCCCCGCGCCGGCGCGAAAGCGCGGAATCGGCCTGACGCTCGATGAACTGACGCCGGAACTTTCCGCGAAGCTGCATCTGGGCAACGTGACGCGCGGGGTGATCGTGCGCGCGGTCGAGCCGGCGAGCTTCGCCGACGACGTCGGCTTCACGCGCGGCGAAGTGATTGTGGCAGTCAATCACGTGCCGGTGTACACTGTCTCGGATTTCGAGCGCGTGCTCGAGAGAGTGCGGCCGGGCCAGGATGTGTTGTTCAAGGTGGAAGGGCCGCGGTCCTCGCAGACGAATCAAAGTCTGACGCTGTTTTTAGCTGGCGTCATGCCGGAGGAGCAATGACGGAAATCAAGCGTGTGGTGAGGAGCGTGCTGCCCGCCCTGTTGGTGGGACTTTTGCTGGCCGTGCCGGGGATGGCGGCGACGCATGCGCACAAGGGAAAGCATGCCGTGGCTCCGCGGCCTCCGCTGCACCACGCGCCGAACCGGCGCGCGAGCCGGCATTACGCCAGGCGTCGCTTCACGCGCCGCGCTCCGAACCGCCGCGCAAAAGCGCCCCTGAACCGCCGCAAGGCGCCGTTCCGGAACTCGAAGCATCCGATGACTCGCTCGCGGCGCCACCCGATTCATCAGGCGCGCGTATATCATCGCCGTCCTTATCGGCGTTACTATCGCCGGCCGGTGCGCTACAGCTTCGGACCCAGCTCCGATCGCATCAACCAGATCCAGCTCGCGCTCGCGCGTTCGGGCTACTATCAGGGCGATCCCACGGGCCGCTGGGATGAAAACACGGTCCAGGCGATGAAGAGTTTCCAGCAGGCGCAGGGACTGCCTCCGACGGGAAAAATCGACGCGCCCAGCTTGCAGAAACTCGGGCTAGGCTCGGCGATTGCCGGACTGGCTCCGCCGCGTCCGCTGATCGGCGCGGATCCCGCGGATGGTTCGGCGAAGGAAAGCAAGGCGGGCGCGGGAATCACCCGCTGACGCTCTGGATTCCGCGCGGCGCGTCCTCGCGCCGCGTTGACCGTCCTCCCATCGAATGCTAGATTGAAACGCGGCGTGCGATTTTCGCGCGCTTGCGCGTTTGCGCGCCGCTTCGCGCGCCTCGCTGCCCGATGGCTGCTTTCACGCCGGGAGCGCAACTCAAGGGAGGCAATATGGCCACCGCAGTTTCCCCCAAGACCTATCGGAATTTCATCAACGGCGAATGGGTCGAGCCGAAAAACGGAAAAACCACGGAGAACCGCAACCCGGCGAATCAGGACGAACTGATCGGACTGTTTGCCGCGGGCGATGAACGCGACGTCGTGGCAGCCGTCGAAGCGGCGAGCCAGGCGTATCGCTCCTGGCGCCGCGTTCCCGCTCCGAAACGCGCCGAAATTCTGTTTCGCGCGGCCCAGCTCCTGGTGGCGCGCAAGGAGGAGCTGTCGCGCGACATGACGCGCGAAATGGGCAAGGTGCTCGCCGAAACCAAGGGCGACGTCCAGGAAGCCATCGACATGACCTACTACATGGCCGGCGAAGGACGCCGCCAGTTCGGCCAGACCACCCCTTCGGAACTCCAGAACAAATTCGCGATGACCGTGCGCGAACCCGTCGGCGTGTGCGGCCTGATTACGCCGTGGAATTTCCCGATGGCGATCCCGTCGTGGAAGATGATGCCGGCGCTCGCATTGGGCAACACGGTGGTGATCAAGCCTGCCACGGATACGCCGCTTTCCGTTTGCCATCTGGTGGAAGTTCTGACCGAAGCGGGCCTCCCGCCCGGCGTGGTGAACATCGTGATGGGCCACGGCGGAGCCGTTGGTACGCCGCTGCTGAAGCACGAGAGCGTGAAGGTGGTGAGCTTCACCGGCTCGACCGAGGTGGGGCGCAAAGTGAGCGAAGGCTGCGCTCCGCAGTTCAAGCATTGCCATCTGGAGATGGGCGGCAAGAACATCATTCTGGTGATGGACGACGCGAATCTGGATCTGGCGGTTGACGGCGCGGTGTGGGGCGGCTTCGGCACCACCGGCCAGCGGTGCACGGCGACCAGCCGGATCGGCGTGCACAAGAAGGTTTACAAGGAGTTCGTCGAGCGGTTCGTCGCGCGGGTCAAGGCGCTGCGCGTGGGCGACGGGCTCGATCCGGCGATGGAAGTCGGGCCGCTGGTGAACCAGTCGCAGCTCGAAACGGTGATGAGCTACGTGGAAATAGGCAAGAGCGAAGGCGCGAAACTCGCGGCCGGCGGGCACCGGCTGGATCAAGGCGGGCACGCGAAGGGATGGTTCCACGAGCCGACGATTTTCGCGGATTGCGACCCGAAAATGAGGATTTGCCAGGAAGAAATTTTCGGCCCGGTGGTTTCGGTGATGCCGATCGAGGGATACGAACAGGCGATCGAAGTGGCGAATGGCGTGGTCTACGGGCTCTCGTCGTCCATTTACACGCGCGATTTGAATCGTGCCTTCCACGCGATGCGGGAACTCGATACCGGCATCGTCTACGTGAATGCACCGACGATCGGCGCGGAAACGCACCTGCCCTTCGGCGGAATCAAGCAGACGGGCAACGGGCACCGCGAAGCCGCGGTCGCCGGCCTCGACGTTTTCTCCGAATGGAAAACGATCTACGTGGATTATTCCGACCGCCTCCAGCGCGCGCAGATCGACACCGGCAGCTTCGGCAGGATGGAGTAGCGGAACGCGGAAAGGAACACCCACGAAACTGACGGCATGGAGCGTGGTGGCGTGGCAGAACGTAATCGCCGTACGACATCCGTCGGGTGGGCCGTAGCGCTAGCCTCGGCAGCCGTCTCCCTTTGTTTGGGCGCTGGCACAGCCTCGGGCCGGGCGCGGGCGCACTCGGCTTCGCGGCAAAACGCACCCCCATTGCGACAGCAAGTACAGGTCTGCGTTGGCGTGCGCGATTCCAGCGGAGCACCTGTCGTGGGATTGGGTGAACAAGATTTCAAAGTTGCAACCGGCGCCAAGGGCACTGCCATAGCGAGCCTTGCGAGGGCTTCGGCCGAGCCACTGACGGTCGGGTTGATGCTCCAATGGAGTGGTATGCGGGTAAAGGAATTGCCCTACGACGAGCTTGGCCCAGCGGCCGGCTTTCTGCGTGCTGTCCTTGCGAGGGGAGACGCTGGATTCGCCGTCCTTTACTCGGATCCTCAATGGGCCAGGCGGCAGATGGTGCAATTGGGATATGCAAGTGCAGTCACGGACAACGCGGCGGCCCTCGGCCAATTCCTTGCCCGGGCCCGCCGCTTGGAATATTGGGGCTCCTCGGCCCTGTACGACTGGATGATCGAGGAAAGCCGTGTGGAAAGGCGGGCCGGCAAGCAGGGGTGTCGCGCGCTGGTCATCGTCGCGGATGGGCACGACAACGCAAGCAAACATTCGGTGAGCCGCGCGGTCCAAGCCTGTTTGCGGTCACGCAGCGTGGTTTACTTCGTAAGTCTCGTCGACGCGGACCCGTTTGATCGGCAGGGGTTGAAGTCCGTGGCCTCCCACTTCGCGAAACGGACCGGCGGTATGACTTTCTTCATTCATAAGAAGCCAGATTTTGCACGTGCGTTTGGCCTGATTGCCCGGGACCTGTAGGGTAGGTACATCTTGAGCCTTCATCCGGGCGAATCAGGCTCCGGGCCGCGGCTTCAGCGCCTGAAAGTGAAAGTCGATCGAGCCAGGCTGCGTGTCGAGGCCCCGGAGGGATATTTCACCTCTCATCGAGCAGAACGGGACGGAAGCAGATAAGGAATCGAGTCGTGCGCATATCTGCCAGTAGTAGGGCCAGGTCAGTTGGCGTGGCCGCTTCGGGACCTGTGCGACGAGTGGCGCTTGTAGAGGAACGAGACGGCGAGGAGCAGGATTCCGAGCACCAGGAACGACAGAATCCGGTAGAAGCGCTCGAGCGACGACAAGTCGTAGAGAAAAACCTTGCCGACGACGAGCGCGAACAGGCCCAGCGCTTGCCAGCGCATGAGCGCCGATTTTTTCACCATTCCCGCCAAGGCCAAGCCGCCGGCGAAAACCGTCCACAAAACCGATAACGCCATCTGCTGCGCCGGACCATGCTCGATTCCGGCGATACGCAGCCGCGCGAACAGGTCCCAGACATCGAGCGAAAGGCCGATCAGGGCGTAGCTGCTCACCGCGACGAGCAGCATGACGGAAAGCGTGCGCTCGTAAGGCGCGCGTTCGATCGTTTGGCGTGCCAACCAGACGGCGGCAAATGCGAAACACGCCGCGCCAACAACGAATGCAGCGAATCGCGCGTTCCAGAGGAAATGCGCGGCAGGCGCGCGCAAAACGAGCAGCCGAATGGCGACGATGCTGAGCAGAATCAAGCCGCCCAGACGCAGCCGCCAGGACGTGAGCCGCGCGCCGAGCCAGACCACCCCCGCCGCTTCAAGCGACCATGCCATCGTGAGCCACACGCCGCCGATGCGCGCCGGAACGGCCGCGGAAAGACAGACGAGAACCATCGCTGAAAGCAGGCGTTCGGCCGAGCGCGCTTCCGCGCCGAAACGGCGAACCAGCGATTGCCGCTCGGAAAGATGCGCCGCGCCGACCAGAAGAATCGCGACGGCGAGCAGCCAGCGCTCGCCTGGCCAGAACAGTTCGCGCAGCGCGACCAGATACGCCACAAGATTCAGCACGACGACCGTCGAGAGCGAACCCGGCAAACGGCCGGCTCGCCGCGCGACGAAATGCGACGGGACGGAGAAGAGAAGGAATGCGGCGGTGGCGTAGAAAAGCGTGGCTTCGAGCAGTGCCGATTGATAGGAGAGCGCGAACCACGTCCAGAAATAGGTTTGAAGGCAAAGCAGCAGAAACGGCGCAACCCATAGCCATTTGCGGGCCCAGGAAACCGCAAGCAGCGCGGCGGCGACGGCGAGCAAGTAGGCAAAGAGCAGAGCTTCGCGCAGCGCCGCGCTCGGCAAAAGCAGCGGCGTCAGGAAAGCGCCCACAATCGCAAGCACAAACAGCCGAGGCGATTTGCGCCGAATCGCCAGAGCAACAAGAAGGCCGGTCGCGACCGCCATCCCCGCGAGCGCGGTCGCGACCCCCACGAGCGCGTAGGCGTGCCAGCCGCCGCGAACCGTGTAATAGAGGACTGCGGCGCCCAGCCCGGCGATCACTTCCGAAAAATAGCCGTAGCCGCGGTGCAGCAGCGGCCCGCTCCAGGCGACGAGCGCCGCGCCGAACAGCAAACCGACGCCCACGCGGCCCCACATGCCGAGCCAGCTTTCCTGGAAACTGTATTGGATGAAAAATGCCGTCGCAAAAAGAACGGCGAAAATGCCTATGTAAATCAGCCAGCGCTCGGTGACCACTTTTTCGAAATGAGATTCGGCCGGCGCTGGCGCGAAGGCGGCGGCAGCGGGGACCTCGGCGCCAAGCGGGTGACCGGCCGTGGGCGCGGCGGAAACCGGCGGGCGAGCGGGCAACGGGACGCCGGTTTCGAGCGAAGAAATGCGCGCTTCAAGAAGGGAGATGCGGCTCTCGAGTTCGGCAAAACGCTGGCGCGTGGGCGCGGCAGGCAGGGGTGGTTCGGGGGAACGTGCGATTTCCAGGCGGCGGATGCGGGCCGACGCCCAAACGGCCAGTGCCGGCAGCCCCACCAGCAACAACAAGAAGAGTGCGATCAGCAGGGTCGCGTTGATGGCTCCCTCGGCACCGCCTCGCTTGGCAAGGCGGGACAATACAAAACGAGAAGCCTACAATCGCGTCCACCGATGCGCGCAGTATACACCTACAGGCCGGGTTGAACACCGGCCAATCGAGTTTGGCGTGCGCGGTTGA
>JAKAOH010000133.1 GCA_021812285.1 Acidobacteriota bacterium | reverse complement strand
ATGGCGTAAGTATTTGTTTTATTGAAGGTTAGCGTTCCTCCCGATTGCCCGCCTGCTCTGCTTGCTACTCAGCCCGGCCCGGGCATCGGCCGCCTCCTTTCGCTTCCTCCTCGCAAAATCTTTTTTTGAAAAAAAAGGAAACTCTTCGTGCAACCGCAATCCATCCCCGGTCATCACATTGGTCAGAAGGCACCTCTAGGACACACCCCGGGAAGCAGCCTTTGGTCCCACCCAGGCTGCTTCCCATATTTTTTTAAGGAAATTTTCCCGCCGCGATCCTATCCAATACCCGCTGTCGCTCTCGCGTTGCGCCATTCGCGTTCGATCACTCGCAGGCCGCGCCGCCAGTCCTCGTTCAGTCCCACGCGGCAAATCGGGATTTCGGGGGAGAGGTAACGCGCCAGAGTTCTCAGCGCGGAATGAAATCGCAACCCCGGCGCCACCAGGTAGAGCAACGGCGCGCCCGGATGGAGCGTGCGTCCCGGGAAGTAGCCGTAGCGTTCGAAATCGCCCTGCTGCTGATGCCAGCGCACCCGCAGCCAGTAATCCACCGCCTGGAAGACCAGTTGCAAATTCTCATCCGCTTTCAATTCGATTACCGCCAGCCGGCCCTCGGCGTTGACGCCCAGCAGATCGAGCACGCCGCGGTCGCCGGCGGAAAATGCCGGCACCTGCGAATAGAGCAAAGCCGGATCGAGCTTGGCGTCGATCCTCGTCGGATCGGCCAAAACCATCGTCTCCAGCCAGCGTTCGCGCGAGGCGCGGAAGAGCGGGTGGCGATGGTCCCCTTCAGCGTGGCGATGCGCGCTCAACTCGGCCACCAGACGCTCCACTTCGCTCCAGCTTTCGCCGCTCACCGGCGTCCGGCGCGGACCCAAGCCCGCCCGCACCGTGCCGCGCGACCATCGCGCGAATTCCAGTCCGTGAAAACGCCATGCAACTTGCCGCGTTCCGGGAACCACCGCGCTATCGATCGCCTCCGGCGCAAGAGGGCGGATGCGCGCGTCGATTTCCTTGACCTGTTCGTGAAGGAATTCGCTTTGCCGCCGCGGCACGAGCCAGGTGGCGATATTCCCGCCCGCGTTCGTGTCCATTCGCCGCGCCAGCGGTTCGTCCGCCTGCCATTCGTAAAGCTCCACGGCGACGTCCGCGGCGAGTCCCGCCAGCCGGTGCACCGTCATCCGGCTCGTTTCCGCCGGTAGAATCAGCCGCAGCCCCGCGACGATCGGCGTGACGTTCCGCCCACGCAGCCGGTCGAGCCACAGCAGCCCATACGTCAGCGAACCGTCCATCGTCGTCGCCGTCTCGCCGGGCGCGGCCGCCAGAATCGCCCAACCCTGCTTGCCGCGCCGCAGCCAGCCGCGCGCGTAATTGCCGGAAAGGGAATGCTCGAGGTCGGGAGCGGTGGAAAGCGATTCGAGTGTCTCGTCGGGAAATTGCCGGACGAGCAATTCCTCCAGCCGGTTCGCGAAATTCTCGCGGTTCAGCCGCGAAGCTTTGCGCGACCGCTCGCGCCGCACGATTTCCAGCCGCCCGGGTTTCGCGCGGCCGAATCGTTCCACTTCCAAGCGCGCGCATTCGTCGTCGACCTCCACCACGCGCGTCACCCGTCGAGCCAGTGTCCGGTCGCCGGACCAAAGGTAAAGGAGCGGTTTGCGCCCCGGGCGCACCTCGTATTGCGCGTCGTCCAGGCCCGTCACGCGCCGCCCGTCTTCGCGGATCTCAAACGGCCCGCCACCGGCCACGCGTTCGAGCGCCTGCTCGAGTTCGCCGGTGGGATCAACGGCCAATGTTCCCGCCCTCTCCGGAGCGGCCTTCGCAGCCGCCCTCGTTTCCTTGCTGTTTCTTGCGTGGGCCGCGGCGCGCCCGTTCAGCGGGACAATATCCCGGTCACCCGCACGCCGGGAACCTGCATGTCCCAATCGTCGGGAATCAACTCGAAGCCCAGCCGGAACTCGCGGCTCGCTCCGGGCGGGATCGGCGCGGCGCCCTCACCCAGCAGGGGGACCGTCTGGCTCTTCACGACCTGATTTTCCACGTTGAAAAATTCGACCGTCAGCTGCACGTTGGCGACGCTGCGGTTTCCCTGATTCACCACGACGCCGTCCAGGTAGGTGACTTCCTGATTGAGCATGTTCGCAAACCGGCTCACCCTCATCTGCTCGAATTTCAGCTGGCTCGCGTATGCCTTTTCCGCCGCGCCGAAAGGCATCGGCGCGACACTGGGCGCCGGCCCCGCCGGTTGCTTTCCCATCCAGGCGAAAATCGCCACCACCACCGCGACCACAACCACGCCAATCAGCAGCGAAGGCCACAGCGAACGCGGTTTCTCGCCCGATTCCACTTGAAACCCCGTCATGGCTGTCCTCACCGCCCGAAAGCGATTCGCAAAATCAGCGGCTCGGGCAATCCGGCCTCATCCATGCGCTGTTGCACGGCCTCGATGTCGTAGGGAACGCGCCAAAATTCAATCGCGCGCTTCCCGGAATCGAACAGGACGAACGCCGCGCGAGGATCTCCATCTCGCGGCTGCCCGATCGAGCCGGGATTGATCAGATAGCGCGCGTCGCCATCCAGCTCCATTGTGACCACCCCGGCCGCCTCGCTCACCGACGGCCGAAAGCCATCCACGCGCTCGCCGCGCAGCAAAAATCCGCCCTGCACGTGCGTGTGGCCGAAGAATACGAGCGGGCTCGGAGCAATCCGAAGACTCTCGGCCGCGCCCTCCGGCGTGAAGACGTACTCGTCTTCATCGGCGACGGCTCCGTGCACGAACGTAAGGCCATCCCTGGTGAGCGGCCCGCGCGGCAGCTCCCGCAACCAGCGCAAATTTTCCGGTTCCAGCTGGCGCTGCGTCCAATCCACCGCGGCTCGCGCGATCGGATTGAATTCGTCTGCTCCTTCCATGCCGGAACTCGCCTTGTCGTGATTGCCGCGAATCGTTGCCAGGCCCAGCGAGCGAACCCGTTCGATCGCTTCGTTCGGATCGGGGCCGTAGCCGACCACGTCGCCGAGGCAAATGCCTTCGTCCCAGCGTCCCTTGGCGGCCTCAATGGCCGTTTCGAGCGCGGTCAAGTTCGCGTGCACATCGCTCAAAATCAGATATCGCGTCATCCACCGTCTCCGGGGCTGGTACATTATATGCGCAGCCGGCCCCTTGCGCCGTCACCGAATCCACATGCAATCGCCGTAGCTATAAAAGCGGTATCCCGCCTCCACCGCATGACGGTAGGCATCCAGCAGGAATTCCCGGCCGGCGAACGCCGCCACCATCACCAGCAGACTCGATCGCGGCAAATGAAAATTCGTGATCATTTGCTCGACCACCCGGAAACGATGGCCGGGATAAATATACAGCTCGGCTTCGGCGCGTCCGGCTTCGAGCGCCGGCTCTCCCTCCGCCGCTGGTTTTCCGCGCGCGTCCTCGTATTTCAACGCGGCGTCTTCCAGGGCCCTCACCACCGTCGTTCCCACCGCAATCACCGGCCTGCGCTCGCTGCGCGCGCGTGCGATGGACGCGGCGGTCGCCGCGGGAATCTCGTAGGTTTCGCTGTGGATTTTGTGGTTTTCCACGCGCTCCGTGCGAATCGGCTGAAACGTCCCCAGTCCCACTTCCAACGTCAGTTCCACGAGCTCCACGCCCCTGCGCCCCAGGCGTTCCAGAATCGCCGGGCTGAAGTGCAAACCCGCCGTCGGCGCCGCTGCCGCCGCACCCGTGCGCGCGAAAATCGTCTGGTATCGCTCGCGGTCGCGCGGCTCGTCGGGACGGTGGATATAGGGCGGCAAGGGAATGTGGCCCACTCGTTCGATCGCCTGCTCCAGGTTTCCCTCGGCCTCGAAACGCAACTCCCTCAACCCGAATTCGCCGCGCCCGATCACTTCCGCTTCCAGCCCCCCGCCGAAAAGCAGCCTTTCGCCGCTGCGCACCTTGCGTCCCGGCCGCACGAGCGCCTGCCAGCAGTCCGGCCGCAGCCGCCGCACCAGCAGGACTTCGATTTCCGCCTGCAAAAATTCCCGCCGCGTTCGACTGTGTTTGCCCGGCGCCTGCGCTTGCTTCCCTGCCCGGCGGCAAAAAAGCCGCGCCGGAATCACGCGCGTGTTGTTCACCACCAGAAGCTCGTTCCCGGTGAGCAGATCGGGTAGATCGCGAAACGCCGCGTCGCGCCAGCTTGCCGCCGCCCGGTCGAGTACCAGCATTCGCGAAGCGTCCCGCTCGGGTAGGGGTGCGCTGGCAATCCGGTTCTCGGGGAGCAAATAATCGAAATCCGCAAGCTTCAATTCCCACCCCGTTCTTCCGTCGCCGCTATTGGCATTGTTTGCCGGAATGTGTTATGAGCATGAGTAAGGATCGGCACGGGAGCTCCCGGTCACATGCAAACGTCCTCCGTTATTCTACCGAACACTTCCGCTCGGTCCCGGAGGCTTCAAGTGCCAGAACCAGAAGTTGTCATCAATCCGCACGGCGCCGGCCGGCTGCTGGCCGGTCATATGTGGGTCTACCGGAGCGACGTTCGCTCCGCCAATGCCTCGCCTGGCGATGCCGTCCGCATCCTCGATGAGCGAGGCCGCTTCTTTGGCCGGGCGTTTTTCAGCGACCGCTCGGAAATCTCCATCCGGTTGGTGACGCGCGAAGACGTGCCCGTCGACCGGGCCTTGCTCTCGGCCCGGATCGCCCGCGCGGCCCGGCTGCGCCAGCCCATGATCGCCCAGGCCGGCGCCTACCGCCTCTTCTACGCGGAATCCGATCAGATTCCTTCGCTCGTCGTGGACCGCTACGGCGATTATCTGGTGATCCAGACGCTCAGCCAGGCAACCGACAAGCGAAAACAGGAACTCGTCGAAATCCTGGTCGAGCAGTTTTCTCCCGCAGGCATCCTCGAACGCAACGATCCCAAGGTGCGCCAGCTCGAAGGCCTGGACCAGCGCGTCTCCGTCCTCTACGGCGAGGTTCCCGACGAGGTCATCGCCTGCGAAGACAGCTTGCGTTTCGCCTACGACCTGCGCCATGGTCAGAAAACCGGCGGCTTTCTCGATCAGCGCCAGAATCGCCATGCCGCCGCGCTCTACTCCCACGGCGAGGTGCTCGATTGCTTCGCCGGCACGGGGTCGTTCGCCATCACCGTGGGGCCTCACGCCGATCAGGTCGAGGCCGTCGACCTCTCGGCCGCGGCGCTCGCAGGCGCACGCCGCAATATCGAATTGAACGGCGCGCAAAACATCTCCGTCCGCGAAGCCAACACGTTCGATCTGCTCCGCGAGTACGAAGACTCCGGCCGCCGCTTCGATACGATCATCCTCGACCCGCCCGCCTTCGCCAAAAACAAAAGGAATATCCCGGCCGCCTGCAGAGGCTATAAGGAAATCAATCTCCGCAGCCTCCGCCTGCTCCGCCCGGAAGGGATTCTGATCACCTGCTCCTGCTCGCACCATATTTCCGAGGCCCTCTTCGCCCAGATCGTGGCCGAAGCCTCGTTGGACGCCCGCCGTCCAGTGGCTGTCCTGGAGCGAAGGATGCAAGCTTCCGATCATCCTGTGCTATTGACGATGCCGGAGACGCACTATATTAAATGTTTTATTGTCAGCGCATTATGAGAATTCCTGGATAGAAATAGAACAATATTGACAATAACACACGCATATTATATACTCATTGCGGAATAATATTTAGGAGGTTCGCCAATGAGTTCTCCTGCTTCCGTTTCCCGTTGGGATCCTTTCCGCGAGTTGTCCAACGCTCAAAACCAGGTCAGCCGCCTCTTCGAGGGCAGCTTCCTGCGTCGCGGTTCCGAGTCCTCGCTCACCCTTTGGGCCGCCGAGGTGGACATCCACGAAACCCAGGACTCCCTCGTTCTCGAAGCCGACCTGCCCGGCCTCGAGGAAAAGGATCTCGACATCCGGGTCGAGAACAACATACTCACCATTCGCGGCGAGCGGAAGTTCGAAAAAAAGGTCAACGAGGAAAATTATCTGCGCGTCGAGCGCTCCTACGGATCCTTCTGCCGCAGCTTTTCGTTGCCGCACAGGGTGAACACCGAGCAGATCCAGGCGAATTATCGCAACGGCGTTTTGACCGTGCGTCTGCCCAAGCGCGAGGAAGCCAAGCGCAAGCAGATCAAGGTCAGCGTCAACGCCAAGCCCTGAAATCGAAACAGCGACTGGCGCCGGGCCGGGCGCAACCGGCGCGGCGACTCTGTTTTGCGAGGAACTTACATGCTTCGCATGGACAAATTGACCGTAAAGGCCCAGGAAGCGCTGGCCCGAGCGCAGGAATTGGCGGCCGAGCGCCATCAGCAGCAAATCGAGCCGCTCCACATCCTTTCCGCTCTGCTCGCCCAGAACGAAGGCGTTGTGCCGCCCGTCCTCGCCAAGCTCGGCGTGCGCCCGGAAGCGGTTGCCGAACAACTCGACCGCCAACTCGTTCAACTGCCCAAGGTCAGCGGCGTCGCGCAGCAATATCTCAGCCCCGCCAGCGAAGACGTCCTCAAGCGCGCCTTTGACGAAGCGGGCGGCTTCCACGACGAATTCGTTTCCACCGAGCACATCCTGCTGGCGATCGCCGCAATGGACCGCGATCCCGCCGGCGCGATCCTGCACCGGCTCGGAGCCACGCGCGATTCGGTGCTCCAGGCGCTCGTTTCCGTGCGGGGCAGCCATCGCGTCACCAGTTCCACGCCCGAATCCACCTATCGCGCCATCGAACAGTACGGCCGCAACCTCACCGATCTGGCGCGCCGCGACAAGCTCGATCCGGTGATCGGCCGCGACGACGAAATCCGCCGCGTCATGCAGATTCTCGCCCGCCGCACGAAAAATAATCCCGTGCTGATCGGCGAGCCGGGCGTCGGGAAAACGGCGATCGTCGAGGGTTTGGCCCAGCGCATCGTCGCGGGCGACGTTCCGGAAATTCTCAAGCCGAAAGAGGTCGTTCAGCTCGATCTCGCGGCGCTCGTCGCGGGCGCGAAATACCGCGGGGAATTTGAAGACCGCCTCAAGGCCGTTCTCAAGGAAATCACCGAATCCGACGGCCGGCTGATCCTTTTCATCGACGAGTTGCATACGCTGGTCGGCGCCGGCGCCGCCGAAGGCGCCATGGACGCCTCGAACATGCTGAAGCCGGCTCTGGCTCGCGGCGAACTCCGTGCCATTGGCGCCACTACACTCAACGAATACCGCAAGTACATCGAAAAGGATCCCGCGCTCGAGCGCCGTTTCCAGCCGGTGCTCGTTGCCGAACCCTCGCTCGAGGATGCGATCGCGATTCTTCGCGGCCTGCGCGAGCGCTACGAAGTTCATCACGGCGTCCGCATCAAGGATGCCGCGCTCGTCGCCGCCGCCACGCTTTCCCAGCGTTATATCGCCGACCGCTTCCTGCCCGACAAAGCCGTGGACCTGGTGGATGAAGCGGCGGCCGGCCTGCGCATGGCGATCGATTCCATGCCGGTCGAGCTCGACCAAATCGAGCGGCGCATTCTGCAGCTCGAAATCGAGCGTCAGGCTCTGCGCAAGGAGTCCGACGCGCATTCGCGCGAACGTATTGGCCAGATCGAAGCTCAGCTCGCGGAACTGCGCGAGCGCTCGAGCGCGCTCAAGGCGCAGTGGGAAAACGAAAAGCAGGCGGTCGCCGCGCAGCGCCGCCTGAAGGAGCGGATCGAACAGCTCAAATCGGACGAACAGCGCTACGAACGCGCGGGCGATCTGGCTCGCGTCGCGGAAATCCGTTACGGCAAGCTCGCCCAGGCCGAAGCGGAACTGCGCGACGCCCACGAGCGCCTCGCCGGGCTGCAGAAAAATCAGCGCATGCTGAAAGAAGAAGTGGACGAGGAAGACATCGCCCGCGTCGTCAGCAAGTGGACCGGAATTCCCGCCGGCCGCCTGCTCGAAGGGGAAGTCGAGAAGCTCGTCCACATGGAGGAGCGGCTTCGCCGCCGCGTCGTCGGCCAGGAGGATGCGCTCGCGCGCATCTCGAGCGCCTTGCGCCGCAGCCGCGCGGGCCTTGCGGACCCGCAGCGCCCGATCGGTTCCTTCATCTTTCTCGGACCGACCGGCGTCGGAAAAACGGAACTGGCGCGCGCCCTCGCCGAATTCCTCTTCGACGACGAGCGCGCGATGATTCGCTTTGACATGTCCGAATACATGGAAAAGCATTCCGTCGCCCGGCTCATCGGCGCGCCGCCCGGCTACGTTGGCTACGAAGAGGGCGGGCAGCTCACCGAGCGGGTTCGCCGGCGTCCCTATGCGGTGGTGCTTTTCGACGAAATCGAAAAAGCGCATCCGGATGTCTTCAACATCCTGCTGCAGATTCTCGAGGACGGCCGGTTGACCGACGGCAAGGGCCGCATGGTCAATTTCCGTCACACCGTTTTGATTATGACGAGCAACGTCGGCTCGGCCGCGATCGGCGAATGGGCCGGCCGCGACGCCGAGCGCGCGCGCGAACTCGCCACCCAGGCTCTGCGCGCGACATTCCGGCCCGAATTCCTGAACCGGATTGACGACATCGTGCTTTTCGACCCGCTCGGACGCGAACAGCTCGACCAGATCATCACGCTGCAGATCGAGCGGTTGGCGCAGCGGCTCGCCGAGCGCGATATCTCGATCGTTCTTGCGCCCGCGGCGCGCGAACGGCTGGTGCGCGAAGGCTACGATCCCGCCTATGGCGCTCGGCCGCTGCGGCGCGCGATCCAGCGTCTGGTGCTGGATCCGTTGGCGATGGAAGTGCTCGAGGGACGCATCGTTCCCGGCGAACGGGTGCGCGTGGAAGTGGACGCGCGCTCGGGCGAAATGAAATTCGTGCGGGCCGAGACGCGCAAAAGCACGGCCGCCTGACCGGCGGCGCGGAAATTCCCGGCCTGGCGGGAAAGCAGCGCAGGGGTGTTCATCTGGCTGCTCGCGCGGGCTGTCTCGTGTTCTCCGCCGAAGGAATTCTTACAACAGCCAAAGCCACAACCCAATGTAGCACCCGGCTTTAGCCCGGCACCCGGCGCAAGCTATCGTCGCCGCACTCCATTAGCTGGCCGATTCCTTTTCCCGGCCCAGGCCTGCCGCCGCGCCAACGGGTTTCGTTGCCTGCTGGGGCAGCCGGGCGTAAGCTCCTTTCAGCAGGAACGGCGTCATGAATGTCGTCACCACCGCCATGAACACCAGAATGGTGAAGAGCTGGTTGCCGATGAATCCCTGAGCCAAAGCGATGTTCGCGATCACGATCTCCATGATCCCTCTTCCGTTTAGGCCGATCCCCAGAGCCCAGCTTTCCTCGTTTGTCATTCCAGCCATTCGGCCGCCCCAATAGCCGCCCAGGATTTTCCCCGCCAGCGCCACGGCAAGGATTGCGGCTACCAAGCGCCAGTCCTTCAGGGCTGCGGCATTGAACTCCAAGCCAATCGCCGCGAAGAAGATGGGACCGAGGAATCCCATCGTAAGATTCGATGCGGTTTTGCGGACCTCCTCGAAATTTGCCGGGCCCAGAAACGCGTTGGTCAGCAACATGGCGCCGAAAAAGGCGCCCACGATGAAATCGAGTCCCAGAAATTCCG
The DNA here is from genome assembly GCA_021812285.1 of Acidobacteriota bacterium. Classification (GTDB taxonomy): domain Bacteria; phylum Acidobacteriota; class Terriglobia; order Acidiferrales; family UBA7541; genus JAKASX01. The sequence goes on along the minus strand of JAKAOH010000133.1, from coordinate 499 downwards.
AGAAACTCGCGAAAGCGACCACGAAGAGGAAAACGATGGCGAACATCGACTCCTTCCCCTTCAGCTTCACCACGAGCCGGTCAATGGGCCGAGGAGAGCGGAGAAGCTGCCTCGGTGTGTAGCGGCGGATCAGCCGTGCGACCAGCAGAATGGCGGCCATGAACACGACGGCCTTGGCCAGCGCGAAACCGACCGACTCGAACAAGCTCCGCGCCGACCCCGTTCCGCTCTTCACGTTCAGAATGACGCCCAAGACCAGCAGCGACGCCACATCGTTCGAGACCGCGGCGGAGATGATTTTTTGCCCGATCTCGGTCTGAAGTTTCCCCAAGTCGATCAAGATCCGGGCGCTCACTGGCAATGCAGTGATGGCGACGCACAACCCGATGAAGATCGTGCGGGTTCGGTCCAGGCCGAACACAAGTCCCGTCGCGATTCCGAGCAACAGCGGAGTCAGGAAGCCCGCCGCGCTCACCCACGATCCCCGCCCGCGCACCGA
>JAKAOH010000132.1 GCA_021812285.1 Acidobacteriota bacterium | reverse complement strand
CGGCCAATCCGCGTCTCGCCGATCGTCGCGCGGTCCACGCAGCTATGCGCCTGGATTTCCACGTCGTCTTCGACGACGGCGACTCCGGCCTGGCGCATCTTGTGCCAATGGCCCTTAGGGTCGCGCGCGAATCCGAACCCATCCGCTCCCACCACGACGCCGTTTTGCAGCACCACGCGGTTTCCGACGCGGCATCCCTCCCGCACCACGGCGTGCGAATGCGCGAAGAAATCGTCCCCGATCGCAGCCCCTTCATAGATGGCCACAAAACTGTGCAGGACGGCGTTCCGTCCGATTTTGACTTGCTCGCCGACGAAGCAGTACGGGCCGATATGCGTTCCTTCGCCGATTTTCGCGGAGGAAGCCACAACGGCGCTGGGATGAATTCCCGGCTCGAAGCGGGGAGCGGCATGAAAGAGTTCGATCGCACGCGCGAAAGCGAAATAGGGATCGGCCGCGCGGAGCGTGGGAATGGGCATTTCGCCGGCGCCAGGGCCGGCCAGGATGGCCGAAGCGCGCGTGGTGCGTACGATCCGCCGATAGCGTGGATTCGCGAGAAACGTCAGTTCGCCCGGCCCGGCTTCCGCCAGTCCCGCGACCCCGGTGATTTCGATGGCGGAATCGCCCTCGAGTTGGCAGCCCAATCGCTCGGCCAACTCCCCCAATTTCATGCTTCCTCCCGCATAACGGCGCCAGGTTCGCCCGCCTTCTGTATAACAAATGCCGGCTGGTTCGTCCGGCAATTTCTTTATCTTTCACGCGAATCGAACAGGTCGCCCTGCGTCGCCGGTTCCCGTGCCGGGGACGCCGCGGGCAGCCGCGTGGCTCCCACGACGCCCAGGACGCGAAATTCCGCCAGCGCGTTACGGGGAATGAAGAGCCGCAGGTTGTTCCCGTTTTTGTCCGGAGGGGTGATCTGGATGCCACGTTCCAGCAGGCCCAGCAGATCGTTCGGCACCAGTCCCTCGATCTGGTCGCCATCTATGAACCGCAGGTGTACCCAGAGCCCAGCCTGCCGCGGCCGGCTCAGAAAGCTCCTTCTGGCGGGTTCGAACGGCTCGTCGAAATCGCGCACGAAATGGATGGTCTTGAGCAGGGAAAGGGGAATGGAATGGTGCTCGCCTTCGAGCGTGAGCAGATCCACGGCTTGCCCATGGCCCAACTGTACGGGGTCGAGGTAGCCGGTCTCCGCGTCGTGATCCAGCCGGACCACAACGACCTTTTTGAAAGTAGAACTGGGTGACTTCTGCTTCAAAGACAACGAGAGTGTTGCCCTCGGCGCTTGAGTATGCTATGTTAACCGGCTGTCGGTGTCAACTGCTTGTAGTCGAGGGGTTTAGGGTGGGGCACTCCGCTCCTGCGACCCACCCCAATCTGGGCTGTTCTTTCCAAACCCCGGGCGCGACTCAGGCATCCCTTTTAGAGGCAGGCAGGGCGCAAAACCTGACGGGAATTCTGGGTGGGGCGATTCCGGATAACGGCAAATCGTTGAAGGGAAAGAGCTTGGAGGTTCTCATTCGCTCTTTCCTCAGCTACATCGTGGTGGAGAAGGGCCTCGCCGAAAACACGCGTTTGGCCTACGCCCGCGACCTCGGAAAACTGGCGGGCTTTGCCGCCCATCGCTCGCTGTCGCTCGATACCATCGGCAGGACCGATGTGTTGGATTTCCTGTCGAGCCTCTATCGGCGCAAACTGGACAGCCGCAGCGTGGCCCGGTACCAGGTGACGCTGCGCAATTTTTTCCGTTTCGCCGTCCGCGAAGGCCTTATCCAGGAAGATCCCACCGAGAACCTGCAGTCTCCGCGCATCCGTTCCCGGTTGCCGAGCTTCCTGAGCGTGGAGGAAGTGGAGAAGCTGCTCCAGCAGCCGGATGGCGAAACGCCGCTCGGGCTGCGCGACAAAGCGATGCTCGAACTCCTCTACGGCACCGGCCTTCGCGTTTCCGAGTTGATGAACCTGAAACTTGAAGACGTGCGGTTCGACATGGGTTATCTCCGCTCGCTGGGCAAAGGGGGCAAGGAGCGTTTGGTTCCTGTGGGGCGCGCCGCGCTGGCCGCCGTGAAAGCGTATTGGCAGAACGGGCGCCCGAAATTTTTGAAGAGGAAATCGTGTGCCTATCTTTTTGTGAACCAGCGTGGCACGCGGCTGAGCAGAGTCGGCTTCTGGAAGATTTTGGCGGCGTATGGACGCAAGGCGGGTTTGCGGCCCGGCCTTTCACCCCACAAGCTCCGGCACAGCTTCGCGACGCACTTGCTCGAGCGGGGCGCCGATTTGCGCTCGGTGCAGATGATGCTGGGCCATGCGGATATCGCCACGACGCAGATTTATACGCATGTGGTGCAGGACCGGCTGAAACAGGTGTACAAAGCTCATCATCCGCGCGCCTGAGGGCGCCAGCGAGGTCAAACGATGCCCGATTACATGTTTCTGCTGGAGAGCCGCCTCTCGCCCGAGCAGCAGGCCGCGCTCGCCCGCGTCCGGGAACTAGCGCAGGGCCTGGGATTGAATGTCTACCTGACCGGCGGCGCGGTACGGGATTTGATCTCCGGTGCGCCGATTCGAGACCTGGATTTCACCGTGGAAGGCAATCCCGCGGCTCTGGTTCGCGAACTGGAAAAGGGCGGCGCGCGCGTGGCGGACGAAGACGCAAAGCTTCGCCATACGGAACTGATGTTTCCGGGCGACGTGGACGGGTCCGTGGCCGCCGCGCGCGAAGAGATCTATCCGCTGCCCGGCGCACGGCCCGAGCAGCGTTGGTCCACGATCATGGAGGATTTGCGGCGCCGCGATTTTTCGTGCAACGCCGTCGCCATTTCCCTGAATCCCGCTTCGCGCGGCCTCCTACTCGATCCCACCAACGGGCTGGCTGATCTCGAACGGCGAGAAGTGCGCGCGCTTTCGATCCACTGTTTCACCAATCAGCCGGCCCGGCTGCTGCGAATTCTCCGGTACGCTGCCCGGTTGGGTTTCGGCATCGAACAGCGCACGCAGGATTGGTTCGATCTGGCGATCGAACGCGGGCTCGACAAGCAGATTTCGCAGGCGGATGGGGGCGACGAACTGCGCCAACTCGGCAACGACGCCCATCCCGCCACGACGCTGAAATCGTGGGAATCACGCGAATTGCTTCACGCTCTTCATCCGCATCTGGCGCGGCGGCGTCCGGATTACGACGGTCTCGGCCGGCTCGCTCGCGCCGCGGAGCAGATCGCTTCCGCGGGCCTCAAAGCGCGCCTGTTCGCTCCGATCGCCTGGTACGTTCTGCGGCGGCTTTCACCGCGCGAGCGTTCGCTGGCCCTGCACAAAATGGGTTTGCGCGAAGCGGAAATTTCCCTGGTCGCGAAACTGGAAGCGTCGGCTCGCGACGCGGTGAAGGCGCTCAAAGGCCGGCGGACCGAATCGCCGAGGGACGCGTATCGTTTCCTGGAATGCTTGCCCACGGGCGTGATGGCTTTCGTCGAATCCGAATTCGGCAACGTGCGCGTGAACAACAAAATTCGCAACTACCTGACGAAATGGCGGCCGCTGCGGGCTTCGCTTCCCGCGGCCGAGCTGGAATCGCTGGGCGTGGCGCGCGGCCCGGAGTTCGACCGGATTCTCGAACAGTTGTTCGAGATGCAGCTGAAAGGGAAAGGGAAAACGCCGGTCGATCGCACGCGCCTGCTGCGGCAACTGGCCGGAATCAAGCCCGAGCCGAAGAAACCGGAAAAGAAGCCGGCGAAAGCCCGCCCCGAAGCAAAAGCGGCCGTGGTGAAGGCCGCAACAGCCTCGAAACCCGCGCGAGCCAAATCGGCGCCCGCGAGCCATTCGCGCGAAACCAGCGGCGCTTCCGCGAAAGGCAAGCCGCGAAATGCCGGCAAGCCTCGCGGCCGGAGCCACTCCGTTCGCCGCTGACCGGTTCGTCTGGGTTGCTTGCGCCGCGTAAAATTTCCGCGAGGCGCCGGGCGGAATTCCATCGGGCGCCGCATGGACGGGACCCAAGGGCATTTTCCCGCCGATCGGCGCCGCCAATCGCGCCTCTCTTTCCCCGGAGCGAACGTCTGTTACAATACCGCTCGAAATGAATTCTCCGGGTTTCGTTCATCTGCATCTGCACACGGATTTTTCGCTGCTCGACGGCGCGTGCGAGATTCACGACCTGGTCCGGCAGGCATCCGAGCAACAGATGCCCGCGGTCGCGGTGACCGATCACGGGAATTTGTTCGCCGCGGCGAATTTTTACCAGGAAGCGACGAGCCACGGCGTAAAGCCGATCATCGGCTGCGAGGTGTACACGACGCGGGGCAGCCGACACGATCGGGAGGCGACCGGCGAACGCTCGAACCACCTGATCCTGCTGGCTGAAACCGACGAGGGATACCACAACCTCTGCGAGCTGGTGACGGCGGGCTTTCTGGAAGGTTTTTATTACAAGCCGAGGATCGATCACGATCTGCTCGCGCGCCGGAGCCGCGGCCTGATCGCGCTTTCCGCCTGCCTGCGCGGCGAAGTGGCCGAATCGCTGATGGACGACCGGTACGAGCGCGCCAAGGAATCCGCCGGGCGGCTGCGGGAGATTTTCGGGCCGGAAAATTTCTTCCTCGAAGTGCAGGACCAGGGGCTGGACGTTCAGAAAGGCGTGAACCGGCAGGTGGTGAAGCTTTCGCGCGAGCTGGAAATTCCGCTCGTTGCCACAAACGACTGCCACTACCTCACGCGCGCCGATTCCCGCGCGCAGGACGTGCTGGTTTGCATCCAGACGAACAAGACGGTCAGCGATCCGAACCGGATGCATTTTTCGACCGACCAGTTTTTCTTCAAGTCGGCGGCGGAGATGGCGAAGGTGTTCGCCGAGTTGCCCGAAGCTCTGGAACGGACGGTGCGCATCGCCGAGCGCTGCCAGGTGCGAATCGATCCGGTGGAAGATCCGTTTCCGGAATTCCGGGTGCCCGAAGGAGAAACGGCGGACAGCTATTTCGAGAAAATGGCGCGCGCGGGTTTCGCCGAGCGGCGGGAGCGGCTGGCCGCGCTGGCGAGCCAGGGACGGCTGCGGCATTCGCTGGAGGAATACGAGGCGCGGTTGCACGCCGAAATCGAGATGATCCGGCAGATGCGATTCGCCGGATATTTCCTCATCGTGTGGGATTTCATCCGCCACGCCCGCGGACAGGGAATTCCGGTGGGCGCGGGACGCGGATCGGCCGCCGGGAGCCTGGTGAGCTACGCGCTCGGAATCACCAACGTGGATCCGCTCGAATACGAATTGCTGTTCGAGCGGTTTCTGAATCCCGAGCGCGTATCGCTGCCCGATATCGACATCGATTTCTGCGTGCGCCGCCGGGGCGAAGTGATCGAATACGTGCGGAAGAAATACGGGGACGAAAACGTCGCCCAGATCATCACCTTCGGCACGCTCGGCGCGAAGCAGGTGGTGCGCGACGCCGCCCGGGCACTCGATTTTCCCTACGGCGAAGCCGACCGGCTGGCCAAACTGATTCCGAACGAGCTGAACATCACGCTGGAAGACGCGCTGAAAACGGCGCCGCAGCTCCGTGCGCAGGTGGAGCGGGAGCCGCGCGTGAAAGATCTGGTGGAGGTGGCCGAGCGGCTGGAGGGGCTCGCGCGCCACGCCTCGACGCACGCCGCCGGCGTCGTCATCAGCCCGCGGCCGCTCGCCGAAGTCCTGCCGCTCTACCGGATGGGCGAGGAGCAGGTGACGACGCAGTACGACATGAAGGCGCTCGAGCGGCTGGGCCTGCTGAAGATGGATTTTTTGGGCCTCGCGACGCTTACCGTGGTTTTCGACGCGATCGAGCTCGTCGCGCGGAATCGTGGCGAGCGGCTGGTGCTCGACGATCTGCCGTTCGACGATCCGTCCGTTTATCAGCTCTTTTCGCGCGGCGATACGACCGGCATTTTCCAGTTCGAATCGCAGGGCATGCGGGACATCCTGCGCCGCTACCAGCCGACGCGGATCGAGGACCTGACCGCGCTCAACGCGCTCTACCGTCCCGGGCCGATCAAGGGCGGCATGATCGATGATTTCATCGATCGCAAGCACCAGCGGAAGAAAGTGACTTACGAACTTCCCGAGCTGCGCGACATCCTTGAGGAGACCTGGGGAGTGATCCTTTACCAGGAACAGGTGATGCAGATCGCGAATCGCCTGGCGGGCTTTTCGCTGGGCGAGGCCGATCTGCTGCGCCGCGCGATGGGCAAGAAGAAACGCGACGAGATGGCGGCGCAGCGCGAAAAATTCCTCGCCGGGTCGCACGCGCGCAAAGTTCCCGCGCGCAAGGCGGAAAAGATTTTCGACCTGATGGCGGAATTCGCCGGGTACGGATTCAACAAGTCGCACTCCTGCGCTTACGCGTTGCTCGCTTACCAGACCGCTTACCTGAAGGTTCATTTCCCGGTGGAGTTCATGGCGGCGCTGCTGACCTCGGAAATCGGCAAGGCGGACAAGCTGGTGGCCTACGTTCACGAAACCAGAGGCATGGGCATTCCCGTTTTGCCGCCGGACGTCAATGAGAGCGGGCTCTATTTCACTCCGGTGGGCGATTCGATCCGCTTCGGACTGGCCGCGGTGAAGAATCTGGGCGAAGGCACGGCGCACGGCATTCTGGACGCGCGCGACCGCAAGCGGAAATTCCGCAACCTATTCGATTTCGCCGAGTCGGTCGAGCCGCGCCTGGTGAACCGGCGGGTGCTGGAGAGCCTGATCAAATCCGGCGGAATGGATTGCTTCGGTTCGGAGCGCGCGCGGCTTTTCGCCGCGATCGATCAGGCGCTCGCCTGGGGCCAGCGAGCCGGCGAGCAGAGAGCCACGGGCCAGCACGGATTGTTTGCAGGAAGGCCGGTGGAGGAAGTTCCCGAGCCCGAGTTGCCCGAGGTCGAACCTTGGAGTGAGGAAGAGCAACTGGCGAACGAGCACGGGGTTTTGGGGCTTTATATTTCCGGGCATCCGCTGGCGAAATACGCGGGGCGGTTGCGGGACCTGCGCGTACGGGAGCTGAATTCGCTCGGGGAATGCGAATCGGGCGAAGAGATTCTGATGGCCGGCGTGGTGGTGCACACGCGGCCGATGCGCTCGCGCAAAGGCGACCGATGGGCCATCTACACGCTGCAGGATATGACCGGGATGGGGGAGCTTTTGGCGTTTCCCGCCGTGTTCGCGCAGCTCGAATCAATTTTGAAAAGCGGTTCGCCGCTGGTGGTGCGCGGCCGCGTGCAGCAGGAGGACGCGGGCCCGAGGGTCGTCGCGATCGACGCGCGCCCGATCGAGCAAACCTCCGCGGCGATTCCCGCCGGACTGCGGCTGCGGCTGCCGCTCGACTCGATTGACGAGGCGATGCTCGACCGGCTGGATCGAATGTTCCGCGAGCGTCCGGGCCAGGCGCCGGTGGTGTTTGAACTGGTCGGCCCCGACGGCGCGCTGATCACGCTCGAGGCCGAATGCCGCGTGCGGCCCGATCGGCAACTGGCCGCGCGGCTGCGGGAAATTGAAGGCGCCCAGGTTCTGGGCCCGGCGGACTCGAATGGCTGAATCGAAACGCAACAATCGCGAGCGGATCGAACGCCTGGAAAAGAAAGTGATCGATCTGGGCGCGCGCTCAGGCGGTGAAAGCGGCGCGGCCGATCAGATTCAGCGACTCCGGCACGAAATTTCCGAATTACGCGAGGAACTGCGCGACCGGCCGACGGCCTGGCAGCGCACGCAGCTCGCCCGGCACCCGCAGCGCCCGTACACGCTCGACTACGTTCGTTTTCTTTTCGAGGGATTCGGCGAAATTCACGGCGACCGCGCGTTTGGCGACGACGCCGCGATCGTTTGCGGCATGGCGCGATTCCACGGACGGCCGGTGATCATCGTGGGCCACCAGAAAGGCCGCGACACCAGGGAAAATCTGACGCGGAATTGGGGAATGCCGAAGCCGGAAGGCTACCGGAAAGCGCTGCGGGCGATGGAACTGGCGGCCAAATTCCGGCGTCCGATATTCACGTTTGTTGATACGATGGGCGCCTATCCCGGCATCGACGCCGAGGAACGCGGGCAGGCGGAAGCGATTGCGCGAAATTTGCGCGAAATGGCACGGCTGCCGGTGCCTATCGTCGTCAATATCACCGGCGAAGGCGGCTCGGGCGGCGCGCTGGCGATCGCGGTGGGCGACCGCGTGCAGATGATGGAAAATTCGATCTATTCGGTGATTTCGCCGGAGGGCTGCGCTTCGATTCTGTGGCGCGACGCCTCGAAGGCGGATCGCGCCGCCGAAGCGATGAAAATCACCGCTCCCGACCTGCTGGAACTCGGCGTGATCGACGCGATCGTGCCGGAGCCCGAAGGGGGCGCCCACACGAATCCGGAACAGGCCGCGCGATTGCTCGAACCGACGCTGGCCGCGGCGCTCGAAGAGCTGGAAAAACTTTCGCCCGAAGCCTTGGTCGAGCGCCGCTACCAGAAATTCCGTCAAATGGGCCATTTCTTCACGCCTTGACGCCGCACGGCCGGCCGGACCGTCAAATCCGGGAACCTGCGGGCGGCCGGAAGCGTATCATCGGCTAGAGGACACGCGCATGTACTGCAATACCTGCGGAAATCAATTGCCCGACAGCGCACGTTTTTGCGCGAAATGCGGCGCGGCGATTGCCGGCGCCGGCGTTCCGGTGCAAGCCGCGCGCTCGCGGCTGGCGCGCCATTTGCCGGCGCTGGCGCTCATCTGGGTGGTGTACTCGCTGCTGCGGGTATTTGCCGGAGGAACGGTGCTGTTCGTGGGGCGCATGTTCATGCCGCATTTGATGATGTTCGGCTGGCCGTTCAGCCATTTCTTTTTGCCCGGTCTGCTGACGGCGATCGGAGTCGGCGTGCTGGTTCTGGGCGCGCTTGGCGTCGCCACGGGATGGGGACTCTGGCAGCGAGAACCGTGGGCGCGGATTGCGGCGTTGGTGCTCGGGGTGCTGGCGTTGCTGCATTTTCCGATTGGCACCGCGCTCGGCATTTACACGCTATGGGTGCTCCTGCCGGCGGAAGCGGCGGCCGAATACGCGAAGCCTCCGCAAATGGTTTGACGAGAGACGATGCGGGATACGGCGCCGGTTTCCTCCACGATCCGCTGCGATGGCTGCGGCAGGGAGGTTTCATCCGAACATCTTCGCGAGCGCGTTACGCGCCTGGAATGGGCCAGCCGTTTCCGCCCGATTCATATCACCACGCTTTTCCTCGCTCCGGCGCCGCCGGCCGTTCTTGAGGATGCGTTCTATTCCCCGGAAGATTCCTCCGGCGCCGGCGGTTCGGGCGAACTTCTGGAGGATCTTCTGGACGCGAGCGGCGCGAGCGGGGAAGTGGAATCCCGACAGGCGGCGCTGACGTTTTTTCAGCGAGCCGGTTTCTATTTTGCCGAAGCGGTCGAATGCCCCGTTCCGCCCACGGATCGGTTTCCGGAGGTTCTTGCGCGGCTGACGCCGACTGTTATTCGCCGCGTTCGCCATTCCTACCGGCCCCAATCGGTGGTTCTGCTTTCTGACCGACTGGGGCCACTCGCGGCTGCCCTTGGGAGCGCCGGCCTCGACGCGAAACTCCTTCTGCTCGATTCGAAGCCGATTTCGCTGCCCAGCTCGGACGCCGCGGCTCGCGCCCGATTCCGCAGCCAGGTCCAGACGCTGCTGAAACTCACGACCGTTTAGGTGCTCGTGGGGCGGAAATGAGAGAAGGCTTCCGCGCCAAATCGCCCATGCGTTTCTTCCCGGTGCGAAATTTGCCGCAGCTCACGAGCGGCAGCGAGGGTTCCGGCAAGCGCGGCGGACTGGATTTGCGCGCATGTCCTGTGGAATCTATAGGGAAAACCCTACGGCAAAACGGAACTATTCGTGCAATGAAGAGAATGGGGTAGCGAATTCGTGGCTCGCCCTGAGCCTTGTTGCCTGATAAAATGGCTCCGTTCCCGCGAGGTTAGGAGGTTTCCTTGCAAGCTCGTACAAAATTCATTATCGGAGCGGCAATCATACTCGTAACCCTGGTGTGGCTGGGGTGGTTGGGGGCGAAGGAAAGCAAGACGTATTACCACACGCTGGCCG
>JAKAOH010000131.1 GCA_021812285.1 Acidobacteriota bacterium | reverse complement strand
CGAGTTTTTCCGCTCGCGCGGGATGCGGGTTCCGGCGTTTCCGGGTGTTTCCGCGTCCTCAGCCAGTCGTGCCCGGGACTTCCGTGGTGGATTCCGGCTCACGCGGAAGAAGAGCTATGGTGCGTCGCGTCCTGTTCGCGCTGGTCTTTCTGTTGCTTGCCGGTTTGGTGGCGGGAGCCTGGTGGTGGTGGCAAAAACCGCCCACGCCAAAAGGTGAAGCCTACGCCTGCCTAGAAAATATTCCTCTTTGGAGCGGCGTCGGCCAGGTGCGCCAGCCGATCGGCCATCTCTCCTGGGGCGAACAGGTCACACTTCTCGATCGCTACGAGGAGTACGTCGAAATCCGCACTCCCAAAGGCGTCGTCGGCTGGGTCCGCGAACGCCGATTGATGACGCCCAACACCTGGCAAAAGACGGGTCTTCTGGCCGCGCGCGTTCGCCAGATGTCGGCGCAGTCGTCGGGACAGACGGCGGTGCTATCGAATCTCCGGCTCGATCCCGGTGTCGGCTCGCCACGCATAGGGGAATTGATGCCGCGCACGCCCGTCGAAATTCTGGCTCGCGGTGTCGCTGCCGCCAGGGCGGGAGCCACGGGGGCCGGCGCACCGCGCAAGCAGGATTGGCTGCTCGTTCGCGCTCGTCCGGATCAAGGCATCCAGATGGCGGGCTGGGTGCTCGCCGAATTCATCAATATCCATTTGCCGGGAACGCTGCCTGCGTACACCAGTTCCGAGGGCCTCGAACCGATCGCCTGTTTCCCGCTGCGCTCGGTGAACGATCCTGCCTTCGGCCGCGAGCCGTATTATCTGGTGGCTGGATCAAATGGCCCCGAAGGCAGCGCGTGCGATTTCACCATGCTGCGCGTCTACACCTGGAGCGTTCCGCACCAACGCTACGAAACCGCTTTCGTCCAGAACAATCTCTGCGGCAAGCTGCCGATTGACGTCAGCGTGCCCTCCAATCCGCAGCGCGATGTCACTTTTCAGTTTCAGAACCTCGCACCTTTGGGCAGTCAGACCCTCGCCTACCGCATGCACTCCACGATGGTGCGGGCCCTGCCGGCGCAAACCGGCACAACTGCGACGGCGGACCTCGCCCGCTGATGCGGGCCGCGTAAAAACTGATAGAATGCTCGCAACCAAACCGTGAGGGGTGCGCGATTGGGCGCTCTGACGGATATTCGTTACGCTCTGCGGCGACTCCTGAAATCGCCCGGGTTCGTTGTTGCAGCTGTTCTCACACTCGCCCTTGGCATTGGAGCCAATACCGCCATTTTCGGCGCGGTCTATGGCATCTTGCTGCGTCCACTCCTCCGCCCAGGCGCAGCGCGCGACGTCGCCATATGGTCTCAGCGGCTGGATTCTCCTGTCGGGTATTCGTCCACCCCTCTCGCCGCATTTTCCGCGGTAGAACAGGCAAGAGCCATTTTTTCTGGGGTATCATTCCTCGAAAATCGATTCAGTACCCTGACGGGGCCGACAACCCCCGAACTTGTGCAAGTGGGGGAAGTCCCAAGCAGCTACTTTCGCTTAGCTGAGACGCCGCCGCTCCTCGGGCGCATCTTTTCTCGCGGAGAAGAAAAGCCCGGGCGCAATCTCGTTGCCGTTCTCAGCTACTCGCTATGGCAACGGCAGTTTGGAGGAGACCGATCGATCCTCGGCGGAACGCTGACCCTCGATAGCCGCGCTTATACGATCATCGGCGTCATGCCTCAGTCATCTACATCGGGAGCGGATCTCTGGGTGCCGATGGACCCAGCCAATGCGCTTTCGGCAAGCGCGACGACCACCTTTGTCTTTATCTCCGCGCGGCTGAGGCGTGGCGTGAGCCTGCGGAAGGCGCAGGCTGCTCTCGACGCCATTTCCGCCCGGCTTGCCGCTGCGTACCCCAAGGCGGAAAAGGGCTGGCGCATCATCGCCGTGCGTGACGTTGAGATGGAGGTCGGCTACGCGCGCACTGGCCTACTCCTGCTGTTTGGCGCCGTGGGCCTTGTGCTGCTGATTGCGTGCGCCAACCTGAGCAATCTGCTGCTCGCGCGCGGCATTGCGCGCACGAAGGAGTTCGCTATTTGCTCCGCGCTCGGCGCCACGCGCGGGCGCGTTGTGCGAAGCTTGCTCACGGAAAGCCTGCTCGTCTCTCTCGCGGGTGGCGTGCTCGGGCTGCTCGTCGGGTGGTGGGGGATTAGCGTTTTGCGCGCCATTGCGCCGCCGGATACCCCCCGTCTCGATAGAGTGGCGTTGAATCCGACGGTTTTCCTATTCGCGCTATGCGCCGCAATTTTTGCTGGGTTGCTCTCGGGGCTCGCGCCAGCGCTGCGGGCCTCCCGGCAAGACCCAAACGTAGGCCTCAAAGAAGGCGGGCAGGGCAGCGGCGACGGCGCACGCCAGGGCCGACGCCTGCGGAACCTGCTCGTTGGCGGGGAAGTAGCGCTGTGCGTTGTTCTCCTTGCGGGCTCGTTGCTTGTGCTGCGCAGTTTCAATCGTCTACTCCACGTCAACTTCGGTTTTCCCACGAGCCACGTGCTCACATTCGGGGTTTCTGTGCCGGCGTTCAAATACCCCAAGGGCTCGCAGAGGCAAGCCATAATCGAGCGCATCCGTAACGGCGTGCGTTCACTGCCAGGAGTGGAATCCGTGAGTGCGCAGGTATGGCCGGTGCTGGAAGGCGGCGGCCTCAGCGGTAAATTCTCCGTCGAGAGCTCGTCCGGAACCACTATCGCCACGAATCAGTGGGCGCAGGTCCGGTCTGTCTCATCCGACTATTTCCGCACCCTCGGTGCGACCATCCTCGCCGGACGCCGGTTCACGGAAAGCGAAGCCCGGACGGCGGCGCTGGTTGCTCTCGTCAACCAGTCCTTCGCGCGCGAATATTTTCCGCATCAAAACCCCGTGGGCGGACACCTTATCGAGCTTGACGCCAGGGTTGGAAGCCCGATTGTCAAAATCATCGGCGTTGTCGCCGACCTGCGCGACCGCGATGTCGCCACGGCGCCGACGCCTACCGTCTACCTCCCGCTTTCCCGCGAAGACGCCACCCTTTGGATGTGGTTTTTGATGCGAACGGCGGTTCCGCCAGCCGCGCTCACAAAATCCGTCGAAGAACGGATATGGAGCATTGACAAAGACCTTCCCATTCGAGACGTGCTTACGTTGAATCAAGCCATTTCCGAAGACCTGCGCGAACCAAGCTTTCAGGCCGCGCTATTTTCGACATTCGCCTTTCTCGGTTTGGCGCTCGCGCTCGTTGGGATTTACAGCGTGATGGCGTATTCCGTCGGCCGCCGCATACGCGAACTGGGCGTTCGGATGGCGCTCGGCGCGCGGCCGGCGGACGTCTTTCGATTGGTCGTCTGGGAGGCCTTGACACCTGTGGCCATTGGCGTCGCTGCAGGGACCGCAGTGGCTCTTGCCCTCACACGCTATTTGCGAAGCCTACTCTACGAAGTGAGCCCCGCAGACCCGGCAACCTTCGCTGCCGCTATCGGTCTGATGCTTCTCGTCGCGCTGATCGCCTGCCTTTTGCCCGCGTGGCGGGCCTCGCGCGCCGACCCCGCGACGATTCTTCGCTGCGAATGAGGCGAAGCACAGGCTTCGCCGGCCTTTTGCCGAAATGGGTCGCGCCGGGTCCTACATGGCGCCTTTCCCGAAGCTCACACGCAGTCCTGTTGAGAGCAACATATCGTTGCTCTTGATGCCGAATGGCGGATTGCTGATGTAGTTGTCGGTAAACGTGACTTGCCAGCCGAGCCACGCCTTGATTTTCGTCGCGGCCGTTGAATTGAAGGTGTATCGGTACCCGCCCGGCCCGCTGATTCCGGGATACAGATCGAAGCTTTCGTTGAGAGTGGTTCGGCCGTTCAGGTGCGTATCGAAGGATTGCCCCACGTTCATTTCCGCGTCCCTCTGCGTGACGGCGGCAAAGGATTGCGTCGTCGACGGAGGGCCGGGACTCGTCAGCTCATACGCGCCGAAATATTCCTGGTTGTAGCCCGCGCCGCCGAACACGTCGAACGTAGTCGCTTTCCGTTGCAGCAGGTGATAACCCGCGCCGCCGTTAATCGTGTTCTGCAGGTCCAGGTGTTGCAGCTCGTTCGAATTGAAATCGGTGGCCGCGAAGGCGAACCACTTCGGGCTCACGTTGATATCGCCTCGAATACCGCCGGTAATCTGATGCGCGATCGTCTGGCTGGGCGAAGTCGTGTCGTTGCGCCCGTAAACGGTGGTCATGTAGACGGAAATTTTGTCGCTCGTCGTCTGCCGGATCGCGTTTGCCGCCAGCGTGTAGGTAAGCAGCGAGGAATTGCCGCGCGTCAGGCTCAGCCCCGTGTCGAGCGTGCCGTGCCAAAGCTCGGAAAGCGTGGGATGGAGCAGCCTTTGCTGCGCGGCTACAAATGCGGCCTGTTCGGCGTCGTTTCGCAGAAACTGCACCGAATCCTTCGCCACGGTGACCGTGCCCGCCTGTTTCGTTGCTACTTCAATCTGGCCGTTTTGGGTTGTGACCGGGCCGGCCACCATCTGGTCGCTGGGCAGGCCGACGTTCAGCGGCTGTGTGGAGGAAATCGTTTCCACCGCGCTCCACTCGACTGTCACTTCGCCTTCATATTCCGTCTTGATGACCAGCGATTTCGTGTCAGATTTGACGATCGAGCCCGTCAGCCGGTCGCCGTTTTTCAGCTTCACGTGGTCCGCCAGCAGATTCGGACAAATCAGCAGACCGGCGAGCAGCGAGAAAACGGCTTTCCACCACAAGCCTCGCATGTTGTTCATCGTTCCCCCAGTTTTGCGGCAATACGATTTTGAAAGGAACCGGGAATAGATGTCCCCGTGCTGCCCGCCAGTGTAGCTCAGCCACTGTTGTGGCGAAATCGAATTTGCACGGCGCAAGCCGCGCAACCACGTGTTCCCGCCCGGCTCGACGTTCCCGGGTATTCCGGACTGCGGTGATGCGGGGAAAGCGCCGGCCTCGGCGCCGGAGTACAATCCGCATGGAATCATTGGAGGTCCCGCGATGGCTCTCTTGCTCACCGAATCCGACGTTCGCCAGTTGCTCACGATGCCGCTCGCGCTCGAAGCTGTCGAGCGAGCCTTTCGCGACCTGGCCGAGGGCACGTTCGTTCTCCACTCGCGCCGCCGCATCCACACGCCCAATAAAGGTTTCCTGCACTATATGGCCGCCGCCGATTTCCAGAGCGGCTACGAGGGCCTGAAAATCTATACCTACGCGAACGGCGCGATTCGTTTCCTCGTGCCGCTGTTCCGCTGGGACACCGGCGAACTCGTCGCGCTCATCGAAGCCGATTACCTGGGCCGCGTGCGGACCGGCGCGGCTTCGGGCGTCGCGGCGAAATTCATGTCGCGCCTGGATTCGCGTGTAATCGGCATGATCGGCACCGGCGGTCAGGCCGCGACGCAAGTGGAGGCCGTCTGCGCGGTCCGCCCGATCGAGCGCGTCCGCGTCTTCAGCCGAAACGAGCAGAAGAGAAGGGAATTCGCCCGCACGCTTTCCGAGCGCATCCATCTGCCCGTAGAAGCCGCCGATTCCGCCGAGAAGGCCGTTCGCCAGGCCGATATCGTCATCACGATGACCACCGCTTCGCAGCCCGTCATCGAATGCGGCTGGCTCGCGCGCGGCGTTCACATCAACGCCGCGGGCGGCAATCTGGCGCACAAGGCGGAAATCGACGCGGAAACGGTGCGTCAAGCCGCAGTCATCGCCACCGATTCGGTCGAACAGGCGAAGATCGAAGCGGGCGACTTGGTGCAGGTTTTCGCGGCCGATGCGGGGCATTGGTCGCGCGTCGTCGAGCTTTCCGAGATCGTCGTGGGCCGCGTTCCCGGCCGGCACAGCCAGGAAGACATCACCCTTTTCAAATCGAATGGCGTGGCGATCGAAGATGTCGCCGTCGCCGGCAAGATTTACGAATTGGCGCGGCAGCGCGGGGTGGGCAAGGAAGTTCCTCTGTTTGAAAAGGCTTGACGCAGGGCTCTGCTACACGGCGTTTCCGCGCCTGGTGATTCTCACCGCCTGATTTTCAGGGGATTTTCAGATGGCAGGGAAGGCCTTCGAACCTCTCGCCGGATAATTCACGTGTCTCGCCGCTGTAGGGTCCCGATTCGCCATGGGAAGCGCGCGTTGCGCGCCGTGGCGTTCAGCTGCCCGGTTCGCGGAGCCGCTGCTCGAGAGCCTGATGGAGCCGATTCCGCACTTCCTGCGGCAACGCCACCGGCTCTGCCTTGCAGAAAATCTCGATGGTTTTCCGCGTGGTATCCACCAGCACCCGGCAATCCTGGCAGCGATCCAGATGCACCTTGATTTCCTCGATCGTCGCGGCGTCCAGCCCGCCGTCGAGGAAATCGCACAGCTCGTTGAGTAACGACTTACAGTTCACGCCCTTGCAACTCACTTCCCGCGCTCCCACGGAAAAACTGGTCGAGAGTGTGGCGCAGTTTCAATCGCGCGCGCAACAGCCTCGATTTCACGGCCGGTATCGAAAGCTCCAGCAGTCTTGCCGTTTCCTCGGTTGATAGTTCTTCGATGTCCCGGAGCTGGAAAACGATTCGGTAGGCCGGTTCCAGCTGGGCGATCGCCCGCGCCAGAATCCCCTGCAACTCGGTTTGTTCGAACCGCTCGTCCGGCTTCGGCCCCCAGTCCTCGATCTCCCGCGGCACCAGATCGTCCTCGGTCTGGATGGATTCGTCGAGCGAGACTTCCTGCGGCCGGCGGCGGCGCAGCTTCATCAGCGCCTCGTTCACGGCGATACGCACCAGCCAGGTGTAGAAACGCGAGCCGCCCTGAAACTCGGCCAGGTGCTGATACGCCTTCATGAACGCGTCCTGCGTCGCGTCCTCGGCGTCCTCGCGGTTCTGGGTGATGTTGTAGGTGAGCCGGTAGACGCGTCCTTCATAGCGCTGCACCAGCGCTTCGAAGGAGTGCAAATCGCCGCGCCGCGCTCCGGCTACCAGAACCGCTTCATCGTCCACGGGAGCGGTGCGCGTTGCGGTGGCATTGGCTCGAATTCGTTCGCTTTGGCTCATGGCGAATTTCCAGCCGCCCTGACTCACCAAGCCTAGCACATCCGCGTGCGCCGTCGAAGCAGGCGGCTGGCACAGGCATCTTGCCTGTAATGGTTCCCCGCCATTTAACCCCCCCCCGGATTTCCTGTCCCAGACTCTCTCCAGCGATTTGATGCAACCTCTGCTGGCGATTCGGGCTCAAATAGTGTAAATACATGACGCGAATGTTCTGGTTGACGCGAAGACGATCGTTTCTTGCCACGGTGGCCCTGCTGGCTGCCAGCGCATTTTTCGTCACGTCCATCGAAGCCCAGATCGTTCATCAGCATCGCTCGGTTGCTTCCGAAACCGCCTGCCCGCTGTGCCATCTGTTCCATCGCGTGGCGGTGCAGCCGATCGCGGCGCCCTCGCTCGCCGAGGTGCATCCGCTGATTCGCGAAGCATTTCCCCGCGAAACGCCGCGCCTGCTGTGCCCTTCCTATTCGCCGAGTTCTCCTCGCGCACCGCCCGCCGCCTGAAATCCGTTCTCTCCTGAACCGCTGTTCTCGTTAACCATCGCTGCACATTTTCCGCTGTGCCCGTGCAGCTATCGGAAAGGCCTCATATGAAAAGCCGTATCGCGTCGCCGGTTGGCGCCGCGTGTTATCTGTTCCCGATCCGCGCCGAGTCGTTTTCCGCCCGCTTGCGCCGAATCCGGGACCGCCATTCTGTTTCGAGGAAGGCTCTTATGCCGATCGCTTCCCGTTCTCTCAGGCCGCTATGGTTCTGCCTGTTTTTCGTGATGGTTTCCGGAGCGGCGCGCGCGCAGGCCCCGCCGACGCGCATCACGCTTGATCAAGCGATCCATCTCGCTCTCGCCCACAATCCCTCGCTCCAGGCCGCGCGCACCGCCATCGTGCAAAGCCAGGACGAGGAAATCACCGCGAATCTGCGGCCCAATCCCGTGCTCACGCTCGATTCGCTCTTCGTGCCAATTTTCCAGCCCGATCAACTGACTGGCGCGAACATTGATAACGTCTCCGAATTCGACGCCGGGGTCAGCTACCTCTTCGAGCGCGGCAAGAAACGCCAGCATCGGCTTGCGGCCGCGCGCGACCTGACGGCCGTCACCCGCTCCCAGGTGGCCGACGCGCGGCGCACGCTCACCTACAACGTCGCGCAGCAGTTCACCGCCGTTCTGCTCTCCGAGTCCACTCTGCGGTTCGCCGAGCGCGATCTGGCGAGTTTCCAGAATACGGTGGCGCTCAGCAGTTCGCGCTATAAGGCTGGCTACATCAGCGAAGGCGATTACTTGAAAATCAGGCTGCAACTGCTGCAATTCCAGACGGACGTTTCGAGCGCGCGGTTGGCCCGGGCGCAGGCGCTCATCGGCCTGCGGCAGCTTCTCGGCTACCAGTCGGTGCCGGCGAATTTCGACGTCATCGGCTCGCTCTCCTACCAGCCGGTCCATGGGATCGTCGAGCAGTATCAGCTCGACGCGCTCAAGGACCGGCCGGATTTGCGCGCCGCCGTTCAAGGCGTCACCGCCGCGCAAGGCCAGTACGCGCTCGCGCGCGCCGACGGCAAGCAGGACGTCAACACCACGCTCGACTACACTCACGTCTCCGGCCTCAATAACGCCAGCTTCACCGTCAACATCCCGCTGCCCATCTTCAATCGCAACCAGGGCGAAATCGCCCGCACCGGCTCGGCCATCATCACCGCTCAGGATAACGAAACCGCCGCGCGCGAACAGGTGCTCACCGACGTCTCCAATGCGTTCGAAACCGTCCGGTCGAACGCGCAAATCGTCAAGCTTTATCAATCGGGTTATCTGAACGAGGCCAAGCAGTCCCGCGACATCAGCGCCTACGCCTATCAGCGCGGCGGCACGAGCCTGCTCGATCTGCTCGACGCCGAGCGCAGCTATCGCGCCACGGAACTCGGTTACCTCCAGGCTCTGGCGAATTACCAGCTCGCTCTGGAGCAGCTCCGCGAAGCCGTCGGCACCAGGAGATTGCCATGAACTTCCGCACTCATCTTTTGTCCGTTTCCCGGCGGCAGGCCCCCGGCAAGCCGGCGCCTCCGCGCTCGCGTTCCCGCGTAGCGGCGCTCGGCTTCGTTCTCGCCGCCGCGTCGCTGGCCGTTCTGGCCGGTTGCGGGCGCGAGGAAACGAAGTCGGCGAACGAAATGACTTCGTTTTCCGCTTCGGGTGTTCGCGCCACCTATTTTTCCGTTCCGAAAAATCAGTTGCCGCGCATCCAGATCGTTCCGGTGGCCACGCAGAAAATCGAGCGGGTGCTGCGGCTGCCCGGCACGGTGACCTACAATCTGTTCCGCACAACACCGGTCATCAGCCAGGTCGGCGGACCCGTCAGCCGAGTGCTCGCCGTGCCCGGCGAAATGGTGAGCGCGGGCCAGCCGCTGCTCTACGTCCAGAGTCCGGATTATTCGCAGCTTCGCGCGAACTACATCAAAACGCACGACGCCTACACGCTCGCCGAAACCAATTACGCGCGCGCGCGGGATCTCTACGCCCATCACGCCATCGCGCTGCGCGATCTTCAGCAGTCCCAATCCGACCGGAACCAGGCGATGGCCGATTTCCAGGCCGCGCGGCAGGCGCTCGTGATTCTCGGCGTCAAAAATCCCGCCAGCGCCGATCCCGCCTCGGCCGAAATCCCCGTGCGCGCACCGATTTCCGGCGAAGTGGTCGAGCGGCAGGTCGCGCCCGGGCAGGTGCTGCAGGCAGGCTCCAGCCAGGTGTTCACGATCTCCGATATGCACACGGTTTGGGTGCTCGTGAACGTGTATCAGAGCGATTTGCCTTACGTTCACGACGGCGAAACGGCGACGATCCAGACCGACGCGTACGCTAAACCGTTCCGCGGAGCGATTTCTTATCTTTCGCCCGCGCTCGATCCCAATTCCCGCACGCTCGCCGCGCGTATCGTCACCTACAATCCCTCGCTCGAACTGAAGAAGGATATGTACGTCACCGCGCTCGTCGACGCCGGCTCGATTCCGGACGCGCTCGTCGTTCCCGTGGCCGCGGTTCTTCGCGACGCCGAAAATCACCCCTTCGTCTACGTCCAGGTCGGCTCCGATCAGTTCGCCCGGCGGCTCGTTACGCTCGGCCAGATGCAGCAGGGGGAAATGCAA
>JAKAOH010000130.1 GCA_021812285.1 Acidobacteriota bacterium | reverse complement strand
GATCTATTGCACCGGACGGAAGCTTACATGGACGGCGATTTTTCCCCGCAGGACAGGGCGCGGCTGGACTTTAGCTCGCTGACGCTGCCGGACGGCAGGCAAATCCACGTGGAAACGCGCGTTTCGCGAGGCATCCCCAACGTGATTCGCCTGGTGACGCAGCCAAGCAAGAAAAAGAAGGGCCTCATCGGGCAGGCGAAACAGACGGTGGAACAGGATTGGAAGAGCGCGGTTGGCGAAGTCACGAAGCCGGGGCGGTTGCACCGGCTGAAGGAGCTTGTCGTCAGCAAACTGCCCTACCGGCCCGAATATATCGAGAAAGGAACCGTTTTCGACGCTCGGCTGCGCGAGCCGCTCGATTTCGGCCGCGAAACCGTGCCGCCGGGTGCCCTGGCGCATTTCGGCGATCCGCCACCAGCCAATAGCATCGTCGAAGCGCGTCTCATCACGCCCCTCAGCTCCGCGACGGCACATAAAGGAACGCCGCTGGAAGCCGTCGTGACCAAGCCTCTCTTTTCCGCCAAAAAACAGCTCCTTCTGCCCGAGGGAACGAAGCTCGAAGGAGTGGTGGTGCAGGTGCGCCCCGCGCGCCGCCTGGATCGGAACGGTTTGCTGCGCTTTGCGATTCGGCGAATGACGCTGCCCTCGGGCTTGACCTCGCGCGTGGACGCGAGCATCGCCGGCCTCGAAGTGAGCCGAGATTCGGGCATCGCGCTTGGCCCTGAAGGCGGGGCGCACATCCCGAATACGAAACGCCGGTTTCTGGATACCGCGCTGTCTCTGGCCGTTGCCGCAACCACCATGGCCGGCGACAGCGACCATCATCTGGGCACGGCTAATACGGCCACCGGCGGAGGAGGCGACGCCAGCACGAATGCCATCGGCGGTGGCTCGGGATTCGGTCTGATCGGATTCGTCCTGGGCATCGCGGCCCATTCGCAGGTGGTTGGCGCTGCCTTTGGAGCCTACGGCGCCGCGCGCTCGGTTTACGCTCATTTAATCGCTCGCGGCCACAATGTGGTTCTGGCCCGCGGCACGCCAATGATTATCGCCTTCGGCACGCAGAATCCCACCGGACATTAAGGAATCGCCACGCGGCCCTACCCGGAGGGCGAATCATGCCGGCTTTGGCAGCAGATCGGCGTAGACGAAGCCGTCCCGTTCGACGATCTCGCCGGCTTGCACCTGAATCGGCGCGCGGAACATCGGCCCGGCGGTCGCCAAGGTGTGGAATTCCCCGTATTCTCCGCACGGATCGACCTTGGCGGGAAGATCGGCGAGAAGTTGCGCATCGAAGCGGCGGCCGGCGAATTCGCGGCCGAGTTTGCGCGAATCGACGCAAGCCAGCCACGCTTCAAGACCGCCGGCCACCATCTGCTTGGCCAGTTGAGCCGTATCGAGGCGCCAGAGGGGGAAAACCGGCGTCATCCCGCACGCGGCCAGTTTTTCCTCGCGATACTGCCGAATATCTTCCAGAAACAGATCGCCGAAAACCATGTGCGTGACGCCTTCGGCGCGGGCGCGTTCCATCGCCTGTGCCATGGCCTGCTCGTAAGCCTCATTGGGGCACGGATACGGAATTGGCACCTTGACGAGCGGCAAGCCGGCTGCGCGCGCCTGCTCGTCCACCAGCGCTTCGCGGACGCCGTGCATGGCAACACGCGCAAATGCTCGATTGATGGTAGTGAGCAGACCGACGATTTCCACTTCCCCGCTCTGCCGCACCGCGTGAAGCGCCCACGCGCTGTCCTTGCCGCTGCTCCAGGAAAGCCACGCTTTGGGCCGAGCGGTCATGGGCGATCGTTAGCCTCCGCCTTAGCTTTGTGCCTTTATCCCGTAACCGGGATTAGCAAAGTGATTCGCAACGCTTGTCCCGCTGCGCGAAGGGCGACTCATAATGCTTGTCATGCTGAGCGAAGCGAAGCATCCCCATCCAACATCGGAACGCATCCCTTCCCGGACATTTGGCCAGGAACATGCCGCCAGCGTCGCCAGCCGCCATTCGCGGGGCGCCGGACATCACCGCGGATAGATCAAGTATTTCCGCCGTATCTTGCGGAACTCGTTGATTGCCTTTTGCCAGCCGACCGCGATCAGCGATGGCGCCTCGCCCTTCTCCAACTCCTCCACCGTCTTCCGCGATCCGAGCAGCTGAATCGTGCGGCCGAGCTCGAAGTTTTGCGGATAGAGCTTGTGCAAGGCGGAAGCGATTTCGACGCCCATCAGCATGGGCGATAGCGAAGCGCGATCGGTCACCAGCAATTCGATCCCATGGCACAACTGGCCGTGGTAAATGCCCGAAGTCGGCGTAAACATCGTCGGAACGAAGCGTACGCCGGGGACGAATTGATGGTTCAGGTAATCGGCGAACTCGCCCGCGTGAATGTAAGGCGCGCCGACCAACTCGAACGGCGTATCGGTCCCGCGCCCGACGGAAACGCCGCCTGCCTGCAGGATTTCAATGCCGGGGTAAAGGATGGTCTCGTTGACGGTGCGCAGGTTGGGCGAAGGCGCGGTCCATAGGAGGCCCGTCTGGTCGAACGTATCGCGCCGGCGCCAGTTTTGCATCGGGATCACCGTGAGATTGACGCCGATGTGGTCCTCGGCGTTGAACATTTTCGCCAGTTCACCGATCGTCATGCCGTAAATCACGGGCATGGGGAAAAACCCGACGAAATTCAGCCGGTCCGGATCGAGCATCGGCCCGTCGATCATTTCGCCGCCCAGCGGATTCGGCCGGTCGAGCACGAAAAACGGGATGTGCGCTTCGGCCGCGGCTTGCATGCAATAGGCCATGGTGGTGGTGAAGGTGTAAAAGCGCACGCCGGCATCCTGAATATCGAAGACGAGCGCCGTGATTCCCTTCAGCTCCTTGGCCGTGGGACGCAGCGTCGGGCCGTACAGGCTATAAACCGGCAGCCCGTGAAATTTCGTGTTGCCGACGAACGTGTCCTTGACGCCGTAGAGCCCGTGCTCGGGCGAGAAGACCGCGGCGAGCTTTACGCCCGGCGCGTGATCGAGCACGTCTATCGTGCTGCGTCCTTCGCGGTCGCGGCCGGTTTCGTTGGTGATGAGGCCCACTCGTTTGCCCTGGAGCGGCGCGAAATTCTCCTGTTCCAGAATGTCGATGCCGGTGAAGGTCTGGTCGTTGTGGAGCGTGACGCCGCCCACACCGTAGGAACGATCCTGAGCTCCGCGGGCCCGCTCGAGCGGCGACGATTCGCCCGTGGTCGCGCCCGCGTTGAGCGCAGCAGCGACCAGCGTGGCGACCTGCGCACGAAGCGCGATGAGCGGCGGCCGAACGTAAGGATGCACGCGGCTCGCCAGCAGGATGATGAACGTCTGGCTGGCGGGATCGATCCAGATGGACGTTCCGGTCCAGCCGGTATGGCCGTAGCCGCCTATAGGAAATAGCGCTCCGCGATTCGAGGAATACGGGCTGTCGATTTCCCAGCCCAATCCTTCCTCCACGGGAGCCCACGGCGGCGACTGGTTCGACGTCATCAAATGGATGGTCGAGGCGGCAAAAAGGCGCCGGCCATGGTAGCGGCCGCGCGGAATGACGCCGTTCATCAGCATCATCTGCGAAAAACGCGCCAGATCGTTGGCGTCGGAAAATAGACCCGCGTGCCCGGCGACGCCGCCCATGGCCCGCGCCGTGGGATCCTCCACCACGCCGCGCAGTACTTCGCCCTTGCCCGACATCGGTGACGCTCCGGGCGGCAGATCGATTTCGAGCGTCGGCGCGATGCGCGGAATCCACCGCTTCGGCGGCAGGAACGCGGTGTGGCGCATCCCAAGCGGTTTGTAAAGGTAACGCTGGGCAAATACGTTGAGCGGAAGGCCCGAAATCTTGTGCACCAACTCCCCGAGGACGATGAAATTGCAGTCGCTGTAAAGGAAGCGCATCCCGGGCGGAAAGACGGGACGATCCGCGTAGATGATGTTCAGGATGGCGTCGTAGCCCGTGACGCCGGGCGGAATGATGGGATCGGGACGCAGACCGGAAAAGTGCGTCAGCAGCATCCGCACGGTGATCTGGTCCTTGCCATTGGCGCCGAATTGCGGCAGGTAATGCGCCACCGGCTCATCCAGCCGGATTTTGCCTTGCTGCAGGAGCAGCATGATCGAGGGCGCCGTCGCGTAGACCTTGGTCAGCGAGGCGAGATCGAAGATGGTGTTGACGGTCATCCGCTCGCGATGCGGCACCAGTGCGCGCTCGCCGTAAGCCTTGCGGTAGACGATGCGCCCGCGATGCGCAACCAGCAGAACCGCGCCGGGCAGTTCGTTTTTGGCGATGGCGCGATTGATGATGGCGTCAACGTCGGAAAGCTTCGGCGGTCCGGGCACGGCGGCGACGAGCGAGCCGGCAACGGCCAGCGCCAGAAGCAGGGGAAGAAGAAACGCTTTGAACGACTTTGATGACGTAAGATGTGTGTTCATGGCCGGGCTTGTGCTATATACCGCCTCGGGCGGTTCACGTCAACCGATGCTGGTTCATCCTTTCAACACTTCACTTCGAAAATGGCCCTCGATTCAGCCGAGGGAATGGAGTTTCTGATGCCCGGGCGCCAAAAACCGGGACAAAACCAGCGCGCGCCTTCGCGCTCCGCCATCGCTCAGGCCGCGCGCTGGGCCGAGCGCCGGCTCCGGCGAATGTCGCTCGACGAAAAGCTCGGACAGCTCTTCATCGTGCGGGCGTGGGGGCGATTCACTTCGTCCGAGGACCCGTCATTCCGCGACCTCGCGCGCATCGTGTCCGAAGGCCGTGCCGGCGGCGTAATGATCGAGGCGCAACGCACGCGCACCGGCATCGCTCTCGCGCAGGCGTATCCGACCACGGCCGTTATATGCGAATTGCAACGGCGAGCGAGGATTCCGCTGCTCGTCGGAGCGGATTTCGAAACAGGCGCCGCGATGCGGATTTCCGAAGGGACTTCCCTGCCCCATGCGATGGCCGTCGCGGCCACGGGTGATCCGCGCGACGCCTACACGGCCGGAAAAATCACCGCGCTCGAAGCGCGCGCGGTGGGTGTGAACTGGATTTACGCTCCCGTTGCCGATCTGAACAGCAATCCGGCAAATCCCATTATCAATATCCGGTCGTTTGGCGAACGGCCGGAAACGGTGAGCCGGTTCGTCGAGGAATTCGTGCGCGGCGCCGAAGAAAACGGCGTACTCGCGACGGCAAAGCATTTCCCCGGCCACGGCGATACCGACGTGGATTCTCATTCTGGACTGCCGGTGATTTCGGCGTCACGGGAACGCCTGGAGCGAATGGAATTCGCGCCGTTTCGCGCGGCGATTCGCGCCGGCGTCGGCAGCATCATGACGGGACATCTCCTGGTTCCCGCGCTCGAGCCCGATCCCTCGCTGCCCGCCACGCTTTCGCCGAACATTCTGAACGGCTTGCTGCGTCGCGAGATGGGTTTTCGCGGATTAATCGTGAGCGATTCGCTTGATATGGCGGGCGTCGCGCTGCGGTATCCAGTGAACCGCTCGGCGGCATTGGCCATCGCCGCGGGAGCCGATCTGCTGCTCAATCCAATTGATCTCAGTGCGGCGACCGAGTCGCTGCGCGCCGCGGTGCGCGACGCCCTGATTTCCCGCGCGCAGATCGATGCGGCCGTGCGGCGTATTTTGACGACCAAGGCGCGCGTGGCGCTGGAGAGCGCTGATTCAGCGGACCTAACCCATCTGGCCGGCAGATTTGCCCGTCCTGGATTCGCTCGCTCGGCGCTCGATATCGCGAGCCGCGGAATTGTTCTGCTTCGCGATACGCAGTCCCTTGTGCCGCTCGATGAGGCGAAGCCTTTTCGCACCCTGCTCGTCGCGATTTCGGCCGATCCCGACCCCGCGCCCGGCGACGGAATCGAGGACGCGTTGCGTGAACGGCTCGGCTCGCTTGACGTGTTGAGGGCCGACACACGATTTTTCCCCGCCAAACACTTCGAATTGCCTGGCGAATCCTCGTACGACCTGGCGGTCGTCGCAATCACCATTCGCGTCGCCGATCGCAAGGGCAGCGTGGCGTTACCGAACGATCTGGCGGAAATGGTTGAGCGGGTCCTCGTGCGGAAAAAGCCCGCCATCGTTCTCGCGTTCGGCAGCCCGTACCTCATTTCTCGTTTCCCTTCGGCGAAAACCTGGCTGAGCGCGATGAGCACGCAACCAGTGGCCGAGCTCGCGATGGCCGCCACGCTTCTCGGCGAAACGCCGATCGAAGGGCGATTGCCCGTGGAAATTCCCGGCGTGGCCGCGCTCGGCGCGGGACATGCCTTGTCCGCGAAGCCGATGACGCTCGAAAAAGCGCCCGTCGCCATGCGGGCGGCGCTTTCGCCCGCCGGTGAAATTCTGAAACGCGCGATCGCCGAGCGTGCGTTTCCCGGGGCCGTCCTGGCCGTGGGCCACGAAAACCGGCTGGCATTGCAAGGATTCGGCCGTTTCACCTATTCGCGAAAATCACCGGCCGCGAAGCCCGCGACGATCTACGACGCGGCTTCGTTGACGAAAGTCGTGGTCACCACGACAGCCTCCATGCAGATGGTCGAGAAAGGCGCACTGCGGCTGGATGCGCCAGTGGCGCACTATTTGCCTGGCTGGGCCGATGCGGGCCAAACGGAATGGAGGGCCAAAGTAACGGTTGCGGATCTGCTCCGTCACTCGGCAGGACTGTGCGCGCATCGGGAATTTTATCGGCAGGCGAGAGGACGCGATGCCGTCGTCGCTCGGGCGCTCGCCGAGACGCTCGAATACGAGCCGGGAACGAGCATCTTGTACTCGGATTTGGGCTTCATTCTGCTTGGCGACATTTTGGAGCGGATTGCCGGGGAAACGCTCGAACAGTACGCGAAGCGCGAAATTTTCGAGCCGCTCGGAATGAACGATTCGATGTTTCGCCCGCCGCGCCGTTTGCGGACAAAAATCGCACCCACGGAAAACGACGCCGATTGGCGAAAGCGGCAGGTCTGGGGCGAAGTCCACGATTCGAACGCGGCGGCGATGGGCGGCGTGGCAGGCCACGCGGGGCTTTTTTCCACGGCCTCGGATTTGGCGATTTTCTGTCAGATGATTCTGAACGGCGGCGTTTACGCCCACCACCGAATCCTGCGGCGCGAAACGATCGATCGATTCACCCGCCGCAAAGCAATCGGCGATTCCGCCCGTTCCCTTGGTTGGGACGTTTCGACGGGAGAATCGTCAAGTGGCCGCTATTTTTCGCGAAACAGTTTCGGTCACACCGGCTATACGGGCACTTCGATCTGGATCGATCCCGAAAAACAGCTTTTCGTGGTTCTGCTGACGAATCGCGTCTATCCTTCGGCGGAAAACAACGCAATTCGGCAATTGCGCCCCGCATTGCACGACGCGGTGGTCCGCGCGCTCGGGCTTGTGCGCGAATCCTGACACCAGCCGCGCCATAGCAATTCCCATCGAAACCTCTGCAACCTCCCTTGGTCCATCAAGCGTCCAAACGGCAAGGCTCCTGGCGCGAGGCGGCGCAAACTGGCCCGGCGCGCGCGGCATTTCCGTCCGCGCGAGGGAAACCCAAATCGGGGAGCCGCACATGGGGGCTTCGTTTGTCGGCCATCGCGCTTTCGGGTGATGTAGGTCTGGTCGCGCTCTTTTTGCTCACGGCGAATCTGCTGCTGGGGCTGCTGATTTCGGTGCGCTACAGCCCGTGGCGATATTGGCCGCACAAGCGAGTCAATATTTTCCGCATCCACAACCAGACGGGTTTCGCCGCGCTCGCCGCGTGCATTCTGCATCCGATTCTGCTGCTCTTCTCGCACCGAGCCGGTTTCGACTGGCTCGACATCGTATTTCCGGCGTGGGCGCCGCGGCAGCCGACGATCAATTTGCTGGGCGCAATGGGTCTCTACACGCTGGTCTTCGTTCTCATTACGTCGCATTACCGCATCGAGATCGGCCGGCACCGTTGGAAAACGCTCCATTTTTCCACCTATCTCCTGGCCGCAACCGCTTTCCTTCATGGATTGCTGACCGATCCGCATTTGAACGGGACGCCGTTTCAACCGCTCGACGGGGAAAAGTTATTTGTCGAAGCCTGCGTTCTCGTCGTGGCGGCCGCTGTGTGGCTGCGGATGCGCCACGCGAAGCGGAAATCGCGCGCCGCCCGTCCCGCCGGCTCGCCGGGAACCCTCGAGCCACTCGCGGAAGAGACGACGACCGAAGGCACGCTATAATCGTCGCCTGTGCGCAACCGACCACTCACCGAACGTCCGCATCCTCGCTGGCGCAATCTCGACCAGAAATCCACACTCGAACTCCTACGGCTGCTGAATCACGAGGATCAGCGCGTACCGTTTGCCGTCGCCCGCGCGATTCCGACGATTGCTCGCGCCGTGGACGAGATCACAAGCGCGCTATCCCGTGGCGGCCGGCTGATCTACACCGGCGCGGGAACCAGCGGACGGCTGGGCGCGCTCGATGCCGCCGAATGCCGCCCCACATTTGGTCTGACGGATAAGCAAGTTCTGGCGCTGCTCGCCGGCGGACGGCGAGCCCTCGACCATGCCGTTGAAGGCGCCGAGGATTCGGCGCGAAACGGCGCGCGGGAAATCGCCGCGGTCAAAGCGGGGCCGAAAGACGTCGTTGTCGGCATCGCGGCGAGCGGAACCACGACTTACGTCGGTGGCGCGCTCGCCGAAGCGCATCGGCGCGGTGCCAAAACGGTGCTCGTGACGACGAACCGCCGGCCGGCGCTCGGGCGACTGGCGGACATCACGATTGTCGCCGACGTCGGCCACGAAGTCCTGGCGGGCTCTACGCGAATGAAATCGGGCACGGCGCAAAAGCTCGTGCTGAACATGCTGACCACGGCGGCGATGGCGCGGCTGGGCCGCGTCTACGATAACCGGATGATTTACGTGGCGCTCAACAACGTGAAGCTGCGCACACGGGCGCTCGGACTCTTGGCGGATCTGGCCGGGGTGCCCGAATCCGAAGCGAGCCGGACGCTGCGTCGCGCCGGCCGAGTTCCCGCGGCGCTGGTCATGCTGAGGGCCGGCGTGGACCGTGCCGAAGCGGAACGCCTCCTGCGCGAGGCAGCCGGAAACGTCCGCAAGGCCATCGCCATGGGCTCCGCGAAGAGCCCCACGCGCGAAGAAAAATCGCCGCCGTGGGCGCGCCCCCGCGAAAGGAAGAAACGCCGTGGATAAATTTCGCATCGAGGGCGGTCGTCGCCTGGAAGGAACGCTTCGCATCAGCGGCGCAAAAAATGCCGCGCTGCCCGAACTTGCCGCTTGCCTGCTGACGAGCGAACTGGTGGAACTCCACAATCTTCCCCGCGTCCGCGACATCCAGACGATGGCCCGGCTGCTCGGGCACATGAGCGTCGCCGTCGAAGGTCCCGACGGCGAAGGACACCCTGCTCGCGTCCGGCTGCGCGCGCAGACGATTTCCCACGCCGAGGCTCCTTACGATCTAGTGAAAACGATGCGCGCGTCGGTGCTTGTGCTTGGGCCGCTGGTGGGGCGCACGGGCTACGCCCGGGTTTCGATGCCAGGCGGCTGCGCCATCGGCGCGCGGCCGATCGATCTGCACCTGAAGGCGCTCGAGCGGCTCGGCGCGGAAATCACCACCGAGCACGGGTATGTCGAGGCGAAAGCGAAGCGGCTGCGCGGGGCGCGCCTGGTTTTCGACCGGATTACCGTGACGGGAACGGAAAACGTGATGATGGCGGCGGCGCTGGCCGAGGGACAAACGGTTCTCGAAAACGCCGCGCGGGAGCCGGAGGTTTCCGATTTGGCGAAACTCCTCGTGGCAATGGGCGCGAAGATCGAGGGAGCGGGCACTTCGACCATTCGTATTGACGGCGTTTCGTCGCTCCGCGGAGCGAGTCACGAAGTGATTGCCGATCGAATCGCCGCGGGAACGTTTCTGGCTGCAGGAGCGATTACGGGCGGTGATTTGCTTCTCGAAGGCGCTCGCGGAGAGCATCTGGACGCGGTCCTGGACAAGCTGTCCGAATGCGGCGCCCAGGTGACGCGGGAGCCGAATGGATTGCGCGTGCGTGGCGGCGGAAAACTGCGCGCGGCGGACGTCACCACGGAGGAATATCCGGGATTCCCCACCGACATGCAGGCGCAATACATGGCGCTGGCGACGCAGGCGGCGGGAACCAGCATCGTCACCGAGACGATCTTCGAGAACCGCTTTCTGCATGCAAGCGAACTGGTCCGCATG
>JAKAOH010000129.1:2031-10277 GCA_021812285.1 Acidobacteriota bacterium | reverse complement strand
TCCTTCGTCTGGGCGGCGGTGGGATTTTTGCGCACGGGAATATTTCCGAAGCGGCGCATCATCCAGCCGTAGGCGGGAATCCTGAAATGGGATTCGAGTTCGAGGCCGCGCAGAAATTGCGGAATCGCCGAATAGACGACGAACGCATCGAACAGATTCACGTGGTTGGCGATGAAAAGGCAGGTTTGCGTGGAATCGAACCCAGGAGCGCGGCGCACCTGGAATTTCACGCCGGCCACGCGCAGGACGTTGCGAAACAGCACCCGCTGCGGCCAATCGTTTCGCCGGGGATCCACCACCATGCCGATCGCCACCAGCAGCGTGCACAGCGTGAAAAAGTGGAGACCGCTCGCGATCCACAGCAGCAGCGAGCGCACGACCTGCCATGCCCGCTTCACGCGACCACCCTCAGAGCGCCGGCCAGCACATCCATCCGGCGGCATTCCAGGCGCAGGCTTTCGCCATCCACCATCACGTTCACCGGCGCGCCCGGTTCGAATTCGATCGTGCGCGCCGGCCGGCGCGACGCCAGCGGGTGACGGATGTGAGAACCGGAATAGAGGCTGGGAAGGTTCCACAGCAGCCGCGCCCTTCCCACGGGCGCCCAGCGAACCAGCTCGATCTGCCCGTCACCGGGATCGGCCAGCGGAGCGATCATCATCGTACCACCGGTGAATTTGCTGTTGCTGAAACTGAGGAAGAGGCAGGGCCGGCGATCGAATCCGGAATCTTCGTCGACGCGCAGCGGAAACGTCTGCGGGGCCAGGCGCGCCAGCGTGACGATGATGCTCGCCAGATAGGCGAACTGGCCGGCGCGGCGAAAATGTGCGTTTCGAAACGCCGCGACGTCGGCGGCGAAACCGAGCGTCAATAAATTGATGAAATGGATCGCGCCGCCGGCATGTTCGAGGCGCAAAACGTCGCATGGGCGCCAGCGGCCTTCACGCAGCGCACCAAGCGTGTGTTCGGAGGGATTTTTGGTGAAATCGCGCAGGAAACTGTTGCCGGTGCCGAGCGGAAGAAACGCGAGTTCGGGCGGATCGGAGGAATCGGCGCGAGGGAAAAGGCCATTGATGATTTCATACGCGGTGCCGTCGCCGCCGACGGAAACGAACCGGCTGCGGCCGTTGCGCGCGGCCGCACGGGCTAGCTCGGAAGCGTGACCGGGGCGAGACGTTTCGGCGACGTCGAACGCAACGCCAGACTGTCGCAATCCTTCGAGCGCGCCGGCGACGAGTTTGCGGCAGCGGCCGTTACCTGCCGCCGGATTCACGATGGCGAGCCAGGGCGCGGCGTTCACAGTGGCGTCACCGCGCCGCGCTCGACGCTAGAGGAAATCTGGCGGGCCAGTTCCGGCCGCTTGATTTTCAGCGACGCGGTGCGCGGAAATTCGCGTTCCCAAAGGAGCAACCCGGAAACACGCTTGAAATCGGGCAGACGGCGGTTTCGCACCGCGACCGCGTCGCGCAGGCCGTCCGCCTGAACGCCCTCGCCATCAGGCCGCAACACCATCACCAGCGATTCCATTTCGCCCAGCTGGCGCACCGGCCACAGATAGTTCGCGGCGAAAATGCAGAATTCCTTCACCGGCAAATCCTCGAAGGCGCGCTCGATGTCCTCGGGATAAATGTTTTTGCCGCCTTCGGTGACGACCATGTTTTTCTTGCGTCCCACCAGGTGCAAATGGCCGCGATCGTCCATCCAGCCGAGGTCGCCCGTGCGCAGCCAGCCATCAACGATGGTCTCCGCTGTCAATTCGGGATCGTCGAGATAGCCGGCCATGATCGTTTTGCCGCGCGCCCAGACTTCGCCGACGCCGTCGGGGCCCGGATGCGCGATGCGCACCTCGACGCCGGGCAGCGGCTTGCCCACCGTATCGGCGCGGAACGGCCGCAGGTCGTTCACCGTAATCGCTGTGGACGCTTCGGTGAGGCCGTAGCCATTGGCGACGGGAATGCCGAGATCGTAGAAGAATTGCAGCGTGGCGGGATCGGTGAACGCGCCGCCGACGATGAGCGCCAGGAGTTCGCCTCCGAAAGCCTTGTGCACCTGCGGCAAAAGCAGGCGGCTGAGGCGCGGATGAGGCCGATTTTTCGTGAGTGCGCGATTCACGCCGATGAGCGCATCGAGCATGCGTCGCCGCGCGGGCGGCAATTCGTCGAAACGCGCGCGGAGGGAACGCTCGACATTTTTCAGCAGGAGCGGGACGACGCTGGCATAAGTGATTTTGAAGCGCGAAAACGCTTCGCGAATGAATTCCGGCCGCAGCGTCCGCAAATGGACCACCGCCGCGCCGCAAACGAACGGCCCCACGAACCCCACCATGAAATCAATTGCATGGTTCGTGGGCAGAATGCTGAGATAGCGGACGCCGGGCCAAAATGGATACCAGGTGGTGAGCGAGCGGCACTGCTCCAGATAATTTTCGTTCGTCAGGATGCAGCCTTTCGGCCTTCCCCCGGTTCCCGAGGAATAAACGATCGAAGCCCAATCCTGGCGTTTTCGCGCGACGTAGGTCGCTTCCCTTCCCGCTGGAACCTCTTCCCAGCGCCGCGCGGGGCCCAAATCCGCGTTCGCTGGCGCTTCGCTGACGACGATGGCGCGCAGCGTTTCGGGCGAAAATCCCGGCGCCTGGCACAGCGCGCGCCACAAAGGGTATTCAATGAAAAGGACTTCGGCTTTCGAATGGGCCAGCAATTCGGAATGCTCGGGCGCGGTGAGCTTGTAATCAAGCGGAACGACCACGCCACCGCGATAGAGGATCGCGTAGGCCGCTTCCAGCCATTTCGACTGGTTGGACATGAGGATGGCCGCGCGCGAATCGGCGCCGAATCCCAGGTCCTCCAGGGCGCGGGCCAGCGGCAGGGATTGGTCGCGGAATTGGCGATAGGTGAGCCGGTGATTTTCGCGTTCACGGTCGGCTTCAATCAGGCAGACGTGGTCCGAAAAGCGATCGAGGGCGTCGCGCAGCGCCGCGGCCAGCGAATCGTACTGATTCAAATCAAGCATCGTCTTTGGAGCGAAGGAAACGGCGCGAACCCTTCATCCCACACGGGCCAGGATGCGCTCGGCCAGCGTGCGGAAATCGCTGACGCCCTGGAGTTCGTAATCGGGCAGCTCGATGCCGAAATGACGTTCGAGCTGCGTGAGCAGATCGAGCGCCTGGAGGCTGTCGATCCCGAGCTTCTTGAAAAAATCGTCGCCGGGAGCGAGTTCGGCGCGCGGAACGCGAAACGATTTCGACGCCAGGTCGAGGATTTCAGCGGTGATTTCATCCACATTCTTAGCCGGCATTGTCGTCCGCCCATTGTAGCGGAAAAATCGCGCCTCTTGGCGGCGTGCGGCGCCCGCCCGGATCGCGCCCTTTGGAACCTCGCTCAAGGAAGGTATGGGAGGGCGCCCGAATCTTCCACGAATTTCCGCAAAGCGTCTTCGACCACGGGGCGCGCGAAGAGTTCGCAAAACAGCTCGATTTCCTGGCGCAATTCGGCGTAAGGGATGGGCTTCGCGAAACGCTTGGCCGCGCGCGCGGTTTCGCGGTCGAATTTCGCGGCCTGCTCGGCGGTCAGTCGCGCCACACGCGGCGCCTGGCCCTCGGCCACAAGCTGATTCACCAGGCCCGCTTCGAGCGCCTTCTGCGCGTTGATGCTGCGGCCGGTAAGGAGCAGATCGCGCACCAGACGATTTCCCAGATCGCGTTTCAGGCGCGGAATTCCGCCGAATCCCGGCACGAGGCCCAGGCGCAATTCGGGGAAACAGAAGCGCGCGGTGCGGTCGGCGATCAGAATATCGGAAACGAGCGCCAGTTCGAGGCCGCCGCCGAAACAGATGCCATGCACCGCGGCAATCGTGACGGCCGGCAGCGCGTCGAGCGAATTCAAGACGCGATGAATGCGTTCGAGGAAGTCGCGAACGCCGCTTTGGCGCGACTCGGCGTCGAGCCCTTTCATAGAGTGATATAGCTCGCGCAGATCGGCCCCGGCGCAAAAGCCGGCTTCAATGGCGCTGGAAAAAACGACGGCAGCGACATCGTCTTTCCTTGCGTCGAGCGTGACGACGAGTTTTTCGAGATCGACAAGCGTGGCGCGGCCGATTTCGTTGAGCGGGCGACGGTGGAGCGTGACTTCGACGATCGCGCCCGCGCGGTGCCAGGAAAGCGTTTCGCCCGTGTATTCGTTCATAACCGGGAAGATGCTACTCGACCTTGCGCGTATCGCCAAGTCCCCTGCGCCAAACGGCTGGACGGGAGGTAATTTCGCTTCGGGTCACGCTCCACACCTTCATTGGGAGGCGGTGTGAGCGACCGCTTCTGCGTACATTCGATCGATATCGTCGCGCAGCGCGGCGGCGATGGCGTCGCGGCGCAGCTTGCCGTTGGCGGTCAGGAGGCCGCTTTCGATGGTGAACGGCTCCGGCTGAATGCGGAAGGCGCGAATGCGCTCGAAATGCGGGAGGCGGGCGTTGATTTCGTCGATCGCGCTTTGGACGTCTGCGGACTTCACCGCTCCCGTGACGATCGCGACGAGCGCGGGACGATCGTTGCCGACAACGATCGCCTGCTGCGCGCCGGGAATCGCGCGCATCAGCATTTCTTCAATCGGTTCGGGCGGAACGTTATGGCCCGAGCTGAGAATCAGCAGATTTTTCAGCCGGCCGATGATCCGCCAATTCCCGCGCGAATCCACTTCGCCGCTGTCGCCGGTGTGAAACCAGCCGCCCTCGAGCACGCGCGCGGATTCTTCCGGCTTATTCCAATAGCCGGGGAAAATGTGCGGCCCGCGCACCAGGACTTCGTCGCCCTCGCCGAGCTTCATCTCCGTGCCGGGAATCGCCGGTCCCACGCGACCGGCGACGACGCGGGCGGGATCATCGAGAGTGCAAATCGCCGTGGTTTCCGTCAGCCCGTAAACCTGCAAAACGGGAATGCCAAGCATGGCGAAAAAGAGTTGCGTTTCGACGGCGAGCGGAGCCGAGCCGCAAATCAGCGCCTTGAGCCGCGGGCCGAGGCGCTTGCGAATGGCGGAGAACACGGTGAGATTCGCCAGCGACAGCCACAGGCCATCGAGCGATGCGGGCTTAGCCGTTTGGCGGCGAAAATAGGCGTCGCGGCCGGCGCCGAAAATTCGCTCAGCGATGCCGCCGCGCGCGGCGATCTGCTTTTCCACCTTGCCGCGCATGCGTTCGAGCAAAATCGGCACGTTGAGGGAATAATCGGGCTCGACGTCGCTCAATTCCTCGGAAAGGCGTTGCAGGTCGGTGGAAAAGGTGAGCGTGGCGTTGCGGCCGAGCACCGTGAGCAACAGAATCCAGGAGCCGGCAAAGCAGCACGGCAAATAATGAAACACGGATTCTGTCTCTTCCGTCGTGCCTGCTGAATTCGCCGGCGCTGAGGCGCCGTGGTGCAGGCGCATCAACTCGTCGAGGCGGCCGCGCGTGGCCAGGAGCATGTGATTTACATTGCCGAGGGTGAGCGGAACACCTTTGGGCACACCGGAAGTGCCGGAAGTGTAGATCAGTGTGACGGGATCGGAATCCGCGAGCGGGAGCGGCGGATCGATCGAACCTCCCGCGACGGGCGCGAGAATTTCCTCGTACAAAACGACTCTTGCCGAGGCGGAATGTGGCCGAATGGTTTCGGCCAGCTTCGCGTCCGCACAGACGAGAAGAACCGGCGCGCTATCGGCCAGAATCACGGCCAGTTCGCCAACGGCTTGGCGCGGATAGAGAGGAACGGCGATCGCACCTTCGGCCATGATCGCGAGATCCAGCGCGGTCCAGCGAATGCCGTTTGGGCCGAGCAGCGCGACGCGCTCGCCTTTCCCGACGCCCGCGCGGCGCAGGAATTCGCGCGCCGTTTGCGCGAGCGCGAGCAATTCAGGACCCGTGGCGCGGGCGAAATCCTCCGGTCCCGCTTCCTGCAAAACGGGGCGCGCGGAAACTCTTTCGAGATGCTGCCAGAGCTGTTCGAGGAAATTCATGCCGGATAGGTTTCCAAGAGCTGGCGCAGCGACGGGCTGAGCGGCGGCAGATAGTCCTCCCAGCAGGCGCAGCCCTTGCGGATGGGAAATTCGGGATAGCGGCGCTGCACTTCCTCTTCGAAATAGACGCCCATGCGCGCCATCACGTGGAGATTTCGGGAAACGGTTTGGCCGATGCCCTGACGGACCGCGTCCGTTTCCGAAGCGAGCGAGTGGTAGACCTGGCCGAGTTTGCCTTCGAGTTCGGGATCGTCCACTTCGAGCGCCAATTGCGGCTGGCCGCGTTCGCGCATCAGATTGCGGATGCGCTCGTCCATCGTGATGCCGGCCGACGGCACGAGGCCCGGCATCGAAGTGACGATGGCGTGATAGCGCGAACTGACCAGAAAAGACGCCTGGCGAAGAATGCTCACCAGCTCGAACATATCGTATTTTTCGGAGCTGAAAACGGGCGCGCCCCCCATGCGTTCCGCCAGGCGCCGACAGGCCACCGTATCGAGCCGCTCCATCGCGACGCAAACGGGAAACACGCCTTGCTGTTGAACGAACAGCCGCGAAGCGCGAGCGATCGCGCCGATATATTCATCGAACGCGGCATCCACTTTGGGGCCGGACTGGAAGAAATAGATAGTGCGGTATTGGCTGCCGGCGTAGTAGCCGGAAAATTTCGATTCCAGAAATTTGCCCACCGACGCCTTGACCGGCCACAGAAAAGGATGAATCGGGCAAAGGACCAGGATAGGTTTCTGGCCATCCCATCCGGCCTCGGCGAGCGTTTTGCGGGCGTAATCGGCGGGATGCGGCTCGAAGGTCCACGCGGTGTCGGTGCCGAGTTCGGTGGGCACGCCCAAATCATGCAGGCGTGCGCTTGATTCCTCGTTGCGCGTGACGACGAGCGACTGTTTGCAGTAGCGGCGCGTCATCCATTCGAGCATCGCGTCCATTCTGCCCGCTTCGGCGCCGTAGCCGACCGAAACCAGGTTGCGCGCGGCGGCGATGCCGAGCGAGCCGATCATCATCGTGGCGAGGGCGTTGGCGAATTTGCTTTTGAACATCGACCCTTCGCAGGCGACGACCCCGTGATGGCGGGGCACTTCGCGGGCGAGAAACGGAGGGAAAACGTCGGGCAATTTCACCTGGCGCGCGTCACCGAAGTAGCCGCGCGTGAAATCGAAACTCTGCGTCATCACGGAGAGCTCGACGTTCCGCTCGCCTAGCACGCGGCGCACCTGGCGCAGCATTTCCTCGACGCGCACGTCGGAGCCGGTGTTGCGCGTGCCGTTGTAGCCGGCGAAGAGCAGGCGCAGCTTTTCGCCTGGCTGCCACGGCTTCCCGCGGCCGGACAGCGAGGACGCTTTCGCGCTTTCGACCAGCGCGCTCACCCACAGTTCCAGCAGCAAATCCATCATCGCGCAAGAACTCCCGTTTCCCGGGGCCACTCCCGGTAAGGATAACGGAACCTGTTCCGGCGGCTGAACCCGAGCAGCGCGTGGCAATAGGCGGAGAACGGCGCCGGTGCGCGGCCCAATTCCGCGACAACGCGGTTATTGTCGAACACCGTATCCCAAATCAGGTAGGGAAAAAACACTTTCAGCAGCGAAGCGCCGCGGCCGAGCGCGTTGCGTCCCAGTCCGGCGGCGAAATTCACCGCCGCGCCGAAGGGGCGCTCGAGCGAGGGCATGAAAAGCGGCTGGCGCCGTTTGGAAGCCGATGCCAGCGCGTGCGTGATCTGGCTGTAGGTTTCCGAATCGCGGCCGGAAGAAAGATGGTAAATCACGTGCTCAGCGTGCTCTTTCCGGTGCAGCGCAACGATCGCGTCGGCGACGTAATCGGCGGGAACGATGTCGATTTTGTCGCCGGGACGGAGCGGCAGGACCGGCAGCGAGGCGAGAAACGCGAACGCGCGCACCATGTCGAATTGCGTTGTCTCGGCGCGGCGGCTATCGCCCAGGACGACGCTCGGGCGGAAAATCGTCACCGGCACATCGCCCATCAACTCGCGCACCATGTACTCGGAAAATTTTTTCGTCCGGGCGTAGGGATCGTAATCGCCACGGCTCCAATCGATCGATTCGTCCTCGGCGACGACTTCGTGCGAGCGATGGCCAGCGACGGCCACCGTGCTGACGTGGCTGAAACGCCGCAGACCGTGCAGTTCGTTTGCGCGCCGCGCGAGTTGAATCACCTCGAGCGTGCCGCGCAGGTTCACGTTGAGGCAGCTTTTTTCCGAACGGCGATTCAGCGTGGCGGCGACGTGGACGACGGATA
>JAKAOH010000129.1:0-2021 GCA_021812285.1 Acidobacteriota bacterium | reverse complement strand
CATCGCCGGGGAAAATTTCCACGGCCGAGCGCAGGCGTTCCTGAAATGCGGTGAATTCCGGAAAATGGAGCTGCCACGCCTGCCAGAGGCGCTCGGCGGCCTGGCGTTCCGCGCCCGCGCGAACCAGCACGTTCACGCGGTCGCCCGCGTCGAGCAGCCCCGCCGCCACATACGAGCCAATATATCCGGTCGAGCCGGTCAGAAAGGTCGCCACAGGGTCACCGTCCGCTCGCCGGGCCAGCTCCGGGCGGAGCGGCGGAAAGCGGTTCGCCGGCGCGTTCCTCGATTCCAGGCCAATGGAATTCGCGCGGCGTGAGTTCGAGCGGGCGGCCTTCGATCAGCGGATAGCTCCAGCGGCGCAACGCGGGCACGTGAATATTGATCCAGTAGTCCCACCAATCAATCAAGAAAGGATCATATCCGAAGACGGGCTTCTGGTCTTCCGGCAGCGCGTCGGAAAGCAGGCGGACGTTTTCTGCTTCGAAGACGTGCTGATTGAGCAGGATGAACGGCTCGAACAGCGAGATCAACGTTTCCACCCATTCGAGGTCGCGTTCGTGGCGTGCGAGCGGAGCCCGGCGGAAAATCGGAGCGGCCATCCGGTTGATGCGCTGGATCAGCGCTTTTTGCGCGGGCGCGGACAGGCGCTCGTAGCGCTTTTTCGAGACGGGAATCGCGTCGAGGCGCAGGCGAATCTGCGAATCGAGATCGGCGCGTGCGCGCAGGTATTTGCGATGCGCGAGCCCGGTCAGTTCGATCGAGCGCCGCATATCGCAGGGATTCGAGACGGAGGTGGCCAGATGATAGACCGGAGCGTGGCAGCGTTCGAGGAGCGCGGCGCCAACCAGCGTCATGCCGCGCACGACCAGATCCACGGGAATCAGGTCGAGACGCTTGCGCTCGTCGCTCGGGAACTGGCGGAAATAGGTGCCGAGAAGATAGCTGAGCGAAGCGGACGTGTTGATGCCCTCGTTCCAGCCGCGAAACGGCCGCTCGATCGAGGATTCGACGATGGCCGGGCGCACGATGGCGACCGGCAAGTCCGCGGCGTAACGCACGAGGAGCGATTCGGCCAGGCTTTTCGACAGGGTGTAGGTGTTCGGCCAGCCGAGTTCGGCGGCGCGGCGCATGCCTTCCTCGACCATTCGCTGGCGAACCCAGCGGAGGCGGTTTTTGCGAATCTGGTTTTCGAGCGCGGCTCCCGATAGCTCGCGCTCGGCGCCGGATTTCGCGAGCGCTTCCCGGCGCAGCGTTTCGATGATTTCCGGATCTTCCGCGCGCCGCTCGATTTCCGCCGCCTTGCGCTCGAGCGATTCCCATTCGCGGTCGGGATCGAAATCGGCCAAGCCGACGGGCGTGTAATTCGGCACAAGCGTTTCGGGCACGCGGCCGTCGCGGCGGCCAACGACGTAGCAGGTGGAAAGATGGAGCAGCGCGGCGCGATCGGACGCGCGCAGAAAATCGGCCAGGTGGCGCACGGCGCGGACGTTGGCCGCAAGCGCGTCGCGCAGGTCGGGATTGAAGCCGGTGTGGCCGGAGCTGTTGACGACCAGATCCACCGAGCGCTGGAGCCGGGCGAGAATTTCCGGAGCGAGACCCAGACCAGGCTCGGCGGCGTCGCCTTCGAGCACTTCGATGCGCTCGGCGAGGAAATTCGCGAGATTCGCGCCATGGCGCTCGGCGAGCGGCTCGAACACGGGCGATTCCGCAACGAGGCGCTCGAAGCGGCGAAGCGCAGACGAGGAGCGTTTCCGCCGGAGAAGAACCGTGATTCGGCCGACCGATGGCAGCTGGCTGAGCAAGTCCACCAGCCAGACCTTGCCGATGAAGCCGGTGGCTCCGATGAGCAGAACGTGCTTGCCCTCGAAGGCGCGGCGAACGTCGAGCCGAGCCGGCGCGCTGCGGCAACTGAAGCACACCAGCGGACGATCGAGGCGCGGACGCTCGCGCACGGCGGGCCGCGCGGCTTCGCGCAGAAGTTCGGGACGCGCGGTGTAACCCAGATCCCGTGCGAGTCGCTC
>JAKAOH010000128.1 GCA_021812285.1 Acidobacteriota bacterium | reverse complement strand
CGACGGCGACGTCGCCATCGAGCTTCACCCATTCGTGTTCTTTGGTGTAGCGGAATTCGGTCGGATACATGGCTGGTTTCCAGTGCCGCCTTTCGTGGCGCGGGCTTGGGCCCGCGCGAAACTCGTGGGCCTCAGCGATGGAGGAACAGCAGATTCTTCGTCACTTCGTTCC
This sequence comes from Acidobacteriota bacterium, assembly GCA_021812285.1. GTDB lineage: Bacteria > Acidobacteriota > Terriglobia > Acidiferrales > UBA7541 > JAKASX01. The sequence goes on along the minus strand of JAKAOH010000128.1, from coordinate 10,170 downwards.
TCAGAATGACGCGCGTTGTGCCGCCATCGCTCGCGCCCTCAGCGGCTAAAGCCGCTTCCTGCAGTCGCCGGTTTCGGCACGGCTGAAGCCGTGCCCTTACTGCCCGCGCTCGGCCAGCGGCTCCGACGACCGCAGCCGCGTTTTTCCAGGCTCTCCGGACGAAGCCTTGCCCTTCCAAGAGCAGGGGTTCGGAGGCGTCGTCCCATGCGAATTCCCAGCTTAGCGCGGCCGCTTGTAAAACGGCAGCGGAACGACGCGCGCCAGCGCCGGGCGCCCGCGCACGCCGATTTTCAGCTCGGTACCGGGCTCGGTCATGGTTATCGGCACGTAAGCCATTCCGATATTTTTCTTCAGAAAAGGCGCCGGACCACCGCTCGTGACGCGGCCGACGGGGTCGGGACCATCGTTGGGGTCGAGCACGGGATATTCTTCGCGGGCGATCGGCTTGTCGACCATTTCGAAACCAACGAGGCGGCGCGTGAGGCCGGCCTCTTTCTGGCGGAGGATCGGTTCGCGGCCGAGGAAATCGCCTTTATCGAGCTTGGTGATCCAGCCGAGATTCGCTTCGAGCGGGGTGGTGGTTTCGTCGATTTCGTGGCCGTAGAGGCACATCGCCGCTTCGAGGCGCAACGTATTGCGTGCGCCAAGGCCGCAGGGAATCAGGCCAGCGGGCTTTCCGGCTTCGAGGAGATCGTTCCAGAGTTTTTCGGAATGCTCGGGCGAAAAATAGAGTTCGACGCCGTCTTCGCCGGTGTAGCCGGTGCGCGCGACCAGACAGTGGACGCCGTCCACATGGCCGAGCACGAAATGGTAGTAGCGAATGGGCGCCAGGTCGAGATTGGTGAAGCGCTGAACGATTTCGAGCGCGCGCGGACCCTGAATCGCGAGCTGCGTGTAGCGCGAGCCGACGTTCTCGAGTTCGGCTCCGAACCGGTTGTGGCGGACGAAATGCTCGAAGTCGCGATCCTGATTCGAAGCGTTGACGCAGAGGAAATAGTGCGTGTCGGAACGCTTGTGGACCAGGAGATCGTCAACGAAGCCGCCGCGCTCGGTCATCAGGCCGGAATATTGGGCCTGGCCGACAGCGAGTTTCGCGGCGTTATTGCAGGTGACCCATTGAATCAGGTCGAGCGCATGCGGGCCGCGGATTTCGATTTCGCCCATATGGCTGACGTCGAAGATTCCGGCAGCCGTGCGGACGGCCAAATGTTCGGCGGTGATGCCGGAATACTCGACCGGCATATCCCAGCCGCCGAAATTCACCATCTTCGCCCCCATGCGGCGATGGACGGCGTTCAGTGGGGTTTTTCGGAGTGAAGTTGCCGTTTCGGAGGCGCTCACCGGTACCCGCGTCGTGTGAATTCGCGAAGAAATCAAAACGTAACATCCGCTTGTTGGCGTGTCAAGGAACGGGGCGGGTTTGTCAGTGGAAAGCGAGAATGTCCGGTTTGCGCAAAGTAGAAATGTGCGGTTCCGTCGGTGGGGGAAAGCGCGGCGGAACGGGCGCGACTGGGACGGAACGAGCGAGTGCGGGATCGGCTGAGGCGTCTCAGGAGAACGGGCGCGACGAGTGAAGCAAAAGGAGGGTTCGAATTGGCCGCGGCAGGGTGACACAGGTGGTCGAGCAAAAAATCCGCTAGGTGGTTTTGTTTCAGCAAGATAATTTTTCCAGGGTGTCACTTTTTGGCCTCTTTTGAGTGGGCTGCGAGGCCTGAATTCGGAGTGTGGTCGCTCGTCGGGCGGGCGAGGTGGATTCCGCTCGATGCGTGGCTCGGCATGTGACGCTTCCTCCGGCGTGCGGATAAAGAGCCGCTGATTTTCCGGACGCGAGGCCATTTTCGCGCAATGCGAGCGAGAGCGCGAGAGGTGGTTCTACGTAAGGATGCGAGGGGGATTTGCGGCGGGGCCCACGGGACCACGGCACGGAAGGCGTGTCGTGGCTACCAGGGACCAAGGCGAGGGCCCACGCCAGAACGAACGATCAGCGCAAGGCGATTTCGAGGAACGGGTTCGGGAAACCGGTCTGCTCGACCGACATGATGACGAGCTTGCCGGTGGTGACGACGTAGAAGATGGCGGCGTTGGGCGCCAGCGTGCCGCGGCCGTTGGACGAGACGACGTAGGTGCCGTTGATCTGGCTGGTGGTGACGACACCGCCCTGGACAGAATCCATCGTGCCGCTCAGGCCGCCGGTGCCGTTGAACGTCAGGATGCCGGAAGAGGCGACCGGCGCCTGCGCCGCCGACGGCGGCGAAACCAGCGGCTGGGTGCCGAAGAGAAGCGAGCCGTCGAGCGAGGCGTTGGTGAACGTTTGATTGGGGGCCTGCGGCTCGAACATGCCGAAGCTGGGGCTGGAGCCGGTGCCCTCGACGAACGCCAGATCGGAGCCGATCATGTAGCCGACGATGGTGTCGGAGAAGCCGCTGCCGGTCTGCGGGGCGAGCGTGAAACGGCCGCTCGAATCGTTGTTGAAGGTTTCGGTGAGCGTGGCGGAATTATTCGCGGTGATCGTTCCTCCGGCGTCCTCGTCGTAGGCGAGCGAGGCCGTACCGGACGTGGCCGTGGAAGAAAGCAGACCCACCTGGGTGTCGGGCGCGGGGCCGGACGTGGACGACTGGGATTGATAGACCATGTCGCCCGTAATCGAAGCGGTGGTGTAGGGCGGCGGACCCTGCTGCTCGACGACGCCGATGCGGACGGCTCCCGTCGTGGAATCGGAACCGATGGCGAACCATTCGGTCGAAGAGACGACGTAGAGGGTGAACGTGGAGTGGGCCAAGCTGGCGGTCAGCGTGCCGCGGCCGTTCGAAGCGACGTTGAGCGTGCCGGTGAAGGATTGGCTGGCGGAGAGCGTGCCGGCGTCGTTCTCGTCATAGAGGCCGTTCGAGACGGCTCCGCTGGTGACGGTGGCGCTGCCGACGGTGACATCGGGCTGCGCGGAGGCGTCCCAACCGGACAGGCCGAAAGCGTAGCCGCCGGTCATGGCGGAAGTGGCGAAGGCGGAAGAATCCTGCTGGGCGAGCGTGCCGCTGAAATTGGCGGTGGTGGCGTCGGTTTCGGTCATGACGCCGATCGAAGCCTTGCCGGAAGAGATTGGGCCGACGGCGAGATTGAAATGGAACGTGTTGCCGCTGGCGTCGGTGAAGGTGAGGACGCCGCGATCGTCGCTGCCGACCGCATAAGTGCCGGAGCTGATGGCGACGTTCGAGCCGGAGAGGCTGCGCGAAGAGGCTTCGACGTCTTCGACGCCGCCGGTGATCGTGCCGGTGCCGTTCGCGGTGAACGAACCCGCCATGCCGCCGTCGTAACCGCCCAGGAGGAACGCGTATTGGCCGGTGAGAAGGGAATTCTGCGTCGGATTGATGGTGAGCGAAAGCTGCTGGAGAGCCAACGCGGCGGGCGTGCCGGAGTCCGTCACCTGAACGGTGAAAGTGGACGTGCCGGTGGCCGTGGGCGTGCCGCTGATGACGCCGCTGCTGCTCAGGGTAAGCCCATTCGGGAGCGACCCGCTGGCGACGGTCCAATCGTAGGGAGCCAGGCCGCCGCTGACGGCAAGCTGGGTGCCGTAGGGAATGCTCTCGGTGCCGTTGGGCACGGCGGTGGTGGTGATGGAGAAAGGCACGCGATTCACAATGATCGCGAGCGCCTGAGTCAACGAAGCGGCGGTAGGCGTTTCGGAATCGGTGACCCGGGCGGTGAAAGACGATGTTCCGGTGGCGCTGGGCGTGCCGCTGATGAGGCCGCTGCTGCTCAGGCTAAGGCCGGAGGGGAGCGAGCCGGCGGTGATGCTCCACGTATAAGGGCCGACGCCGCCCGTGGCGACGAGGTTGACCGAATAGCCGGTGTTGAGCGCGCCGTTGGGCAGGGACGTGGTGGAAATGGCGAGCGCGGCCGGCGGGGCGATGCTCAGGCTGAGCGTCTGCGTGGCCGAAAAACTGGCGGCATCGGAAATCTGCACGGTGAACTGGAACGTGCCGGAACCGGTGGGCGTGCCGCTGAGAATGCCGGAACTGGTGTTGAGCGTGATGCCGGGCGGGAGCGAGCCGGCAATGACGCCCCAGGTGAAGGGAGCCGTGCCGCCGGCTTCGGTCAAGGACTCGCTGTAGGCGGTGCCGGCAATGCCCGCGGGAAGCGTGGTGCTGGTGATCGAGGGCGGCGGATTCACGGCGATCGATAGCGTGGTGAAGACGGCGGTGTTCGCGACGGCCGTGGCCGTGACGGTGACCGACTGCGAGCTGGAAACCGACGTGGGAGCCTGGTAGGTGACAGTGTTCGCCGTCTGGCCGGTGAGCGTGCCGACGCCGCTCAGGCTCCAGGTGACTCCCTTATTCGAAGTGTCGTTGGTCAGCGTGGCCCCGATATTCACGATCTGGCCCTGATCGATCGTCTGCGATGTGGCGGGCGAAAGCGTAATGGTGATATTGGGGGCCGAACTACCGCCGCATCCCGCGAGCAAAAGGGTAAGCAGCAAACTGCCAATCAAAGCCAATGAGGCGGAGGGCTTGCGCACTTGGACGCTCCCGAAACTTGCGAATCTCTAAATCCTGAATTTTACGATGCCGGCGCCACCCCGCCAGGTGCCTGGCGCATCGGGCAACGCATCGTGAATTCTACCAGAGGAAACGCCTGGCGTGGCGAAGAAGGAGGGGAAAATGCAGGAAAAACCGGCGGCCGGAAAGTGCGCCGCGGCGGATGGGCAGTCCTAGCGTGGCGGCGCCGGAACCGTGTTTCGAAGAAAAGAATCGCGTGCTCCGCGCGTTTCCGGCGGTTTATGATTTCCGGGCGCCGCTGCGGCCACTGGCGGCCGAGTGGGACAGAAAGAAGGCTGAATGGGAGCGCTCAATACGCTGCTCTTTTTCGCGTTGGCCGTGCTAGGTGACATCGGGTCACCTGTGACCATCGTGTGGGGGTGGTCGCGCTGGCGAAAGAGGCAACGGCCGGCGGGAAAGCTGGCGGTGGCGTCGGCCGCGGGATTGGGATTGGCCACGGCGTCGGCGCTGCTGGCGCTGGGCGCGGCGGTCTACGCGCGGGCCATCGGAGGGTTCGCGTATTACGCTCCGCCGCTGCTGAGAATTTACGCGGTGGGACTGCTTCTATCGCTGACGGGGCTGGCATTCGCGCTGGTGGGCGTGTGGCGGAAAAACCCGGTGCGGTGGTTGGCGATTGCGGCGGCGATTTGCACGCTGATTTTCTGGATGATCGCCGCGGCAAGCGAATAGTGTGGCGCACAGGGCGGCTCTCGCAGGAAACAAAAACCGCACCCTTAAAGGCGACGGGTGCGGCCCCGGCGAAGCCGGAGCGGGGACGCTGGTGGCGCAGCGGGGAAGGCCGCGCCACCGGTCCACGGAAGCTAAATGTCGTAATAGAGCTGGAATTCGTAGGGGTGGGGGCGCATGCGGATGGCGTTCACTTCGTTGTTCATCTTGTAGTCGATCCACAACCGGATGACATCCTCGGTGAACACGTCGCCCTTGAGCAGATAGTCGTGGTCCTTTTCGAGCGCCGAAAGGGCGGCGTCGAGCGAACCGGGGAGAGAAGGAACGTTTTTCAGTTCCTCGGGGGACATATCGTAAATGTCCTTGTCGAGCGGCTCGCCGGGATCGATCTTGTTTTCGATGCCGTCGAGACCGGCCATGAGCATGGCGGCAAAAGCGAGATAGGTGTTCGAAGAGGGATCGGGCGGACGGAATTCGAGCCGCTTCGCCTTGGGGCTGGCCGAATACATCGGGATGCGGACGGCGGCAGAACGGTTGCGGCGCGAATAGGCGAGATTGACCGGAGCTTCGAAGCCGGGAACCAGGCGCTTGTAGGAATTGGTGGTGGGCGCGGCAAAGGCGACGATGCTGGCAGCGTGCTTGAGCAATCCGCCGATATACCACAAGGCCGTCTGGCTGAGCCCGGCGTACTGATCGCCGGCGAAAAGCGGCTTGCCCTTGAGCCAGAGCGACTGGTGGGTGTGCATGCCGTTGCCGTTGTCCTGGAAGAGCGGCTTGGGCATGAAGGTGACGGTCTTGCCGTACTGATAGGCGACGTTCCGCACGATGTACTTGAAAAGCATCATGTTATCGGCGGAGCGGAGCATCGTATCGAAGCGCAGGTCAATTTCGGCCTGGCCGCCGGTGGCGACTTCGTGATGGTGGCATTCGACGTTCAGGCCGCAGGATTGCATCTTCAAGGCCATGTCGGTGCGCAGGTCGAGGTAGTGGTCGGTGGGCGGAACGGGGAAATAACCTTCCTTATAGCGCGGGCGGTAGCCGAGATTGTGCTCGACGCGGCCGGAATTCCAGCGGCCTTCCTCGGCGTCGATGTGGTAGAAGCCCTCGTTCTGGCGCTGGTCGAAGCGGACGTTGTCGAAAATGAAGAATTCGGCTTCGGCGCCGAAGTAAGCCTGGTCGGCGATGCCGCTGAAGCCGAGGTAGGCTTCGGCTTTGCGGGCGACGAAGCGGGGATCGCGCGGGTAGGACTGGCGGGTGATCGGGTCGAGGACGTCGCCAATCATGACGAGCGTCGGGACGTCGCGGAACGGGTCCATGAACGCGGTCTTGGGATCGGGGACGAGAAGCATATCCGACTCGTGAATGGAGGCCCAGCCACGAATCGAACTGCCGTCCATCCCGTATCCGTCTTCGAAGGAGCTTTCCTCGAGCTGATGGATGGGGAAACTGATGTGGTGCCAGAGGCCGGGCAGGTCGGTGAAGCGAAGATCGAGGATCTTGGCTTCGTGTTTCCGGGCATATTCAAGTACACCTTTAGAATCCATTCCTCCTCCGCGAAAGGGATTTTCGAGATATAAAACGCGAAAAGATACAAGAATGCCGGTGCCGCGTCAAGCGTACTTTTGGCTGCCAAATTGGCCGCAAATCAGTCGTAATATTCGCGGCCCAGGTGAGTGATGAGCGTTTCGCCCTTCATCCAGCGGAGCGTGTTCTTGAGTTTCATCAGCTGGATGAAGAGATCGTGCTCGGGATAGAGCTGCGGCGCGCACATCGGCGATTTGAAATAGAAGCTGAGCCATTCCTGAACGCCGTAAAGGCCGGCGCGCCTGGCGAGATCGAGGAAGAGCGCCAGATCGAGCGCGAGCGGCGCGGCGAGAATGGAATCGCGGCAAAGGAAATCCACCTTGATCTGCATCGGGTAGCCGAGCCAGCCGAAGATGTCGATGTTGTCCCATCCCTCCTTGTTGTCGCCGCGAGGAGGGTAATAGTTGATCCGGACCTTGTGGTGGATTTTGCCGTAGAGCTGGGGATAGAGGTGCGGCTGGAAAATGTATTCGAGCGAGCCGAGCTTGGATTCCTCTTTCGTTTTGAACGAGGCGGGATCGTCCAGCACCTCGCCATCGCGATTGCCGAGGATGTTGGTGGAGAACCAGCCGTTCACGCCGATCATGCGGGCCTTGAAGCCGGGCGCGATGATCGTCTTCATGAGCGTCTGGCCGGTTTTGAAGTCCTTGCCGGCGACGGGGACCTTGTTATCGTGCGCGAGCTGCTCGAGCGCCGGAATATCGAGCGTGAGATTCGGCGCGCCGTTGGCGAAGGGAACGCCTTCCTTGAGCGCGGCCCAGGCGTAGAGCATCGAGGGCGCGATGGCGGGGTGGTTCTGCTTCATCGCCTTCTCGAAACTTTCCAGAGTCGCGTGGACTTTGTGCGGCTTGAGGAAGATTTCGGTGGACGCGCACCAGACCATCACCAGGCGCGAGACGCCGGATTTGCGGCGGAACGAGCGAATGTCGTCGCGGAGCTGCTCGGCGAGCTCGTATTTGTTGCGGCCGTGCTTGACGTGAGGGCCGTCGAGCCGGCGAACGTAATCGCGCTGGAAAGCCGCTTTCATCGGGCGAATATTTTCGAGAAATCGCTTCACGCGGGCGAGCTGAGGAGCGTCGAGAACGCCGGCCTTGACCGCGGCTTGATAGGCGTTGTCGGGAAAAATATCCCAGGCGCCGAAGACGAGACGGCTCGGATCGGCGAGCTCGACGAAATCCTTGATTCTGGGCGAGCGGCCCTCGGTGCGCTTTCCCAAACGGATGGCGCCGAGTTGGGTGAGCGAGCCGATCGGCTGCGCCTCTCCCTTGCGAACCAGCTCCACGCCGGCCATGAACGTGGTCGCAACCGCGCCGAGGCCAACGGTCAAGACGCCGAGCTTGCCGGTGGGCGGCGCAACATCCGGCTTCGGCAACGTCTGGTCTTTCTCCACGGAAAACCCCCTCGATCGAGTGCAAAAGGAACTATGATGCGCGAGCGCAGAACGTTTTGCAAACGCGAGACGCGGAATTGCGCGGAAAAATCGGCGGTAGGAACTGCGGGCGCGACGCGTGCCGCGCCCTGCGGTGCGATTGTGCGGAGGGCAATGTTTGCGGCGCGCGGGAGGGCGCCGCGCGGGAACTTCATTCGCCGCGTTCGATATTGACGTCGCCGACGCCGGTGTGAATGCGCAGCAACGGTCCGCCCGCGCCGAGCCGGCCGCGGACCGAAGAGCCGGTGAGCGAGCCGGAAACGGTGACGGGGAATCTGGCGGCAATGTGACCGACGCCGGTGGACGCGGAGAGTTCGGCGGAAATATCGGCCGGCAGGGTGACGGTGACGGGACCCACGCCGGTGCCGATGCTCCAATCGGAAGCCATTTTCGAGCCGCTGAGCGCGGTGACGTGAACTTGGCCGCGGCCGCTATCGAGTTCGAGCGCGTCGAAACGGCCGGAAACGCGAACTCCGCCATTGCCAGTGCGTGCGCGGAGCGAACCATCGAGCCCGCTTGCCTCGATTCCACCGTTGCCGGTGTGTAAAACCAAATGGCCGCCCAGATCCGTGGCGTGAATCGTGCCGTTTCCCGTGGCGGCGCGCAAAGAGCCGCGCAGAGAATCGAGCGTGACGTCGCCATTGCCGGTGGAAAGATCGAGATTGGCGGTCGCGGGCAATGTGACGGAAACGCTGGTCGTGCCGTGGCTGAAGCGGAACCAATGCTGGGTCTGGCGGACCTGAACTTCAACATCGTTGCCTTGCTGGGACGGGATGACGCGAACGTCGGCGGGGATTTTCCAGCCGGTGGTGGTGACGGATACGGTGACTTCGTTCGTGGCGCCGCGGCTGACGTTCACCTGGCCGTTGTCGACCTGGAGCGTGAGCTGTGGAACGCCGGTGACGCGGAAAGTTTTCGACCACTGGTCGGCGTGAACGGCGGGTGCGGCAACCAGCAGAGCGAACGCCAAACCGAGCGTGGCGCAAAAGGTGCGAGACATGATGCCTCCTTGGCGAGGACTTCTCTGAAGAATACGCTGGCGCGCGGTAAAAAGTTCGCGCCAGAGAGCCGGGCGACCCGTGGCTCACCCCTTCGGCGAATCAGGCGGATTTGCGGCGATGGGGCGCGCGGGTGTGCGAGCCGGGTTTGGGCCTGAGGGCGGCGAGGAATTTTTCGTAGGGGAGGGTATTCAAAACGTCCTTGCGCTCGATCCAGCCGCGGCGGGCGGTGCCGACGCCGTATCTCATATAAACCAGATTTTTCGTGCTGTGCGAATCGGTGGAGATGGTGATTTTGACGCCGTGGTCCCTGGCCATGCGCAGATGGACGTCGTTTAGATCGAGCCGGTCGGGATAGGCGTTGGTTTCCATGGCGACGCCATGACGGCGGGCGGCGTCGAAAACTTTTTCCATGTCGAACGAATAGCCTTCGCGGCGAAGGAGCAGGCGGCCGGTGGGGTGGGCGATAATCTGGGTGTAGGGATTTTCGATGGCGGCGAGCAGGCGGTCGGTCATCGCCGCGCGGTCGAGATTCATATAGGAATGGATGGAGCAGAGAACGACGTCGAGCTGGGCGAGGACTTCGTCGTCGAGATCGAGTTTTCCGGTTTTGAGGATGTCCACTTCGCTCGAGGCGAGGATGCAAATGCCCTCGATCTTGCGTTCGGCTTCGTGGATCTTGCGAATCTGCTCGAGGGTCCGCTTTTCGTCCAAACCGCCGGCGACGGTGACGGCTTTGGAATGGTCGGTGATGGCGATGTATTCGTAGCCGAGTTTTTTGGCGGCGTGGGCCATTTCCTCAATCGTGTTGCGGCCGTCGCTGGCGACGGTGTGCATCTGCAAATCGCCGCGAATGTCGTCGAGCGTGATGAGATGGGGCAGTTCGCCTTTTTCGGCGGCCTCGATTTCGCCGGTGTTTTCGCGGAGTTCCGGTTCGATGTAG
>JAKAOH010000127.1 GCA_021812285.1 Acidobacteriota bacterium | reverse complement strand
CTTCGAAGCGATCCAGTTCGCCAACGGCAAAATCCTGAATCCGATGTTTTCCAAATATCGCGTCCCGCGCTTCAAGGATTTGCCGGAAATCGAAGTCGTTCTCGTGGATCGCACGGACCGCCCGCCTGCCGGCGCGGGAGAAACGCCCATCGTCGGCCTGGCACCGGCGATTGCCAACGCCATTTTCGACTCGACCGGCGCGCGTCTGCGCTCGATGCCGCTCGTGCCGCACGGCCTGAAAAAAGCCTGATCCCGCGCGGCCCAGCGCCTAGGGCTGCGGCGGAGCCGGAGTCAGACCGTGACGCAGCATGATTTCGACCATTTTCGCCCGATCCGGCGGCCCTCCCGCCGCGGCGCTAATCACCTCGGCCGACTCGCGGAAGTACTGCGGACCAATCGCGGCCGGCGTAATCACGCAAAGCGCCTTCACGTTCCGGGTCCCATGGTTATCGAACCGGTGAATCGCCCCGCGCGGAATGCAGAGCGCCTGTCCCGGCCCGACTTCAATCTGTTTCCCATCCACGGTCCAAGTCAGCACGCCTTCGATGCCGTAGATCGTCTCTTCGTAATGGTCGTGGCTATGGGCGGGCGCGGCAAGGCGCTGCGAAGCTGGAACCACCAGCTCAAACGCGGCGACGCTGCCATTCGAATCCTCCCCGGTCACCAGAAAACGCACCGCAAGCGGCCCGAGACGGATGGTTTCGTCCGCGGGATTTGCGCGGAGCCCGGTTGTCTGCCCTTCCATGAGCGCTTCTCCTTGTGGTAAAGTTCGTTTACCATGCCAAACGGTAAATCACATTTACTATGGAAGTCAAGCGCAAAATGACGAGCCCATCCGTCAAGTCCGCCGATATGCTCATCGGAGCCTTGCTGCGCGTTCCGGCCCAGGCAATTCACCGCCGGATCATCCACCAACTGAACCAGGCGGGCTTCGAGGAACTCCGCCTGCCGCACATGGCGGTCTTGCAATTCCCCGGTCCGGATGGGGTTCGGCCGGGCGTGCTCGCCGAGCGCGCCGGGATGAGCAAGCAGGCGATGAACCAACTGCTCCGAAGCCTGGAATCGCTCGGCTATATCGCTCGCTCCGACGCACCCGGCGAAGGCCGCGCGCGAATCGTGCGCCTGACCAGGCGCGGACGCGCCGCCTACGCCCAGATTCACGAAGCCCTTCGCGACATCGAGCGCGAATGGATGACTGAACTCGGGCCCAGGCGTTTCGCTGAACTCAAAAAGCTGCTGCTGGAAGTCTGGCACAGCCCGCTTGCGCGCTAACGGGGGAGACTGCGGTTCATTCCTGCCGCAAGAAGAAATAGCCGCGAACTTTCACGCGCGTCCCTGCGTACATGCAGATGAGCGGCGCGTCCCGGCTGGCGGAGCCGGGTGCGGCGCGCGGTAACGCCCGCAGGGAGAGGGAATGTCGAATCTGGTCCAGGATTTGCGCTTCGGGCTGAGGCTGCATGCGAAAGCCCCGGCGCTGGCGGCAATCGCGATTGTCACGCTGGCTCTCGGCATCGGAGCCAACACCGCGCTTTTTTCCGTCGTCAACGCGGTCCTCATCAATCCGCTGCCTTACAAACAGCCGGATCGTCTGATGGCGCTCTATTCGAGCGACAAGGATTTTCACCACTCCTCGATTTCCTATCCCAATTTTCAGGATTGGCGCCGGGATAACCAGGTCTTTTCCTCCATCGCCGCGTTCCGCTCCGACATTTTCATGATGACCGGACGGGGACAGCCGGACCGCGTGAAGGTGGAAATGGTTTCCGCTTCATTTTTCCCCGTGCTGGGCATTCAGCCGATCGTGGGCCGTCAATTTACCGCGAACGAAGACCGGGTGGGCGGCGCGCCGGTGGTGATGATTAGCGAAGGCTTCTGGAAACAGAAATTCGGCGGCGAGCGCGACATCATCGGAAAAACCGCAACCCTAAACGGTAAGATCTACACCATCGTCGGAGTGATTCCCGCGGGATTCCGCTATCAGAGCGGCAACTTCCACGGCCACTGCGACGCCTTCGTTCCCATCGGCCAGTGGGACAACGTCCTCTTCCGCAGTCGCGGCACCGGCATGGGCATGGACGCCGTGGGCCGATTGAAGCCGGGCGTCACGCTGGCCGCGGCCAAATCGAATATGGACGCGATCGCCGCTCACCTGGCCGAGCAATACCCCAACACGAACAAAGACACCGGCATCACGGTGATCCCGCTCAAGGAAAACGTGACGGGAAACATCCGGCCGTTTCTCCTGATGCTGCTCGCCGCCGTGGGTTTCGTGCTGCTGATCGCCTGCGTCAACGTTGCCAATCTCCTGCTGGCGCGCTCCACCGGCAGAACGCGCGAATTCGCCATCCGCGCGGCGCTCGGCGCCAGCCAGGGCCGCGTGATTCAGCAATTGCTGACGGAGAGCGTGCTGTTATCGCTCATCGGCGGCGCGTTGGGGCTGGGCGTCGCGGCGTGGGGAACGAAAGCGGCGCTCGCCGTTCTGCCCGAAGCCCTTCCGCGCTCCAGCGAGGTGCACCTCGACGGCCACGTTCTACTCTTCACGCTGGCCGCTTCGATTCTTTCCGGCATCCTGTTCGGCCTCGCGCCCGCGCTCAAAACGACCAGAGCCGACCTGCACGAAACCTTGAAAGAAGGCGGACGCGGCGGCAGCGGCCGCAGGCATCGCACGCAGCGCGTTTTCGTCGCCGTCGAAATGGCGCTCGCGGTGGTTCTGCTCGCCGGCGCGGGCCTGATGATTCGCAGTCTGGTGAAATTGTGGAGCGTGAATCCGGGATTCGACCCCCATCACGTGCTGACGTTCGGGGTGGGATCGGCGCAGCCGCTCGGCGGCACGCCGGACGAGGTTCGCGCGGCATTCCGCCAGATTCGGCAACAGCTCGCGAGCGTGCCCGGCGTCGAGGCCGCTTCGCTCTCGGTCGGTTCGACGCCGATGTCGGGCGATTCCGAACTGCCGTTCTGGAAGACGGATGAGCCGAAACCGGCGAGCCAATCCGCGATGAAGGTTTCGCTCTTCTACGCCGTGCAGCCGGATTATTTCCGCGTGATGAGGATCCCGCTCATCCGCGGTCGCTTGTTGACCGAGCAGGATAACCACAGCTCCGCGCCGGTCGTGGTGATCGACCAGCAATTCGCCCGGCTCTATTTCGGCGGGCAGGACCCGATCGGCCAGCGAATCAACCTCGACATCCTGAACACGTCGCCGGAAATCGTCGGCGTGGTCGGCCACGTGAAGCAATGGGGACTCGCATCCGACAGCCGGTCGCCCATCCAGGCGCAGATGTATTTCCCCATTTCGCAGACGCCGGATGCGTTCATGCCGCTGCTCGAGCGCGGCATGGGCGCGATGGTGCGGACGCGCGGCGCGCCGGACGCGGAAGTCGCGCCCATCCGCGACCATATCGCCCGGTTCAATAGCCAGTTGGTGGTATTTGACACTCAGACGATGAACGGCATTATTGGGGATTCGCTCGCCTCGCGGCGGTTCGCCATGATTCTGCTCGCCGTTTTCGCCGGCCTGGCGCTGGTGCTCGCCTGCGTCGGCATTTATGGAGTGGTTTCCTATCTGGTCGGCCAGCGCGCCCACGAAATCAGCATTCGCATGGCGCTCGGCGCCCAGCGCCGCGACGTCCTGCGGATGGTGCTCGGCGACGGCGCAAAGATGGCGCTTGCCGGCGTGGGCATCGGCCTCGTGGCGGCTCTCGCGCTCACCCACTTGATGAACAAGATGCTGTTTGGCGTCAGCGCGCACGATCCACTCACCTTCCTCGGCGTTTCGGCCGTGCTCGTGCTCGTCGCGCTCGCCGCCTGCTATCGCCCGGCCTGGCGCGCCACGCGCGTGGACGCGGCAACGGCCCTGCGCTATGAATGAACCGCGCGCGGAGCAAACAAACAAGTGCGAGAAAACTGTGCGGAGACAAAACGGCTTCTAATGTTTCGTAGCGGAAACTTATGCACAAATTCCCGATTCCTGTCATGCTGAGCGAAGCGAAGCATCCCGTCCCTACGACCACTTTTCCGGCCTCGGTCGGCTCCGGAAGGACCGCAAGACCTCAGTCACAGGCCGCGGTTAGAGGGCACTCATGAGCGTGGGCATTTCGAGCGCAACGCTCTTGCCGATGATCGTCGCGATCAGTTTCGCGGCCGGCCTCAACGTCTACGCCACTGTCGCGGCGCTCGGTCTGCTCGCGCGATTCGGCGTGTTTCCACTGCCGACTTCGCTTCACCTGCTCGCGAATCCGCTGGTGATTGCCGCGAGCCTCGTCTTGTTTGGAATCGAATTCTTCGCCGACAAAATTCCCGTCTTCGATCTCTTTTGGAACGCGGCCCACACCTTCGTTCGCGTTCCCATCGCCGCACTGGTGGCCTACTGCGCGGCTTCGCATCTTTCTCCGCCCCTGCAAGCGGCCTGCGCGGCGCTGGGCGCGCTGGTGGCTCTGGCGGCGCATGGCGGAAAAACGGCCGCGCGCGCCGCCGTCACTGCTTCGCCCGAGCCGTTCTCGAACGCGGCCTTGAGCGCAGGCGAGGATGTCGCCGCAGTGAGTATCGTATGGTTCGCGGCGCATCATCCAATCGTCGCCGCGCTCGTCGTTTGTGGAATGCTGGCTGTGACTGCGTTGTTGGCGCGCGCGGTTTTTCGCGCGCTCGCTGGAATCCTTCGCACCAGGCGCGCCCCGGTCCGCGCCTGAGCCGCTTCCCTTCCCGATTGGCGGTTTCCGTTTTTTTCCTGCACAATCTGCGGCGCGAAGCCCGCGCCACGCCGCGCGCATCGAACCAGAAGAGGTGAATCCGGTGGGTGGTTTTCTGACACGAGGATTTCGCGGCAAGCATCGCCCGGCCGATCCCGCGCGCATTCCTCCCGGCCAATACGAAACGCACGATTTCCCCGTGCTTTCCGCCGGGCCGACGCCGCGCCTCCGCCTGGCGGACTGGGATTTCCGGCTGACCGGCAGCCTCGACGCCGAGCGCCGCTGGACATGGGACGAATTCCAGAAACTCCCGCGCGAGCGATTTACCCGCGACATCCATTGCGTCACGAAATGGTCGAAACTCGATACCGAATGGGAAGGCGTTTCCGTGGATACGCTTCTTGCCGGCGTCGCCACCAAAGCCACGCACGTCGTCGCCTTCTGCGACGGCGGCTACACCACGAATCTCCCCATCGAAGACGTGACGCAGGGCAAGGCGTGGATCGTCGACACCTACGGCGGCCATCCGCTCGATCCCGAGCACGGCGGGCCTGCCCGGCTGCTCGTGCCGCATCTCTATTTGTGGAAGAGCGCGAAATGGGTGCGCGGTCTGCGCCTGGCCGATGCCGACGAGCCGGGTTTCTGGGAAGCGCTTGGCTATCACAATCATGGCGATCCCTGGCGCGAAGAGCGTTATTGGAATGACTGACGTTCCCCGGGCCACCCTCGGCGTGGCGCGGCTCATCTGGCGCGAGGCCGAAGCGCTCGAAATTTTTTCCGAAACGCCCCGCGTGAAAACGCTCCGCCTTCGCGTTCCCGGCTGGATGGGCCATCGGCCGGGGCAGCACGTGGACGTCCGTCTGACCGCCGAAGACGGCTACCAGGCCGAACGCAGCTATTCCGTGGCGTCCGCGCCCCGCGCCGATCTGCCCGCGCGCGAAATCATCGAACTCACCGTCGAGCGTCTGAGCGACGGCGAGGTTTCGCCCTACCTCACGGATGAATTGCGGCCGGGCGACCGCATCGAATTGCGCGGCCCGATTGGCGGCTATTTCACCTGGGAAATCGGCGATGGTGGCCCGCTCGCGCTCGTGGCCGGCGGCTCGGGAATCGTGCCTTTGATGGCGATGCTGCGCCATCGCGCCGCCGCAGCTCCACGCGTGCGCGCGGTCCTGCTCCATTCCTCGCGCCGTTTCGAGGAAATCATCTATCGCAAAGAGCTCGAAAGCATGACGGCCGAAGATCCAAATCTGCGCGTCGTTCACACGCTCACGCGCGAATGGCCGGAGAACTGGCGCGGCGAACGCCGCCGCATCGCTTTCGCCATGCTCCAGGCAACGCTGCCCGCGCCGGCCGAAAAACCGCTGCTCTATGTTTGCGGACCCACGGAAATGGTGGAATCGGTGGCGACGGCGCTCGTGGATTTAGGTCACGATCCCGCTCGCGTCAAAACGGAACGTTTCGGCCCCAGCGGCGAGTAGCGGCGCGGCTGCCTGCAAAAGACCTTTGTCATCCTGAAGCCAAACCCTAAGGCCCAGCCCCTACCTCGCCGTATGGCGGCCGAAGGACCTGCTTCTTCACTCACCCTCGGCGGAATCGGCCGTAGTAGCTTGGAAATTTTTCCCGACCCTCCACTGCGTTCAGGATGACTGCCGCACTTGAATCACCACGGCAGAATCCACTGGATCGCATGAGAGTCGCGGCTTGAAATCTCGCTGGAGAACTCAGGATACCGGCAGCAGCGACCCGCGCCCCGCAATCAGGAACCACTGCCCGCCACGCTTGCGAAAAACGTGCACGAAAGGATGCGAAACGTCGCGATCCAGCCCCGCGGCGTTGTGCGCGGTCACGAGATCCGTGCCGGTGACGATCGCCGTCGGTCCGTAGAGCCGGATTCGCACGTTTTCCTGTCGCAGCGATTCCACCCGCCACGGCGTCGCACGGAAACCGTCGAGCACCTGTGCGCGGTTTTCGCGATTGCCCTTCGCGTCGGTGGCGATGAAATCGCTCGAGAGAATCAGGCCCAGCGCGTGGACGTTGCCCTGGGCGGAAGCCTGGGCCAGTTGTTGTTCCGCCTCGCGAACCGCCTGGGTGTCCTCGGAAACGGGAAGCGCTCGCGGCATCACCAGCCACAACAGCAGCGCGCAAGCAACAAACATCACCGCCGCGCGTCCCGACATTCGAGGCATCGTCGTTGAGCGGCGCGCCGTTCCGACGCGGCGCGATTCCATACTTCAGAACGCGCTTTCGTCGGCTGACGGCCCGTAAACGGAGGGTACCGGCACGTCGTTCAGGCGCAAGTATACGCCGAGCTGAGCGCGGTGATGAATCAAATGGTTCATCACGAACCCTCGTAGTACCGCCGCCCGCGGCAGCGTAAATACGTTCTTCCCTCCGTTGAGCAGCGACCACGGTTTTTGAAACTGATCGTCGGTCGCAGCCGCCAGCGCCGCACGTCCCTTCGTCACGTTCCGGTCGAAAATGTCGAGCATCTGCTGCCGCGTCGTGCACTGCGTCGTCTCAGGGTTCTGTCCGCCGGGCGGATTGATGTCCAGATGGTCCTCGGCGAAGGTATGCTCGATCCAGCCGGGGATATCGGCCAAGTGGCTGGCCAGACGCCCGAGCGTCATGGATTTCTGGTGTGGTTGCCACTGCAATTTATCTTCGGGAATGCGTTCCAGAGTTTTGCGCGTACTCACCATTTCGTGATCGAATTCACCGAGAAACATCTGATTGATGGGCATGGTTGCGGCGTCTCCCTCACGCTTCGTTCCGGCCGGTTGGGCCGTGCTAGATTCGATTCGCTAGCCCACCTCCAAGATTCCTGAAAAGAACGTCATCGTCGCATCTTGCATCTCTGATTTTTGGAGCCCGAAGCTCTCCATCGGACCCGGCGCGCTGTACCGGGACAAGTACGCCGACGCTTTCGGTCGGCCTGAAGGATCCCCACGCGCACCCATTCAACCCGTCAACCCCCTCCCGACGTAGGGCAGTGCTATCATGCGGCGGTGCCCCATCCCAAAGATAAATACGAAGAGCCGGACCACCCCTTCACGCTCGGCCCCGAAGGGGCCAAGGTATATCGGCTCAATCTCATCTATAGGGACTATCACCTTGCCGTCGGAGCCGCCGCGGTTTTGGGGGCCGTCTACGCCTATCGCCTCGTGGTCCTGCCAGCAATGCTGGCACTACTCGCCGTGTATATGATCGCCCGCCCTTTCGTCATGGCGGTGATCGTGGACCAGTCTTCCGTTACCTTTAAGGGCACGTTTTCGGCCCGTTCCCTGCAACGCTCCTCGATCACAGCGGTTGAAACCAAGCACACGGGCAAAACAGACACCTTGATCCTTTGGGGGAATGTCGACGAGAAAGAGAAATTAGCAATTCCGGCCCTCTTTAACTTCGACGAAGCGTGGAACAATTGGTGGAGCACCTACAGAGATTTAAGCGGCGATAAACCGCTCAGTTTGTTTTGATTCCACTATACGCCAAGCAAGGACCCACCGGGCGGCAAATGAAGAGCCGCACGGCCGGCGGATGGACCAGAATCTGAACTGAAATTTCGGTTGGGCCAGTCCACAGATTCCGAAGGCTGGGCCGTTTCGTCTTCGACATGAGTGTGGTCAGGGGCCCCATCTCGGTCACCAAGCGGCCTCTGCCAAAGCTTGCCAGCCACCCACCACGTAGACCCATCGCTTGCGGCGACGAAGCTTAGTTCGTAACCTGTCGTCAAAATGCCTTGCTCGACCAAGCACGCAATTGTTTCGTCTTCAAAAGCAGTTCCCCGCTTCGCTCACTTCCGGATCGTCCGCCATCTCACATCTCAAGTTTCTCTCCCAACATTTCTTCGGCCGCACCCGAAGGGCGCCAGCCCGTTTTCGCTTTTTCCGCCGCCGAAAGTCGCAGATTTCGCTCCTACTCCGAAACCGCGACGCATGAAAACCCAATATCCATGCGGCGATCCGCGGTTCAGCCTGGCAGATTCCACGGTCGTCAAATCGCGCAAAGACGCAAGAATTCAATTCCTGCAACTGTGTTTTGGTGACGCCCTTCGCAATGTCTCAGTTCCGATCTATGCCGCCGAAATTCAACGCCTTAGGCGCCACAGGAGAACGAATTCCCCGGTCCCTCAAGTGACGCCCTGCTCCTCTCGCCTCCGCGCCCTCTATATCGCCTCGTGCCGCCGGATTCCTTGCTTGGGTGAAAATTCCGGCCGCTGCCGGGTCTGCGCTCGAGTTTGGGCCTCGCGTTGCCACACATCGGGTGCCTCAGGGAGCGAAGAACACTTGACAGCAGCCGCAAAGTGCCTATGCTGCGTGGTGAAATTCCGGATGAGTGAGGCGATGAGACAAAACTCTGCGATTCTTCGATCGGTTTTCACGGCTCTGGCAGCGGCGCTGATTCTGGCCGGAGCGCCGCCGGCTCGCGCGGCCCAGGCGCCCGGGTCGCTCGATCTGATTCCCGCGCCGCGCCAATTGAAGCGCCAAACGGGCGAATTCTCCGTTACGCGGAGAACGCAAATCATCCTCCAAAGCAAGACCGCCCAGCGCGATCATCTCGCCGCGGAAATCCTCGCCGCAGAAATCGAGCGCATCACCGGCCACTCGCCGCGAATCCGCTCCCAGCGCTCGCTTCCAGGCGGCCGAAACGTCATTTACCTCGGCGAACCGCAAAACGACCGCGCCCTGGCGAAGCTGCTGGTCGATCGGAACGAATCGCTCGACGCGCAATTCAGCCGACAGGGCTACGTGCTGCTCGTGAGCTCGCACCGGATCATCGTGGCCGCACCCACGGGACAGGGGATTTTTTATGGCGTGGCGACGCTGCGCCAGTTGCTCCGTCCGAGCGCTTCCGGCCAGGCGGAATGTCCCGCCGTCGAAATCCGCGATTGGCCGGCGATGCGCTGGCGCGGATTCCAGGACGATATCAGCCGCGGCCCGATCGCGACGCTCGCCTACATGGAGCGGCAGATCCGCACGCTCGCTTCCTACAAAATCAATATGTTCGGGCTGTACATGGAAAACGTCTACGATTTCCCCGATGAGCCGTTGGTCGCGCCGCATGGCGCCGCTCTGACCGCCGAGGAAATCCACGAACTGGTGGCCTACGCCAAGCGGTATTACGTCACCATCCTGCCGGAGCAGGAAGCCTTCGGCCATCTCCACAAGATCTTGCGGATCGAAAAATACGCCAATCTGGCGGAAACTCCGCACGGCGGCGTGCTCGCTCCGGTCGAGCCCGGCACGCTGCCGCTCATCCGGAAACTCATCGGCCAGTTGGTTCCGCTCTTCCCCGGCCCGTATTTCCACATCGGCGCCGACGAAACCAGCGAGCTCGGCGAAGGCAAAACCAAAGCCCTCGCGGACAAGGAAGGCGTCGGCCGCGTCTACCTGAATTTCCTGCGCCAGATCAACCAGATCGTCCGCGCCGATCACAAAACCGCGATGTTCTGGGGCGACATGGCGATCAAGCACCCCGATTTGCTGCACCTCGCGCCCAAGGACATGATCGCCGTGCCCTGGGAATACGGCCCGCGGGATAATTACGACGACCAGATCGAACCGTATGTGAAAGCGGGAATCCAGACGATGGTTTCCCCCGGCGCGGGCAATTGGAAGGTCATTTTCCCCAGCCTCGATTCAGCCTTCATCAACATTCGCAATTTCACCCGCGACGGCCAGAAATAT
>JAKAOH010000126.1 GCA_021812285.1 Acidobacteriota bacterium | reverse complement strand
AATCTGCTTTCGCACGGGACGCAGGATCTCTATCCGACGTTCCTCAAGATCGAGCGCCACTGCGATCCGCGAATCACCTCCATCATCACGATCATCTCAATGGTAGGCGCGATTGTCGGCGGCTTGGTTTTCGGACTGTTCAGCGACCGGCGAGGACGGCGGCGCGCGATGATTTCGGCCGCCGTTCTCGGCCTATTGCTGATTCCGCTTTGGGCGTACGCGCCGTCGCTGGGCTGGCTGACGGTCGGCGCCTTCCTGATGCAGTTCATGGTGCAAGGCGCCTGGGGCGTGATTCCGGCGCACCTGAACGAACTCTCGCCCGGAGCGCTGCGGGGATTTTTCCCAGGCTTCGCGTATCAGCTCGGCGTGTTGTTTGCCTCGATCGTGGAATACATCGAGGCTTCAATGGCCCATCGGCTGGGTTACGCCGGCGCGCTCGCTTTGCTGGCCGGGGTGGTGCTGCTGGCCGCGGTGGCAGTGACGGCCGCGGGGCCGGAGGCGCGCGGCGCTTCGTTTGAAATCGCGGCGCAGGATTAACACCGGCCGTTCGATTGGTTAGAATTCAATTTTCTGGCAACTTGCCCGAGGAGTTTGTCATGGCGCAAACCGCTCCAGCCGTCTTCGCTCCCGACCTGGTCGCAAAAATCGCAGAAAAGGCGCGTCTTTTGAAAATTCATTCCATGCGGATGACCACCGCCGCGGGTTCCGGCCATCCGACTTCCTGCCTTTCCTGCGCCGAACTGATGGCAGGCACATTTTTCCACGCGATGCATTTCGACGCGGCCCATCCCGACGCTGCGGAAAACGACCGGTTCGTGATGTCGAAAGGCCACGCGGCGCCGATTCTCTACGCGGCGCTCGCCGAGGCCGGCGTTTTTCCCGTTGGACGGCTGCTGACGCTGCGGCAGTTCGGAAGCGAGCTCGAAGGCCATCCCACGCCGCGGATTCCCGGCGTGGACGCGGCCACCGGCTCGCTGGGTCAGGGGCTTTCCGTGGGACTCGGTCTCGCGCTTGGCGCGCGGCTTGAAAAGCGGCCGATCCACGTCTATGTGATGATGGGCGACGGCGAAATGGCGGAAGGAAACGTCTGGGAGGCGGCCGCGCTCGCCGCGCACGACAACGTCAACAATCTGATCGCGATCGCCGATGTGAATTCGCTCGGCCAGAGCCAGCGCACGATGTATTCGCACGACGCGGAAGTCTACGAGCGAAAATTCCAGTCGCAGGGATGGCAAACGGAAGTGATCGACGGCCACGACGTGCCGTCGGTGCTGGCCGCGCTCGACCGCGCCAAGAAAGCGACCGCTCCTTACGCGATCATCGCCCGCACGGTCAAGGGCCACGGCGTCAGCTTCGCCGCCGATAAGGAAGGCTGGCACGGGAAAGCGTTCAGCGCGCAGGAACTGGAGCGCGCGCTCGCCGAATTTGGCAACGTTCCTCCCGCGCCGCCGGTGGATACGCGTTCCTACGCGCGTCCGATTCCGGAGCCGAAAACGGATTTCCCCGCTCCCGCGGCGCCCGATTACAAACTCGGGCAGATGGCGGCGACGCGCGAGTCGTTCGGCGTCGGCCTCGCGAAACTCGGCGCGGTATTGCCACAGGCCGTCGCGCTCGATGGCGACGTACAGAATTCGACGTTCACCGAGACGTTCCGCAAGGCGTTTCCCGACCGCTTCTTCCAGGGTTTCATCGCCGAGCAGAACATGATCGCCGCCGCGGTCGGATTTTCGGCGCGCGCGTTTACGCCGTTTGCCGCGACGTTCGCCTGCTTCCTCGGCCGCGCGTTCGATCAGACGCGCATGGCCGGCATCAGCCGCAGCCATATCAAGCTGGCTGGTTCGCATTGCGGCGTTTCCATCGGCGAGGATGGCCCCTCGCAGATGGCGCTCGAGGACCTGGCGGCGATGCGCGCCGTTCCTGGCTCGACGGTGCTCTATCCGTGCGACGGCGTTTCCGCCGAGCGCATGGTGGAAATCGTCGCGCGGCAGTCGGGCATCGGCTACATCCGCACCACGCGGCCAAAAACGCCGGTGATTTATCCGAACGACGAAGCGTTTCCCGTGCCCGGCTTCAAAGTGGTGCGGCGAAGCGACAAGGACGTGGCCGCGATCGTCGGCGCCGGAATCACGCTGCACGAAGCCCTGAAAGCCGCAGACGAATTGCAGAAGCAGGGCGTCGCGGTGCGCGTGATCGACCTCTACTGCGTGAAGCCGATTGACGGCGCGGCGCTCGGCGCGGAAGTGAAAGCGGCGAAGGGCAAGCTGGCCGTCGTGGAAGATCATTATCCCGAGGGCGGATTGGGCGAAGCTGTTTTCACCGCGCTCTCGACTTCGGGCGTGGCTCTGGCCGGGGCGAAGCATCTCGCCGTGCCTCGCGTGCCACATTCCGGCAAGGAAGCTGAATTGCTCGATGCGTTCGGCATTTCGGTCCAGAAGATCGTCGAAGCCGTTCGCGCACTGCTGTGAGCCGCTTGGCGGGCCGCGATTTTCGGAGCCGGGACCGCAAATGAGATTGCGGGTTGGATTACTTTCCCTTTAGACTGCGACGGTGAGAGTTGCGTCTTACACCGGGGAAATGAACCGCTATGCCTGAGTCTGGTGGAGTTTCGCCCACGCGTTCCTCCGCTCCCCTACCGCTCAACCTGGAACTTCCCACGCGCGAGACTTCACCTCCCAAAACACCTCTCGGGCGATGGTTTGCGAGCGGCGGACGGCTCGACGAACCGGAAACCGTGGAACGCGGCTACGGGTGGTACAAAGTCGTCTGCCTGACCGGCGTGGACTATTTTTCTTCGCTGGCATATCAGGCGGGCATCGCGCTGATCGCGGCAGGCGCGCTGGCGCCCATCGCCACGCTGATTCTCGTCGCGGTGACGCTGCTGGGAGCGCTGCCGGTGTATTCGGCCGTCGCACGGCGGTCGTTTGTGGGCCAGGGCTCGATCGCGATGCTCGAAAATCTGCTGCCGGGCTGGAAAGCGAAGTTTTTCGTCCTGGTTCTACTCGGATTTGCCGCGACCGATTTCGTTATCACGATGACGCTTTCGGCGGCCGACGCGGCGCGGCACGTGGTGGAAAATCCGTATTTGCGGCCGTTTCTGGGGCACGCGCAGTTTTCCCTCACCGTATTTCTGCTGCTGGTGCTGGCGATCGTCTTTTTCATCGGATTCCGGGAAGCGATCGGGATCGCGGTCGCGCTGGTGGTTCCCTTTCTCCTGCTGAATCTGGTGGTGCTCGCGGACGGCCTGCGGCTGATTTTGCGGCAGCCCGAACTCATCGAGCGCTGGCGGCTTTCGCTGAGCCTGCACGGCGACTGGATGGGCGTGATTCTGGCTTCGGCGATCCTGTTCCCGAAATTGGCCCTCGGCTTGAGCGGATTCGAAACCGGTGTTTCGGTGATGCCGCTGGTCGAGGGCGATAAAGAGGACGCGAAAAGCCCGCTGCCGGAGGGACGAATCCGGAACACGCGGAAAATGCTGGCGGCAGCCGCGGCGATCATGGCAGCGTACTTGATCCTTTCGAGCTTCGTGACGGCGCTGCTGATTCCGCCGGCGGCGTATGCGGCGGGAGGGCCGGCTTCAGGCCGCGCGATTTCCTATCTGGCGCACCGGCTGCTCGGGAACGTGTTTGGAATGTTTTACGATGCTTCGACGATCTTCATCCTGTGGTTCGCCGGTGCATCAGCGATGGCCGGGTTGATCAACCTGATTCCGCGCTACCTGCCGCGATTCGGGATGGCACCGCGCTGGGTCGCGTACCGGCGGCCGATGGTCGCCGTGTTGCTCGTTGCCGACCTGGTGGTGACTTGGGTTTTCCACGCGAGCGTGGACGCGCAAGGAGACGCGTACGCCACCGGCGTGCTGGTGCTGATTCTTTCGGCCGGGGTCGCCGTGACGATCGCTTTCTGGCACGAATACCTTGGCGGAGCGGCCAAACGGCTCAAGTCGCTCGGATTCGCGGGGCTATTTGCCGTGGTCGCGCTGGTGTTTCTGTATACGCTCGTGATGAACGTGATCGAGCGGCCCGACGGCGTTATCATCGCGACGGTTTTCATCATCGCGATTTTGACGTTCAGCGCGATCAGCCGGTATCAGCGCGCGAAAGAGCTGCGCGTCACTGGCGTCGAGTTCGTGGACCAGACGTCGGCGGAGCTGTGGAAAGAGCTAACGGTGAAGAAAGTGGATCTGGCGCCCTGCCACGCGGCCGAAGCCGCGTATCGCCACCGGAAAGCGCAGGAATTGCGAGCGAATTTCAAAATTAGCCTGCCGCTGGCGTTCCTGCATGTGAATCTGCTCGATAATCGCAGCGAATTCATCAGCCAACTGCGCGTCAGCGTGCGGCAGGAGGACCATCATTACGTGATCGAGGTGTGGGGCGCGGTGGCCATCGCGAACACGATCGCGTACCTGACGGAGCTGCTCGATCCGGCAGGGCTGTTCCTGATGCTCAGCGGGCGCAACCTGATGCGGCAGTCGCTCAGGTACCTGCTTCTGGGCGAAGGCGAAGTGGGCCTCATGGTCTACCTGATTCTGGTGCATTACTGGGAATGGGCGGGGAAGACCGGCGCGCACCCCGTGCTTTACCTCACAACGGCGTAAGGCCGGGCGCTGTGGTATCGTTGGCGAGCGGAGACCCATGACGGAAAAACCCGTATTCATCGGCGTGATGCCGGAAACGATTGCGATTGGACCGAAAGATCAGGTGGTCTGGTATGCGAGCTCCGGCAATTTGAAAATCGAATTCGATCCCAACCGCTGCCCGTTCGCCTCGAACGTCTACCAGGCGCCGCCGGGGATGCGCCTGCTCAGCGGCACGCCGCGGCCCGGCGCCAAACCCGGCTCCTACAAATACCGGATCGCCATCGAAGACGCCGTGATCGCGCGCGGCGAAGTCATTCTGCGCGAATCCTGATCGCGCGACCCGCACCGGAACCTCTCACCTCTTAAGGCATGGATTGGTTTACTTTGCGGCGGGAAAAATCACCACTTGCCGTTCCTCGCCCTGACCCTGGCTTTCGCTGCGGACGCCGGGGAATTCGCCAAGAGCCAAATGGACCACTCGGCGCTCCCGCGCGGGCATCGGATTGAAACGGAACGGCTGACGTGTTTCCACAACGCGCTGCGCGGCGACGCGGGCGGCGAGCTGCAATTCGGCAAGGCGCGAGGCGCGGAAATCGGCGGCGTCGAAACGGACGCGGTCGTAGAGGTGAGGATCAAGCCGCAGGGCGCGGACGGCCAGATATTCGAGAGCTTCGAGCAGCTCGCCGTGGCGCTCGAGGATAAGATCGCGGTCGGGACCTTCGAACAGCACGCGCAATTCGGCGCGCTCGATCGCTTCCGGGGAGGGATCGAGCCGCTCGATCCGATAGCGCAGCTCGAACGCGCCGGCGCCGAGAATCCGGTCGAGGAAACGGCGCAATTCCCCTTCGGCGGCTTCGCGTTCCAGGTGCTCGCTGGCGGAAAAACGGTAGTTCATTTCTCCACCACCTACGCCTTGGCCTGCTTCGCCGCCGCGGCCACGGGCGAAGTCTTGTTCAGATACCACTGCTGGGCGATGCCCACCAGGTAGCTGGTGAAAATGTAGAGCAGCAGCCCGCTCGGGAGCCGGAAGAACAGCAAGCCGAAGATGACCGGCATGAAATTCATCATTTTTTGCTGCGCGGGGTCGGTCATCGTCATCGGCATCATTTTCTGCATGAAATAGCCGGAAATCATCAGCAGGACGGGAAGAATGTAGTAGGGGTCGTGCGCCGAAAGGTCGTGAATCCACAAAATCCACGGTGCCTGGCGCAGCTCGATGGAAGCCTCGAGCATTTTATAGAGTGCGAACCAGATCGGCATCTGGATGACCATCGGCAGGCAGCTGCCCATGGGATTGACGCCTTCGCGCTTGTACAGCTCCATCATCTCCTCGTTCATTTTCTGGCGGCGAGGGTCACGCATGCCGTACTTCTTGTAGCGCGCCTGGATCGCCTTCATTTCCGGCATCACCTTTTGCACGCGCTGCATCGAGCGCCAACTGCTCATCTTCAACGGGAAGAGCAGCATGTTGAGCACGATCGTCATGACGACGATCGCCCAGCCCCAGTCCGGCACGTAATTGTGGATGTAACGCAGCAAATAAAAAAGCGGCTCGGCCACGAATCCGAGAATCCCGTAGTCGACGATCGAGCGCAGGTGCGGATTGATCGAGCCGAGCACTCGGAGGGATTTCGGCCCGACAAACAGGCGCATGGAGAGCGGCTCGGCCATGGGCTGGGTTGAGCCGACGGCGATTTCCCCGATCGCTTCCGTTTCCCCATTTTTGCCGCCGGGAGCGGGGCGCATCGTCTGCCAGTCCCAGGCGCTGGCTTCGCCGGAGGGGAGAAATGCGGCGGCGAAATATTGGTCTTCGATGCCGGCGAATTCGAGCGGGCCGGAAATCTGTGCGGGGACTTCGGGGTGCTTATCGGCGCCGAGTTTCTTCGTTCCGAGGGTTTCCACCTTGCCATCGTGGGAGTAGAAAGCCTGCACGAAGGCCGGAGCGTTGTAGACGGTGGCGTCGCCGAATCCACCGCGCCAGGCGACGGCGTATTCGATGGGCTGGCCGTTCAGCGTGACGCTGGTTTGAAGACTGACGGCGTAGCTGGAGGTGAAACGCAGCGTTTTCGTGATCGAGAGGTGGCCGTCGCTCCACTGGAATTCGACGGTGGCGGGCGCGCGAAGGGTCGCCGGACCGGGACTCATCTGATACAGAGCGGTGTTGGCATCCGCTTGCAGCTTCGGATCGACGAGCAGCAGCGAAAGCGGCCATTCCTCGCTCTGGGGATTTCCCGGCGGATGAACCACGTCGAGGATTTTCGGCGGCGTGGATTCGTCGTGATAGCGCAGCAGCTGCCAGCGCTGGACCACCGCGCCGCGGTTCGAAAGCACCACGCGATACAGGCCGTTTTCGACGGTGACGGTCTGTTGCTCGGTGGCGGCGACGGGCTTGGCCGCGGCCGGCGGCGTGGCCGGCGCGGGCGAAACAGCGGCAGCCGGAGGCAGCGAAGAAAATTTGGGCGCGGCCGGCGCGGGTGCTGGAGCGGTGGCCGTGACCGCGGGCTTTTGTCTGGCGGGAGGTTGCGGCTGATGGCGGAAAATGACCAGATCGAAAAGGGTAATGATGAGGATGGACAGCACCAGCGCCAGGAGCAGCCGTTGCTCGGTGGAAGGCTCCTTCACGGGTTAATCCTCATCGGAATCGGGCACCGGATCCCAGCCGCCTTGTGTGAACGGCCGGCAGCGGCCCAGGCGGGCGAGCGCCAGCGGAACGCCGCGCCAGCCGTAACGGGCGACGGCTTCGCGGGCGTAGTTCGAGCAGGAAGGATGGAATTTGCAGGCGCCGCCGAGGAACGGCCCGAGCGTCGCCTGGTAGAGAGCGATGGCGAAGAGCAGCGCGCTGGCGCTCAGCTGCGCGAGGCGGTGACGGAGCGAAGCAGCTCCACCAGTTCCTTCGCCAGCGAGGCAAAGGGCGCTTGCGCCGCCGTGCGGCGCGGTTGAATGACGATATCCCATCCCGTTTCGATTTCCCGGCGATGCAGGCGAACGATTTCGCGCACCTGGCGCCGAATCCGGTTGCGTTCCGCGGCTCCCCCGAGCGCCCGGCTCACGCTGGAACCGAAGCGCGTGACATCCAACCCGTTGCGGCGGCCGAAGACGGCGAAATGCGATCCGGCGCGCCGCTTGCCGCTGCGATACACCGTTTCAAAATCCGAGCGGCGCACCAGGCGGCAGGAGCGGGGATACCGAAGGCGTTCGCCCGGCTGCCGTGCGGAGGAGGAACCTTGCCGGTCAGACGGCGGTGAGGCGGCGCCGGCCCTTGCGGCGCCGTTGTGCCAGGACCTTGCGTCCACCTTTTGTCTTCATCCGCGCGCGGAAGCCGTGCGTCTTGTGGCGATGACGGACATGCGGCTGATAGGTGCGTTTCGGCAACGCGGCGGCTCCTTCGGTTCAATAGTAGGGTGCAGCAAACGAAACTCCTAGTCTACGTAAGGCCTTGCGGACGGTCAAGGCAAGCGGCACAGCGGTAGTGTCCAATTTCGTGAATGGCTCGCGTGACGCAACATGCGTCTGGGAGGAGCTGCGCTATCCTCCCAGGAGGGACGCTTGAGCATTCGGCCAAAATCGGCCACAGGGCTCGATCTAAGCCCGTTCGGCCGAGGCAGAATTGTCCTGCTACGGCTTGCAGAGAATGTGAGCAGACCTCGCGGGCGGGTCCAAGTAGAATAGGGCCAGATGCGATACGACGAAAGGTTCCCCGAGACGTACGAGCGCATTTTCTTCCCGCCCGATGTGGGGGTATTTCTAAGTTGTGTTAGATCGATCACTCCCTCGCTCGACCCGGCAAAACGGAGCGTTGCCGAAGCCTTTGAAAAGAACCTTGTGAGTTCAATGTCGGTCGCCAGCCTGCCCTTTCGGATGGCTGAAAGCAGCGTGCTTGACCGTCGATTTCAGGCGGTCTACATGGCCCAGCGCATCCGCTCACGAAACCTTAAAGACAAGGGAAGCTCCGAGGAAGAATGCGAGAAGTGGGCTCTACAGACGGCCCGCAAGATATTCGCCGAAGAGTTGGCCAAGGGCGGTTCGAATCCTCCCCTCGGAGACATTCCTGGGCAAGTCCTGGCCGATTTGACACAGTCCCTGAAGAATCCGGAGTTCGAATCATCGACGCTTGAACTTCTGAGGCAGTGCACTGTCCTCTGCTGGGGCGCACTGGAGGTGCTAGCGAGCGATTTGTTCGTTGCGATGCTTAACGAGAACCCCAGGATTACAGCGGCTCTGCTCCGCGATCCAAGGACTCGGAGCTTCTACCAGCCTAGGGACTTCGCGTCGGCTCTGGAAGAACGCAGTTACAACCTGTCCGCATGTATGGGAGAGGTACTTCTCGGTCAGCACCGGATGGACGATGTAGACACCCTTAGAGCGGTGTTCGATGTCGTCCTTCCCATCGACCCTGGCTCCCGGGCTCTCCTCACAAGTGAGCTCCTATGGAGGATCAGCCAGGACCGGAACCTAATCGTTCACCGACGTGGGGTGGTCGACAGGCAATATGTGGCGAGTACTGGATCCGAGTTGCCTCCGGGGGCGCCACTGGAGATTAGTGCGGGTCGGTACGAGGAGTACCTGTCCTTTGTGAGGAACCTTGGTTGCGGGCTCTTGGCAGCAGCGGCCCGTGGAAAAGTGCCCGAGGAAGGCGCCGAAAGTGGCAAGGGAGGGGAGGCGGGTAGCGGGCCGCTATGATCAGACGCGAGGACTCCCCGTTGGGATGCAGCGTAGAGACGCTTGCATCTGGCACCACTGAGAGGACGCCCGGACAGGGGCATCCGCGCCACCGCGAGGCGGCCAACTACCCGCAGAGCGCAGTTGGTTCATCTGGCAATGCAGTATTGCGCGGCGGACGCGATTGGGCGCGGGTACGGCCTCGGGACGTGAGGTTCGTCGCGTTGACCGCGTTTTCGGCGTCCCGTAGAATGATGCGGTATCCTTTTGCCTCCGGAAACCCCGCAGGCTAATCTTATGTTCGATAACCTTACCGAACGCTTTCAGAAGGTATTCAAGACGCTTCGCGGGCAGGCGAAGCTGACCGAAGAACACCTCAATACCGCTTTGGCCGCCATCCGCGAAGCGCTGCTCGACGCCGACGTCAGTCTGCCGGTCGTGGACGAAATGCTGGCGCGGATTCGCGAGAAATCGCTCGGCAAGGAAGTCACCCTCCAGCTGCTGCCCGATCAGCAGGTGGTGAAGATCGTGCGGGACGAGCTGCTCGATCTGCTGGGCCAGCCCGTGCGGCTGCAATTCGCTTCGCGGCCGCCGTCGGTGTGGCTGCTGGTGGGCTTGCAGGGATCGGGCAAGACGACGACCACGGGCAAGCTTTCGAATTGGCTGGCCGAGCACGGGCACCGGCCCCTGGTGGTTTCGACCGACGTGTACCGGCCGGCGGCGCGGGAGCAGCTGGCGCAGGTGGCGCGGGCGATCGGGCAGCCGTGTTTTCCCGGCGCAGGGCTCGAAAAGCCGCTCGAAATCGCGCGTGGAGCGCTGCGCGAAGCGAAACTTTCGGCCTACGACGTGATTCTGGTGGATACGGCGGGCCGGCTGCACATTGACGATCAACTGATGGATGAGCTGGGCGAACTGAAGCGGGAGCTGGGGCCGACGGAAATTCTGTTCGTCGCCGACGCGATGACCGGGCAGGACGCGGTGCGCTCGGCGGGAGAATTCCATCGCCGGCTGGGCCTGACGGGCGTATTGCTGACGAAGCTGGACGGCGACGCCCGCGGCGGCGCGGCCCTTTCAATTCGCAAGGTGACCGGAGCGCCGGTGAAATTCGTCGGCGTGGGCGAGAAATACGACGCGCTCGAGCCCTTTTATCCCGACCGGATCGCTTCGCGGATTCTCGGCATGGGCGACGTGCTTTCACTGA
>JAKAOH010000125.1 GCA_021812285.1 Acidobacteriota bacterium | reverse complement strand
CGCGCTGAACCATCCCAATATCCTTGCCATTCACGACGTGGGCACGCACGAGGGCGCGCCGTTTCTCGTCACAGAACTTCTCGAAGGCGAAACGCTGCGAGAGCGCCTGGAAGCCGGCCCGCTGCCGGTCCGCAAGGCCGTGGAAATTGCCGTGCAAGCCGCGCATGGCGTAGCCGCGGCGCACGAAAAGGGCGTGTTTCATCGCGATCTGAAACCGGCGAATATTTTTCTGACCAGCGACGGCCGTGTGAAAATTCTGGATTTCGGCCTGGCGAAGCTGACCGCGCGGGAAGAACCAGCCTCGGGAGAATCGCAGGCGGCCACGCGCACCGCCGCCGGCGTAACCGAGCCGGGAATGGTGCTTGGCACGGTCGGCTACATGGCTCCCGAGCAGGTGCGTGGCCTGCCCGCTGACGCGCGATCGGACATTTTCGCGCTCGGCACCATCCTCTACGAAATGCTTTCCGGCCGGCGCGCCTTTCAGAAAGATTCGTCCGCAGAGACGATGACCGCCATCCTGAAAGAAGATCCGCCGGAACTTGCGGGCGATGGCAGCAAAATACCGCCCGCGCTCGATCGGATCGTGCGGCATTGCCTGGAAAAAAATCCCAGCCAGCGGTTTCAATCGGCGCGAGATCTGGCATTCCATCTCGAATCTCTATCGAGCGCTTCCACCAGGAGTGAACGAGCGCAAACTGCACCGAGAATCTCCTCGCGCCGTTGGCTGCCGTTCGCTGCGGCAGTTCTGCTGTCCGTTCTGGCCGGCGCGGTGGGCGAATGGCTGTTCACGCGGGGCTCTGGAACCGCTTCCCACGCCAGCCATACGCCGCTCACGTTCAGCCAAGGATTGATTTACGCGGCCAGGTTCGCTCCTGACGGCCAGTCCGTCTACTACGCCGCCGCGTGGAATGGCGGGCCGATTCAGCTCTATGCCACGAGTCCGAACAGCCCGGAATCGCGCCCGCTGGACCTGGTCAATTCGTCGCTCTTTGCCGCATCTCCCTCCCAATTGGCGATTTCCATCGGGTGCAAGGACGTATTCATGGGCGATTGCGAAGGAACGCTGGCCACGGTGCCGGTCACCGGAGGCGCGCCGAGGGAGATCGCCGACCACGTGGTTTCGGCCGATTGGATTCCGGGCGGCAGCTCGATGGCGGCGATTCGCGAGGTTCAGGGAAAATTCCAGGTGGAATTTCCGCTGGGACACATAGTTTATCAAAGCGCGGAGTGGATGGATTTCCTGCGCGTTTCACCTGACGGCAATGCCGTTGCCTTCGTTCATTTCGCTGCCGATGAGGCGGACGCGGGCCGGGTGGTGATTCTCGATCGGAGCGGGAAAGTGCTTGCCCGCTCGCCACGCGAGTACCTTAGCGTGGAAGGGGAGGCCTGGCGACCCGGCGGCAAGCACGTGTGGTATTCGGCCGCGAAAAGCGGATGGGCGGACACGATTTATTCGTTGGGCATCTCCGGCAAGCAGCGAGAGATTCGAAATTTTACCGGGCTCATTCGACTGGACGACATTTCGGCGAACGGCCAGGTTCTGCTTTCACGGGATGTATGGAGAACGGGAATGGAATTGCACAGACCGGGAGAACCACGAGATCGTGACCTTTCCTGGCTCGACGCAACGGTCGTTTCGGACGTTTCCCCCGACGGCGCGAACGTCGCTTTTAGCGAGTATGGCGAGGCCTCAGGCGCGGAGCCACTCCTTTACATGCGAAAAACGGATGGTTCGCCGGCGACGAAGCTGGGGATCGGCTTCCTGCCCGTATTCTCGCCCGATGGCAAATGGGTGGTTGCACTGACGAATACCGAAACGAGCCAGCACCTGGAGCTTCTGCCGACGGGAGTGGGAGAAACCAGGGTTCTGAAGCGCTCTGGAATCCAGCAGTTTCTCTCCGCCGGCTGGATGCCCAACGGCGATGCGGTTTATTTCGCGGGCAACGACGGGAAAGACTGGCGTTTGTACGTGCAAGGCATTTCTGGAGCGGCGCCCCGCGCGATCACTCCGCCGATTCTAGCGAGCTCCAACCATCTCGAGTCTGACCTGATTTCGCCCGACGGGAAATTCGCGTTCTCTCGTGACATGCAAGGCAAAGCGTGGCTTTTTCCGGTCGCGGGGGGTAAGCCGCAGCCCGTTTCCGGCTTCACGCCGGAGGATATC
This sequence comes from Acidobacteriota bacterium, assembly GCA_021812285.1. GTDB lineage: Bacteria > Acidobacteriota > Terriglobia > Acidiferrales > UBA7541 > JAKASX01. The sequence goes on along the minus strand of JAKAOH010000125.1, from coordinate 8,358 downwards.
TGGGTGAACTGGACGAGCGATGGGGGCTCGGCCTACGTCTACCAGAATCATTATTCCACCGGTCAGGTGTTCCTGCTCAACCTCTCCACCGGCGAGCGGAAACTCGTCATGACGCTCGCTCCCGGCGATCCCTCGGGGCTGACCGATGTTGGGCCAGTTCGCATCACGAGCGACGGCAAAACCTGCGTGTATTCCTACGACCGCGACCTATCGTCCCTCTTCTTGATCCAAGGAGTGAAGTAGTGTCAGCGGCCGGCGCGCGGCAAAGCGCCGCTGATTGCCGGACGGACACAAATACCAAGTCAAAGAAATTCTGCCAGCCCGCGGAAGTCCGCGCGGTGCCGCAGGCGCGCAAGAGAGCGCGCTACGCGCGGCGGAATGGCCGCGGGAGATTGAATTTCCAGTAGACCGCGTATTTTTCGCCGTGAACCTGATAGAACGGGATCAGTTCGGTTGGCGCGCTTTGGCCGACCAGATGGAACGTGAGCGGCTGGCTGGAAGCTTCGATCCAATCGAGCTTTGACGGTTCATGGGAATCGAGGTCGGCGACTTGCTCCGGCCTGCCGCGTGGCGCGGTGTCGTATTCGGCTTGCATCATCTGATCGGTCAAGCCGTTTGAACCCAACCGCCCGGCAAGGACCAAAGGACCATACATGGCCGCGACGCGGGAAGGATCGCCCGGAAGCGGCTCGGCGTGGAGAGTCATGGGGAGATCGAGTTCCACGCGGTCGCCATTTTTCCAGACGCGGTCGATCGTCAGATAACTGCCAGGGCTCGAAAAAACGGGCAGCGCTTCGCCATTCAACTTCACGCTACCGCCTCGCGTGGCCCAAGACGGAATGCGGAGATGGAGCGCCATCTCGACGGGATGCTCGGCGCTGATGACGAATGTGGCGCTCTCCTGCTCGGGAAAACGAGTTTCCTGGCGCAGCTTGATGCCGCGCTCGGGCCATTCGACGCGGGAGGCAATGTAAAGATTGACGTAGATGCCGCGATCGTCGTGATAGTAGATGGTGTTGTTGAATTTCGAAAATTCCTCGGCGCCGGTGCCGGTGCAGCACCAGAACGAATTCCAGCGCGAGTTGTAATACTTCCAGAATCCCGAACCGAGCGGAACGAAATAGCCTTTCATTCCTTTTTCGTTCTGCGTCCCAAGCCGGCTGTTGAAGAGCGTCCGCTCGTAGTGGTCCATGTAGCGCGGATCGCCAGTCCAGCCGTAGAGATGGCGGGTCAGTTTGAGCATGTTGTAGCCGGTGCAGCATTCCTCGTTGTACTCGTTGAGCGTGTGCGAAAGATTGCCCGTCGGCGTGGTCCAGTATTCGCCGTCGCTGGTGCCGCCGGTGCAGTAGGAGCGGCGGAGGGCGACTTCATCCCAGAAAAACGAGGAGATAGTGCGATAGCGCGGATCGCCGGTGATTTCGTAGAAACGCGCCGCGCCGATCACCTTCGGGATATTCGTATTCGTGTGCAAGCCGCGCAGCTCGTCGCGGTACTCCGCCAGGGGATCGAAAAATTGCTTTTGCTCGAAGCGGTGCGCGATGCCGAGATATTGCCATTTGCCGGTTGCCGCAGCAAGGTTGCAGAGGACTTCGAACATGCCGCCCTGTTCGACTTCGAGCACGCGCGCCATCTGGTCGTCACTCAGCGGACCTACCCAGCGGCCCACCCACCCGGCCATTTTTTCCAAGGTGTCGAGCGCCTGTTCGTTGCCGGTGTGCCGGTACATATCGAAATGGCCGGCCATGATTTTGTGAATGGTATAAAAGGGCGCCCAGACGGGCTGGCCGTTGCGCAAACGGTCGAACTCCTCGATGGGAAACGCGCTCAGATAGCCGTTCTTCATGGCTTTCTGGCAGAGCGCGAGTTGCGCCACCATATCATCGGCATTTTTCTTCAGGTCTTCGTCGCCGGTGCTCGCGTACATTTGCGCCGCGGCCGAAAGGAAATGGCCGCCGGCGAAATGGCCGCGCAGCTCGCAATTGGGCCGCTCCCAGCCGCCAAGCGGCTTCGCCGTGGACGACAACCCGGCTGTCACGCGGAACATGTGCAACAAGCGGTCGTTCGGAAGCGTGAAAAGATACTTGTGGTTGATTTCCATCGCGTCCAGAAATGGGCCGGGGTCGAGCCGCACGTGCTTCATCGGAAATGGCTCGACTTTCGGCGGCACGCCATGCAGGAAACCGGGACGGCGGCCCTGCGGCGGCGCGGGCAGGGTGGACGGAGGATCGGACCGCGCGAAAAGAGGTTTCGGAAGGAGTTCGAGGCCTGTGGCGGCGGCCGCGCCGAGCAGAAACGACCTACGGGAAACGCCTTCTTTCCAAATCGTCATGGAATTTGCTCCTTCCGCGCTGAGTTGCCTGTTGGGGAGCGAGTGGCGAGGCCGAAAAAAGCGCCAGAAAACGTTTACATCGCGGCTGCCGCAGCCACGCTCAGCTCACCTCCGACCAGGGATTATACCGCCAACCAGCCCGCGTCGGATGCACCCATTTGGGGATTTTCCGCGGCTGGCTCCGGGTTCCCTTTGCGTCCCGGCCCGCCAATTCTTCGGCCGTTCCGGCTTGACATTTACGGCGAATTCCGTGGCAGGCGCCACCCGCGCGGCACGGCATTCAGCTACCGGAGGACAGTGCGTCACGCACGTGGCGGTCGAGAGCGGCGGGCGAGAGCCAGCCGTCGTGATGCCAAAGGATCCGGCCGGAGGGCGAGCTGAGCGCGAACCAGGGCAAGTCCTGCACGCGATAGCCATCGGCCAGCCGCCCGCTCGCATCCTCAACGATGGGAGCACCGAGTTTTGGCGCGAGCGCCGAGAGCAATTTTCGCGCCTCGGCCGGCGATGCTTCGGTGGAAAGTTCGTCAATCGCGACGGGCATTGGCCAGTGCCTCCGTTGCGCCATGCTCGCGTAGTCAGCGAGCGCGGCGAGTCTGGCCTGTAAGTGCGAGTTCTCGTCCAGCCATCCGGCAAAAAAAAGCAAAAGACGCGGATGATCGCCCCCGAGCACGACCATGCGGCCAGGCGAGCCGAAGGCGGAAAGCCGCACCGTGTCCTTTGGGCCGAGCGGCGGCATGTACCGCAGGGAAGTTTCACGGCGAACCGCGGGATGGCCGGGCAGCAATCGGGCGATGCCCTGGGCCAAGATTTGCGCTTGCTGAGCGACGCCCTCGTAGCTCAGCTGGGTGAGATATTCCCTGCGCTCGCGGCCATGCGACCCGATCAGGAAAATCGCCGGGTCGTGATCGATGTCGTTATGAATGGCGGCGACGTAAACGTGGTAGCCCTGCCAGACGCGCTCCAACTGCGCGAGCGAACCGGTGAGGAATCGCCACTTCCCTTGCATATCGTGCGCGCGGGTGTAGTCGGCGACGTCCGCGACCCGAAGGGCCAGCGGATTGGCGTTGATTCCAATCAGTTGGACATGCGCCGCGGCCGGGCCGAGCATGCGAAGCGCTTCCACCAGACTCTCGGTGGTCATCGGGCAAATGGTCGTGCAATGCGAATCGATCATCGTCAACAGCACGACTTTGCCGCGAAACTCGCGGAGGGACGTCAAACGGCCCTTCTGGTCGCGCAACTCGAAATCGGGCGCGAGCGCACCGCTGGCGGGACTGCCTACGTCCACGTCGGGATTCACGCGCGCCACGGAAGGAGTTTTCAAGCTGGAAACGCGAGCAGCAACCGGCCTGTCACGGCTGCCGAAGGAAACGACGACGATCGCCGCAATCACCAGGAGAACGACGGCGACGCTGAGAGCCAGAAGAACTTTCCATTGGCGCTGAAACGAATTGGGCGATTTCTCCGAAGCGGCCATTTTCGCAGACAGATTTCACCCTAGCCCTCGCGCGGCGAAGGGTCAAGAACAGGATTTTCGCTTTCGGCGCTACTTCGAGCGTTCGCCGGCCGCGTCAACGCGAAACATCTTGACGGCGACGGAGGATCCGGCCATTGGGACAACGATGGCGTTTCCCTCCCCTCTGCTTGCGGCGAAACGCTGGTACGGACGGCCCGACACGTTGACTTGATAGACGCCGGAGGGAAGTCCCGCGACACGAATGCGCGAGGGGTGCGCAAGGCCGGCGCGATTTTCGAGCGTAAAGGCAATTTGCGTAAGTGAACGGTTGAAGCGAATGGGTTTGCCGCGAGCGAAGCCATCCGGGGAAGTGACGATGCTCAGCCGATGCGAACCGAGAAGCGCGCGGAAACGGACGCGCAAGCCGTCGCGAGGAATCACTTCGATCGGCGCTCTCGAGCGGAGCAGCTTTCCGCCGTACGCGTAGAGGCCGAAAATGGGATCGCGAGCGACGATCGTGGCCGACGTGCGCAGCGCCCCGGTGAAACCCAGGTCGATTTCGCCGGAGTAAGGCCATGCGCCGCGCGGCGTCTGGAAATTGCCAAACCAGATCCGGCCCCACGGGCGCGCTTCAAATCCGCCGCTCGCGCCGCCGTCGTTATTTTTTCCCGGGTACCAATAGCCGTAATCCGACGCTTTGGTTCCCGCGTTGACCAGCGCCCAGGAACTCAAATAGGAAGCGTAGCCGAGGCGCAGATAGGGCGCGGGATCGCGCGCGAAATGGAGCGCGTAATCGAGGATAGCCCAGCCGCCCATCTGGGCCATGTAATCGAGCGTGAAGGTTGCCCCGCCGCCAGCGCGGAAATCGCTGCCGAGATCGAAAAAATCGGGTTCGATCCAGCCGCGATCGCCGATATTGAGGCGAATCTGCTGGCGCAAAAACTTCTCAGCCGCGTGACGGCTCACTGCGCGCTGGAACTCGTTATCGGGAGCGGCTCCGGGCGCTGCGGAATAATCCACCGCGTATTTCGCCAGAGCTTGGGTGGATTCGAAACCCGTGGAATCGAACGGAAATTCAGACTGGAAAAGATCGAGATGCCGGTTCACAAAATATTCGACCTTTTCCCGCCATTGCCCTTCGAGCCATGCGGCTTCGCGCGGATGACCGCTTTCCCGAAGCGCGCGCACGATGCGGGGAATCACGAGTTCGTCGTACGTGCCGGTGCCGTAAGCCGACCAATGAATCAGTTCGCTAGGAACGGTGAAGAATGCCTTGGCGGTTCCGAAGGCGCGCTGCAAATAACCGGCGGCGTCGAGATAGCGCGTCAACCGCGGATAGCGTTTTGCGACGCGATACATGTAGTAATACATGCCGAAAACGTGCGGGTAATCGTAGATGCGCCAGACGTGCTCGCGCCCGCGCGGACCGGCATGGCTACTGGTGAGATTCACTTTCCAATTGGGAATGCCGTAAACGGCGTAGGGGAATTTCTCGCTCGTGGTTTCCTGCAAACCGCCCCAGACGTAATGTCGAATGTAGAGCTCGATCGCGGCGATTTCCCGCGGATTCGGATAATAGACGTTTTTTTCGGCGAGGAATTCGGCTTTGCCGAGAATCGGATCGTCGCAGGCAACCATATAGCGGCGCAGTCCGCCAAGATTGTTGGGGCCGCGCAGCACTTGGTCTTTCATGTCCCATTGCGAGAAAAGGCCGTAATACCACTTCTTCGGGTTCCGGTGCTGTTCGTGGGAGACGATGAACGCAGCGCGTTTTTTGATGAGCGACTCGAGCGGCAACGTGGCGAAAAACTGAAGCGGAAAATACCGGCCGTGGCCGTATTTCACGGTGAGGGTATTTTCGCCGAGGTGCGAGAAATGCACGCGGTAGACGAAGACGTTCCGGCCGCGTTCGCCTAGATAGCGAAGGCGCGTGTTTCCGGGATGTTGCGCGACGATCGCGCGAATGCGGTTGCGCGTGTGAAGGGAAAAGGTGGCGGAAAGATCCGTGGGAACGGTCATCCCGGGAACCACGTTGACGTCGAACAGCCCCTGACGGTAGAGAACCTGGCGCACGGCGGCGTAATTTTGCGCCCAATCGAAGCGGAAACCGTAAGAAGCCGAATCGCCACCGCGGCCACGGGGCTGCAAAACGAGTCGCGTATTGGGAAACGGCCACGTGGCACCACGAGCGCGAAGCGCGGCGGCGCTGGCGGCGGAATGAATGTAGACGGCGTAGCCGCGGAACGGCTGGAGCGAGAAGTATTCGAGCGAGGTGCCGCGGAGCGGGGTCATGACGAGGAACGGGCCGACGGCGTCGGTCCGCATCCAGAAGAGAAACGACCCGTTTCCGCCGATGAAGGCGTGGCGAATCACGCGCCTGGTGTAGGTGACGAGCTTGTCGCTGACGTATCGATTGTTCATCGGCAGCGGCAGGCCGAGATCGCCGATTTCCATCGCGCTGCCGGATTCGTTTCGCAGGGCGATGGTCCAGAGCATGGCGCCGTTTTCGAGCCGGAACGTTTCGCGAATTTGCAGGCGATGCAAAGGCAGCACTTTTTCCGCTCTTTGATCGTTCACGCGCCATTGGAGCAAACCCGCAGTGGCGTTGGGTGCGAGCTGAACTTCGATGCGTAGCGCGGACGTCGTGATCGGGCTGAAAGCGGCGCGATTGAACCGATTGGCCAGGATGGGATAAGGGGTGGTCGCGGCGACGGGAATCCAGCGATTGCCGCTGCGATAAAGCACTTGCCAGCTTTTCGGAAGAGCGCAGGGCTGGCTGGCGCTATTTTCGACGAACCAATAGACTTCACTCGAAAAGACGCGTTCAGGCTTGGGGAAATCGTATTGAACCCATTCGCGCGTGCCTCTGCGACCGAACCATTCGTAATGCGGAACGCGGAAAGCGCGCGAATTGGGCGGAACAAGGCCATCGCCGAGCGCGAAAACGGCGAAAGATCGCACCGAAGAGGAAGGGCGGCTGGAACGGGCGATCGTGGGAACGCCAACGCCGATGGTGTAAGAAACCGAGTCGGGACGGGATGCAGCATGAGGCGAGATTTCGGGCGCGCCAGCTTCGCACCATTGCCTTGCGCCAAGCGCGCGGTAGCGAACGATCAACGGTCCGAGCGCGGCGCCGCGCGCGATGTAGTTCGTATCGTAGACGTCGTGAACGTGGCGAATCGCCGTGAGCCCGGCTCGGGAATAGGCGAGCTGGAACTGGGAACTTGAAAGACGAGAGGACGGCGATTGCGCCCGCGCAACGGAGAACGAAGCAAGACCGAAAAAGGCCCCGACTGCGACCAGGCACAAAATAGGCAGCAATCGCTGGAACGCGAAAGGGCCGCGGGGAAAGTCCGCGACGCGGGGGGTGGTCGGCCGGGAGGATCCAAGTCGCTTCATAAAGGGCCTCTTTTCTGTAAACGTTTACCACTGTGTGCCGTCGAATGACCGAGCCGGTTTCCGCGCTTGGCTGTGGCGGCGAAATCGCCGGTTGTATGCGGCGCTCGTAGCCGAAGCGGACGCCAAATCCCCGGTTGACGAGTAAACGTTTTTAGCATACATAGGGGTGCGATTGGGAAAAATCGTGCGGCAAGGGCGGCCGAGCCAAATGAGAGAGGGAACCGATGACCACTGAGAATCGCGCAAGACGGGACTTTTTGAAACACGGGGTGATGGCGGCGCTTGGAGCGGCGGCGATTCCCTTGCTCGAGCCGATGCGCGGATGGGCGGAAGCGCCGAGCGAAGAAGCGGAACGGCAAGCAGCGGCACAGGGAGCGGGCAGCGCGCTGGTGCGGCTCGATTTCGACCGGAGAATCGGCACAATCGACAGGAAGATTTATGGGAGCTTCATCGAGCAGCTGGGACGATGCGTTTACGGCGGGGTTTACGATCCGGGATCGCCGCTTTCCGATGCCGAAGGCTATCGCAAAGACGTGATGCAGGCCGTGCGGGAACTGGGCGTGACCGTGCTGAGATGGCCGGGCGGAAATTTCGCCTCGGGCTACATCTGGAAAAACGGGATCGGGCCGCAAAGCGAGCGCCCGCGGTTGTGGGACACCGCGTGGCAAGAAGTGGAACCGAACCAGTTCGGCACCGACGAATTTTTGCGCTACTGCGAGAGGCTGAACGTCGAGGCCTACCTGACGGTGAACATGGGCACGGGAACGCTGCAGGACGCAGCGGATTGGGTGGAATACTGCAACGCGACGACCGACACGAAATGGGCCAACGAACGGCGGAAAAACGGGCACGCCGCGCCATACGGCGTGAAATATTGGGGTTTGGGAAACGAGGTTTACGGGGGCTGGCAAATCGGGCACATGGACGCGAAGGATTACGCGGCGAAAGCGGAGAATTTCGGGGAGCTGATGCGCGGCGTGGATCCGACGATCAAGCTGGTGGCCGTCTGCGACACGAGCGCGCAATGGGACGTGACCGTGCTGGAGCGGTTGGCGCGCGTGGTGGATTACGTCTCGCTGCACCATTACGGCGGGAGCCTGGACACAGCGAAAGAGATGCAGGACGCCTACTTTTTCCAGCGGCAGCTCGAGGCGCTCGAGGGCCTGGTGACCGC
>JAKAOH010000124.1 GCA_021812285.1 Acidobacteriota bacterium | reverse complement strand
CGATCTCCTTCTGTTCTTCCTTGACGAACACCAGGTCGTGGTCTTCGCGGTGCTTTTCATAAAGATCGGTCACGCTGATTGCCATCGGGCTATCGAGATACGTCGGCAGGCGCGGAATCCGCTTCTGGTCTTCCAGTTGCCGCAGCACGTAGAGCAGCGTCTGCGTCCGGCCCACGGCGAACGCCGGGACCACGATCACCCCGCCGCGCGCGACCGCGCGATTCACCGCGTCGGCCAGTTGGTCGTAGCGCGAATCGGTGGGATGCTCGCGGTCGCCGTAGGTGGATTCGCAAACCAGGTAATCGGCCCGCCGCACCGGCGCCGGATCCTTCAGAATCGGCTGGTTGTAGCGTCCCAAATCGCCGCTGAAGACGACCACCGTCTTCTTGCCGCTCTCGGTGATGGTCAATTCGACGATCGAGGAACCCAGAATGTGCCCGGCGTCGTAGAGGCAAACGGAAAATTCATCGCTGATCCGATGCGGGCCCGAGCGCGGAATCGTCTGGAAACGCGCCAGTGCGGTCTCCGCCTCTTCCACGGTGTAAAGCGGCAGCGGGGGCTTGTGCCGGCTGTAGCCCTTTTTGGCCGCGTACAGCGCGTCTTCCTCCTGCAGGTGGGCGGAGTCGTGGAGCAAGAGTTGGCACAGCTCGAACGTCGCTTCGTTCGCCAGCACCGGGCCGCGGAATCCGTCGTTCACCAGACGAGGCAGGTAGCCGGTGTGGTCGATGTGCGCGTGGGTCAGAACCACCCAATCGATGCTCGATGGTTCCACCGGGAACGGCTCCCAGTTGCGCTCGCGCAGTTCGCGCTCGCCCTGGTACAGTCCGCAATCCACCAGCAGCCGCTTCCCATTCGCTTCCACGAGATGCTTCGAGCCGGTCACGCAACCGGCGGCTCCGAGAAACGTCAGTTTGGCCATAGCGCCTCGTATTCTATCAGTTTAGGGAAAAAGTGCCCTCCGCGGGGCGTCAAGGCGAGCGGAGAAGCCTCCGCGAGCGGTCGCGCGGCCCGAAGCCATGCAGAAAATCCTACGCTTCCGGGCTGTCGTCCGCGATAATGCGGCCTGCCGCGCATTCGCCGCCGAACGGAAGGATTCCGAAATGTCGCGCCGATGGATGGGTGCCTGCTTTTCAGGATCGCCCGGCGGCCGCTGGCCGGAAAGGATGGAAAGGCCATGAACGACCGCAAGCTCGTGCGGCCCAAGGACGCCGCGCAAGTCCTCGGCATCAGCTATTCCACGCTCAAGCAGTGGCTCTATCACGGCAAATTGAAAAGCGTGAAAACCGCCGGCGGCCATCACCGCATTCCCGAAGCCGAACTCGACCGCTACCTGCACCGTGCCGGGCCGAAAAAGGAGCCCGTCGAGCGACGCCGCGCGTTTCGCCGCGTCAGCGGCCGCAATCAACTCGTCGGCCGGGTGGTGGACGTCAAAACGAGCGGACTCATGGCGCAGATCACGCTTTCGATCGGCGGCCAGCACATCACTTCGATCATCACCGCCGACGCGGTCCGCGAAATGGGTCTGCGAAAAGGCGACGTGGTCGCGGCGCTGATCAAGTCCACCGAAGTGATGATCATGAGGGTGTGAGGTTTCCCTTCGGTTTGAATTCGTATTAAATCGCTTTGACATAACGATTCCAACAGTATAAATAAATACAATTGCCGCAGCGCCGAGGCTCGAACCGCGCCGACCGGGAAGCGTCCGGTTTCGTTGCGCGTCCTCAAGTGGCGGAATGGACGGGAAGAAGATGAACCAGCGTTCCGGTCGTGGCCTTGGTCTGCGTTTCCGCGTTTTCCTAGCCGCCGTTGCGGTTTCGCTGGCGGCGGGTTTCGCGCCGCCGGCAGCCGCGCAGGCCCCGAGCATCGCCGGTTCGGTTCGCGATTCTTCGGGCAGGCTCGTGGCCGGCGCGCGAGTGAGCGCAAGAAACCAGGAAACCGGCATCCTGCGGCAGGTGACGACGAACGCGAGCGGCGATTACTGGATTCCCTCGCTTTCCGTGGGCCGCTATGCCGTGAGCGTCAGCAAGAACGGATTTCGCACTGAAGTGCGCCGTGGGGTGTCACTTGCCGCCGGGCAGCAACAGCTGGTGAATTTCTCACTGCGCATCGGCAGCATCCGCCAGAAAGTCATCGTCAGCGCGAACCTCGGCCTCGTCAGCCTTACGACGACAGACGTATCGGGCCTGGTGGATGAGCATCAGATTCGGGATTTTCCGTTGAATGGCCGGAGTTACGACGAGTTGCTCACGCTCGATCCGGGAATCGTCAATTTCACTTCCGAGAAAATCGGCGGAGTCGGCGTTTCGAATTCCGCCGTGGGCAACATGTTTTCCGTTTCCGGGAACCGGCCCCAGCAGAATCTGTTCTTGCTCAACGGGGTCGAGTTTACCGGCGCAGCGGAAAACAACATGCAGCCGGGAGGAACCGGCGAGGAGCTTTTGGGCGCGGACGCGGTGCGCCAGTTCAACGTGCTGCGCGATTCGTACGGCGCCGAATACGGGAAGCGGCCCGGGGCGCAGGTGCTTATCGTCACAAAGTCGGGCACCGACCGTTGGCACGGCAGCGCCTACGAATTCCTTCGGAACGCCGCGTTCGACGCACCCGGCTATTTCGATCGCGGCCGCTCGGCGCCCTTCGAGCGCAATCAATTCGGCGTGGCGCTGGGAGGACCGTTGCGCCGGAATCGGAGCTTTCTGTTCGCGAACTACGAAGGTTTCCGCGAGCACCTGAGGCAGACGGCGGTGACTCTGGTTCCCGACGCCGCGGCGCGGAGCGGTTATCTGCCCTGCGCGCTGGTGAAGCCGGCGCCACAACCTTGCCCCACATCCGGCCAGGTAAACGTGGGCATCGCACCCGGTGTGGCCGCGCTGATGTCCCTCTGGCCCGGTCCGACGGCCGGCGCGCCGGATTTCGGCGGGATCGCGGAATCGCTGAGCCAACCCCTGCAAACGATCCGCGACGATTTCGGCACGACGCGATTCGATCAGGATTTTTCGCCATCGGACATGCTGACGGCCGTCTACACGGCCGACGACAGCGCGGACCAAACACCCACCGTCAATCCCTACAGCACAGACATGGAAAGCCTGCGCGAGCAGGTACTCAGCCTGCGAGAAACGCATCTATTTTCTCCATTGTTGCTCAACGTCGCGATCTTCGGTTTTTCCCGCGCCAGCTATTTCTACACAGGTGAGCCGACGCCGGGCACACCGGCGGCCGGCGTTCCCAGCTTTCTGGCCGGGCGGCCCGTCGGCGCGGTGGTTGTCGGCGGCAGCGCGGCATCGAACCCGGTGGCACAGCTCAGTCTGGCGGGGAGCAATAACGGCAGCAACCTGGCGATCACGCGCAACCTTTTCACAATGGAGGACCGGTTGTCGCTGGCCAAAGGTCCGCAGGAAATCAGCGCCGGGGTGTGGCTACAGCGCGTCCAGTCCAACGAAAGTTTGGCGCTCAGCCAATACGGCCAAGCCACATTCACCGGCTTGCAGACTCTGCTCGAAGGCACGATCGGCAGTTTTCTGTTCGATCCCACTCCCACCGAATTGGGCTGGCGGACGCTACTCGGCGCACTCTACCTTCAGGATTCTGTTCGGCTCGCTCCTCGCTTCACATTGACGCTCGGTCTGCGCGATGAATTCACCAACGGATGGAACGAAGCGCACGGCCGGGCCCCCACTTTTGTTTTCGAGAACGGAATCATCCAGACAGAGCCGCACATCGGCGCCCGCGCCTTGCTGATGAACCATGCGACGTTTCTTCCCGAGCCGCGGATCGGGCTCGCCTGGAGCCCCTTCGGATCGAGAACGGTGGTTCGCGCCGGGTTTGGCCTCTACGCCGACCTACAGGACGCCCTGGGCTATCGGATGGATCAGAACGCACCGTTCAACCCCACGGACGTCGTGAGTGGGCTGGCCGTTTCGGCGTTGCCTCTGGTTCCAGGCAGCGCGCCGCCGTCAGGAACGCTCGTTTCCCCGGGCGGCGTGCAGCCGGATCTGCGGACGCCGATGCTGATTTCCTATTCGTTGCAGATCGAGCGGGAATTCACGCCAGGCACTGCGCTGCAAATTGGCTACGTCGGTTCGCACGGGTATCACGAAATTGTCAGCCTCGACGCGAATGAACCGAAACCCACGATTTGTCCGGCTTCGCCCTGCCCCGCCACATTTCCCGGCAATTTCCCCGTGCCGCTGGCTGGTGAGCCCGTACCCGCAGGAACGTATTACATTCCGAAAGGGACACCGCTGGCGAATCCGGCGCTGGCTGGCACGTGGAGCTGGTTTTCCGAAGGAGTCAGTTCCTACAACGCGCTACAGCTGGATCTGCAGCACCGGCTGAGCGGCGGACTTTCCTTCCGCGGAACCTACACGTGGTCGAAGGCACTCGACAACGGTGATTCCCTGAACGCCACCGCCGCGGGCAACGCCCCGGGACTCGTGATGAACCCTTACGATTTGCGCGCGGATTGGGGGCTTGCCACCTACGACGTTCGAAACGTAGGCGTACTGGAGGGGACCTACGATCTGCCATTCGGACGCGGGCGCCCGTGGCTCCGCGGAGCCACGGGGCTCGTGGGAGCGGCCGCGAGCGGCTGGATAGCGACATCGATCGTCACGTTGCAATCCGGATTTCCCTTCACGCCGCAGCTCAGTTACAACCCATCGAACAACGGGGACACGCGCAACCCGGTGCGGCCGTTTGCGAATCCTGACTTTCACGGGGCGGTGATCCTGGGAGATCCGACCCGTTATTTCGATCCGGCGGCCTTTCTTGCGCCGCCGCCCGGCAGCGGCTTTTATGGAAACCTGGGCCGGGACACACTGATCGGCCCGGGCATCGAGACGTGGGATTTCTCCTTGCTGAAAAACATGCAGATCCGGGAGCGATTCCGCCTGCAATTCCGGGCCGAATTTTTCAATCTGCTGAATCACCCGAATTTCAATACGCCCAACACCGTCGTTTTCACTCCTACGGGCGCTTCACCCACCGCTGGGCTGATCACCAGCACATCCACTACTTCGCGCCAGATCCAACTGGCTCTGAAACTGCTATGGTGAGGGGGCCGGCAGAGGCAATGGCGAATTGCGTCGGACTGAGCGGCGCAAGGGAGAATCATCGGTGATGGAAAGCAGAACGCAGAGGCACCGGATCGTACGGGCGATTGCGGCGTTGGCGCTGGGGATCGCGCTCGCGGTTCCGGCTACGGCGCGCGCTTCGGGCCAGATCACCATTGCCGCAGCGGCCGATCTCGACGGCGCGCTGCACGCGCTGATCGGCCGATTCGAGGGGCAGACGGGCGCCGAGGTGCGGTTGGTGCTGGGCTCCTCGGGAAATCTGACGGTGCAGATCGAGCACGGCGCGCCTTTCGACCTGTTTTTCTCGGCCGACGTCGCGCACGCGGCGAAGCTCGAGCGGGAAAATCTGATCGTGCCTGGTTCGCTCGTTCGCTACGCGGTGGGCCGGCTGGTGGTCTATGTTCCGAAGGATTCTTCACTGGATTTCGGCAAGCGGGGTCTCGCCGCTCTCGCCGATCCATCGGTGCGGAGAATCGCCATCGCGAATCCCCGGTTTGCGCCCTACGGCCAGGCAGCGGTGGCGGCGCTGCGGCACGCGAATCTCTACGAGTCGCTCGAGCCGCGGTTGGTGCTGGGCGAAGACGTCTCGCAAACCACGCAATTCGTTGTTTCGGGAAACGCGCAGGCCGCGCTCACCGCGCTTTCGCTGATGTTCGCGCCGGCAACGCGGTCCCGCGGACGCTACTGGGTGGTTCCGCAGAGCGACTACCCGCCGATCGAACAAGCGGCGGTGATCGTGGGCCGGTCGCGAGAGAAGAGTCTCGCGCACAAATTCTTGGAATTCATCGGCACGAAGGAAGGCCGGGCGATTTTCCAGCGGTATGGCTTCGCGACGCCGGAGAAACGGCAGTGAACTGGCAGGCGCTCGAATTGACGCTGCGACTGTCGTGCTTGACGGCGGCGATCCTGATCGTGCTGGCGCTGCCCGTCGCGTATTGGGTGGCGTATTCGCGGCGGCGCTGGAAATTCTTGGTGCAAGCCCTCGCTTCGCTGCCGCTGGTGATGCCGCCGACGGTGCTGGGATTTTATGTTCTCGTGGCGTTTGGCTCGTCGAGTCCGCTCGGGCGCCTGTGGCAGCACTGGACGGGCCACACGCTGGCGTTCACCTTCGCCGGGCTCGTCGTCGGATCGGTGTTCTACAGTTTTCCGTTCGCGGTGCAACCGCTGGTGAATTCGTTTCTGGCGATCGATCCGAAGCTGATTGACGCGTCGCGGGTGCTGGGAGCGTCGCGCCTGGCCACGTTTTTCCGCGTGATTCTGCCGCTTTCCGCTTCGGGCGTGGCGACGGCTATCGCGCTCACTTTCGCGCACACGTTCGGGGAATTCGGGGTGGTGCTGATGGTTGGCGGCGATATCCCCGGCGTCACGCGAACGATCTCGATCGACGTTTTCGACCAGGTGCAGGCCGGCAACTACGCCGCCGCGAACGTCACCTCGCTCGTGCTGCTTGCGGTATCCTTCTTGATTCTGGCCGCGATCTACGCGTGGAACCGCCGCGCGTGGCCGCGCGCCCCATGGGCGTAAGGGAGGGCCGCACACTGTCTTCCGCAGACGACGAGCGCGAAACCGCGCGAAACGAAATCCTTCTGGAAGCGGCAATCCGGAAACGGTACGCCGGTTCGCCGGGTTCGAGCTTTTCGCTCGACGTTCGCTTCGCCGTCCCCGCCGGTTTCACCATTCTGTTCGGGCGTTCCGGCGCGGGGAAAACGACCACGCTCGAGGCTATCGCCGGTCTCGTTAAACCGGACGCCGGAAAAATTCTGCTGGAAGAACGCCTGGTATACGATTCCGCCTCGCGCGTGAACGTGGATGTATCGCACCGCGGCGTGGGCTACGTGTTTCAGGATTCAGCGCTCTTTCCGCATCTCACGGTCGAACGCAACATTCGCTACGGTTTGCGCGGCGTGCCGGAGATCGAGCGCAAAAAGCGCGTCGGAGAAATTCTGGAATCGTTTCGGATCGGCGCGCTGGCACTGCGCTTGCCGCGCGTGATTTCGGCCGGCGAACGCCAGCGCGTCGCGCTCGCGCGCTCTCTCGTGACGCGCCCGGACATTCTGCTGCTCGACGAGCCGCTCGCCGCGCTCGATGCGCCCGCCAAAAGCCGTATTGTGGAGGATCTGCGGGCGTGGAATCGGGTCCGGCGCATTCCGATTCTCTACGTGACGCACAGTCGCGAGGAAGTTTTTGCGCTCGGCGAGCGCGTGCTGGTCATCGAACGCGGCCGCATCGTTGCCGAAGGCTTGCCGCAGGACGTTCTCGAAGCCCCGCGCGAGGAAACCGTCGCCCAACTGGCCGGGTTCGAGAATATTTTCGACGCGCGCATCGCCGCGCTCCACGAAGAAGCGGGAACGATGACGTGTCTGCTGAATCCCGGCGCAATCGAAATCGAGGCGCCACTCGCGCGCGTCGAGACCGGGGCCGCTGTGCGCGTGGGCATACGCGCGGGGGACGTTCTGCTGGCCACCGAGCCGCCGCGCGGCCTGAGCGCGCGGAATGTGATCGAAGGAACGATTGAAGCCATCGAGGAAAGGGATTTTCGGGTGCTGGCGCGGGTGAATTGCGGCGCCACGTTCGCCGTCTTGCTCACGCCAGCCGCGCGCCGCTCGCTCGGCCTCGCGGCGGGCCAGCGCGTCTGGCTCATCGTCAAGACGCATTCCTGCCATCTGCTGCGCCCCGCCGCGCAGGACTGATTCGCCTGCTCGTCACAGCGCGACGCGGCGAAGCCGGAGCGCGTTCGAGACCACCGAAACCGAACTGAAGCTCATCGCCGCCGCGGCAATCACTGGGCTCAGGAGCAGGCCAAAGACCGGATACAGCACGCCCGCGGCGATTGGCACGCCGAGCGAATTGTAGACGAAGGCGAAAAAAAGGTTTTGGCGGATGTTTTTCATCGTCGCCCGGCTCAGCACGCGCGCCCGCACGATGCCGCGCAGATCGCCTTTTACCAACGTGACGCCGGCGCTTTCCATCGCCACATCCGTGCCGGTGCCCATGGCGATGCCCACGCGCGCCTGCGCCAAGGCCGGCGCGTCGTTGATGCCGTCGCCCGCCATCGCGACGAAGCGCCCTTCCGATTCGAGCCGCTTCACCACCGCGGCTTTTTCTTGCGGCAATACTTCGGCGATCACTTCGTCCACCTTTAGCCGAGCTGCAACCGCCTGCGCGGTGGTGCGGCTGTCGCCCGTCAGCATCACCACGCGAATGCCGTCTTCCTGCAGCCGGTGAATCGTTTCCGGCGTGGTTTGTTTTATGGGATCGGCCACGCCGATGAGTCCGGCGATTTTGCCGTTCACGATGGCGTACATCACCGTCTGGCCGTCGGCGCGCATCGCTTCCGCTTTTTCGGAAATTGCGCCGCCATCGAGGCCCATTTCCTCGAGCAGCTTGCCGTTGCCCAGCGCCACGTCCCTGCCGTTCACGCGTCCGCGCACGCCGCGTCCGGTGAGCGATAGGAAATTTTCCACCGAGCCGAGCTTCGCGCCGCGCGCTTCGGCACCCTTGACGATCGCCGCAGCCAGCGGATGCTCGCTCGCGCGTTCGAGTGCCGCTGCCAGCGCGAGCACCTCGCTCGCGTCGAATCCAGCGGCCGGCTCGACCGCAGCCAGTTGCGGTTTGCCTTCGGTCAGCGTGCCGGTTTTATCCACCACCAGCGTATCCACTTTGCGCATCAGCTCAATCGCTTCGGCGTTTTTGAAGAGCACGCCCATCGTCGCGCCGCGTCCCATCGCCACCATGATGGACATCGGCGTCGCCAGGCCCAGCGCGCAGGGGCACGCGATGATCAGCACCGCGACGGCGTTCACGATCGCGTGCGCCATGCGCGGGCTTGGGCCCCAGATCGCCCACACCGCGAACGTCAGAATCGAAATGCCGACGACGGTCGGAACGAAATATCCCGCCACGATGTCCGCCAGTTTCTGAATCGGCGCGCGGCTGCGCTGGGCTTCGCTCACCATCCGCACGATCTGTGCGAGCAGCGTATCCGAGCCCACGTGCTCGGCGCGCATTACCAGCGAGCCGGTGCCGTTCACCGTCGCCCCGGTTACCCGAACACCCGCGCTTTTTTCCACCGGAATCGGCTCGCCAGTGATCATGGATTCATCCACGCTGCTCAATCCTTCGATCACCACGCCGTCCACCGGGACTTTTTCTCCCGGCCGCACGCGCAATTTATCGCCGGGCTTGACCTGCTCGAGCGGTACGTCTGTCTCCGAGCCGTCTTCGCCGATCCGCCGAGCCGTTTTCGGCGTGAGACCCAGGAGCGCCTTGATCGCAGCGCCGGTCCGGCTGCGCGCGCGGAGTTCGAGCACCTGGCCCAGCAGAACGAGCACCGTAATCACTGCCGCAGGTTCAAAATAGACGGCGACCTCGCCCGTAGGGCCGCGGAACGACGCGGGAAACGCGTAGGGGATGACCGTCGCCACCACGCTGTAACCGTAGGCCACGCCAACGCCCAGACCGATCAGGGTAAACATGTTCAGGCTGCGATTCACCAGCGAATTCCATCCACGAACGAAAAACGGCCACGCGCCCCACAGAACGATCGGCGTCGTCAGCGCCAGTTCGAACCACTGGCGGCCGCGCGGCGAAAGGAAACTCAGGAGCGAGCGAAGCCCCGGCAACGATTCGCCCATCGCGGCGATGAGAATCGGAATCGTGAGCGCGACCGAAATCCAGAACCGTCGCTTCATTTCCGCCAGCTCCGGATTTTCCCGCTCTTCGAGCGCGACGGTTTTCGGTTCGAGGGCCATTCCGCAGATCGGGCACGAACCGGGCTCCGAGCGCACGATTTCCGGATGCATGGGGCATGTATATTCGATCTTCTGCGACGGCGCGAAATCGAGCGGATCGAGCGCCATGCCGCATTTCGGACACGGCTCCTGTTTTTTCGTTTTGACTTCCGGATGCATCGGGCAGGTGAAAGTCGCTTCGGCCGCCGCGACATGCGCGTGCGGCGCCTTTGCCGTTTCCGGAGCCGGAGCCGGATGCGGCGCGGGGTGAGCCGCATGGCCTTCCGGCGCACCCAGCGAAATCAGCTTCGCCGCCGGCGCTGCGGCTTTCTTGGCTAGATATTTTTCGGGATCGGTCTCGAATTTCGTGCGGCAACCCGCGCAGCAAAAAACATACGTTTTGCCTTTATAGTCGAATTTCGCCGAGGCCTTCTCCGGATTCACCTTCATCCCGCAAACCGGATCGGTTGCCGCGCTCCCGGTCGCGATGTGGATTGTCGAATCCTCGCGTTCATTCATGGGCGTGTCTTCTCTCGGGGGTCTCGCGTCGCGCGCCATCTAGCGCGAATGGCGGAAAATCAGATCCAGCAGTTCGTCGTAGGTGGTTGCCGCGTCGCGCGCGGAGCCACCCCGGATCGCTTGCGTGACGCAGTGCTCCAGGTGATTCCGCATCAATCCCCGCGCCACGCCGCGCAGCGCCTGCTCCACCGAGGCGATCTGGACCAGAATATCGGGGCAATAGCGGTCTTCGGCGACCATCCGCGCGATGCCGCGGATCTGGCCTTCGATCCGGCGCAAGCGGTTGCGATTGGCAATCTTGATGCGAGAATCGACACCGGCGGCTTTGCGCTTTCCTCGCAGGCCACAGGCGCAGGCGGCGGACGATTTCAGCATTTCAT